>NZ_JBFUHB010000003.1:0-303208 GCF_056402595.1 Sphingomonas sp. P3_C6
CTTGCGCGACGAATGTCTGAACGAGACGCTGTTCAGGTCACTGGCGCATGCGCGCCGGATATTGGCGGCCTGGCGGGACGATTACAACAATGTCAGGCCGCACTCGAAACTGGGCGGAAAAACTCCCGCCGAGATCGCCGGCCAACGGCCATGGGGGCATGCCCCCATGGCCGTTGCCATGTCAGCAACCAGCCCGCACAAAGGGCAAGGACTCTATCTCTGAGTGGTAACACTCAGGGGAGCACGTCACCGGATTTCCAGTCTTGTCGGGCAGATCGATGCCAAGATGTGCGTGAGGTTTGCCTTGCTGGATGCGATATAGGCCCTTCGATGAATATCGGAGTCTTCGGTGACGGGTGCAATAACCCCTTTACTCTGCTGCGGAATCTTGATGACAGTTGGGGATTGTTGCACTTGTCACCAGAATCCCATCGACACTCCCGGCTACCCACTATTCCGCCTTGGGATCGATCCATGGCCCCCTGTTAATATCGGGGCATATTCTGGGCCTTGCCTCGATAATCCTGGCGCGCTTCACCGGGCCATAAAATCTTTCATTGCCCAGGGCTTCGGCGAACCCGGTATCTATTCCGTCCGGGAATATATCGTTCTGGAAGATGCCTTCTATGACGACCTCATGTCCAAGCAATTTTTCCAGTTTCGCTCCGTCGCGTTTCGGAAGCCTGACGAGAATATCGGGCATTTCACGACAGGATGCCTTGGTGCTGTCGCGGATCAGATATTTTCCGCGGCCCAACCAGGTGTCGAGGTACCCCACGACCCTGATTGTCTTGCGATTATAGCGGCCTGAGTTCTTATAAAGATCTGGAACGGTCAGGATATCACCCGCACCCATTGTCTCGCCGTCCGATAGGCGATCCGTCGCGCAGGCACAGATCAGAAGCGCGGAGGCGAACGGAATGATGTTCTTCATATCTACCTCAACCGCATATATCCGGGCCCGACAATTTGGTACACTTTGGGCTTCAGGTCTACCCCGTTTGTTCCCTCTTTGTACGATGAAGGGATGTGGCGCACAACCCGCACGCCTCCATCCGAAGCGCCGACATAGGCGTCGAACTGGGTCGCACTGATACTCCGTGCCGCTTCGAACGGCGCTTTGACGTCGCCCTCGCCGAAATAGACATTCTTGGCATCGTTCCCGATCCCGCCGACCGGGTGGATATGCCACATTGCAACCGCATTTTTCGGTGTGGGATCGGTGGTGGCTTTATCTTCGATGCCGGAGGCATAGATTTTGGACAGCGGCTGCTGTCCTTCGATCTGTCTTTGATATTCATAACCGAAGCTACCGTCGGGGCGCTTGACGACATAACCCGCCTTCTCATTGGGATCGCCGAGTGCTCCCGTGATCGCCCTGGTGAGCGCTATGGCATCATAGGCGGCATCGTCCGGGTTGGTGAACGCATAGTTCGGACCGCGGATCGTATACGTAGCAGTTGTGGAACCCGGCGGGAATTTGACTCGGCTCTCACTATCGAATGTCACCGATCCATGTTTGCCGGCCGGATCTCCGACGATGATGTTCACGTCCTTCCCGATGAAATATTGTTCGAGCGCCCGCTCC
Organism: Sphingomonas sp. P3_C6; assembly: GCF_056402595.1. NCBI lineage: Bacteria > Pseudomonadati > Pseudomonadota > Alphaproteobacteria > Sphingomonadales > Sphingomonadaceae > Sphingomonas > Sphingomonas sp. P3_C6. The sequence goes on from NZ_JBFUHB010000003.1 coordinate 1,589, forward strand.
GATCTTGTGGCGGAGACAAGCGGGACTGCGGCTGCGGCAAGACGCTGTCGCTGTGCGTCTACCCTCTGTTGCCGGTTCGCGATTTCCTTGGGATTTGGTTTCCGCTTGTCTTGCGCTTTCCCCAGGTCCTTCACGGCATCTTCAAGGCCGTGTTTCAGGGCCCGGTAGCGTTGCTCGAGTCCAGCAAGGTCCGATTGCTTCCTGCTTGCCATCAAGGCGACAAAGGTGGGGTCGTTCGTGAATGTGCCTGCCAAGATATTCGAAGGCACAGCTTTCGCGCTTGGAACATACGGGGCAGCAGCCTTCACGGAATCGTCGGACTGCTGGTCGACAGGGTTCGGGCTCGCTGGCTGCTGCATATTCTGTGCTTGAGTCGGTGCGGGCGGTGCTTCCGATTCTGGAATGCCGGACGTAGCGAGGAGCGGATCCGTCGCTGGGCGCGTGTGCGCTGCCCCTTGTGGTTGAAGTTGCAGGGCAACGGTCTGGAGACCGCGCCGCAGAGTAACATCGTTGCCGAAAGTCCTGCTCTCGCCCTGACCCCGCTGTAATCTCACCAATGTCTCATATTCCGCCGGCGTCACCTTGCCCCGCACCAGACGCAGATCCTCCTTCGCAAACGCCGCCGGGTTCTGCGACGCGATGAGGTTCATCATCAGCGAGGTCACGCCGTTCGGGGCGACCGGCTTACCGTCGAGACTGTCCTGCGCCATCAGGCCCAGCGTCTGCGCCGTATCGTCGTCGAGATCGCGGCGGACCTCAGGCGGAAGCTGCGTGATCGAGGTGAAATCCGGACCGAGCTGCTCGGCGATCGCCAGGCCCTTGTCCTTCGCCGCGTCGGTGGCCTGTTTGCGTTGCCGGTCTTCGAGCGATCCCCGCGTCGCCAGATCCTCGCGTGCATAATATTTGCGGGCGTCAGTCCAGGGCTGCGCCTCGATCGCCTCGGCGACCGAAGCGCGCTGTTCGGGAGAGAGCGGGGCGGGGCCTTCCATCTCGACCGGCGGCAGCAGCCCGTCCACATCTTGTGCCCCGAGTGCGCGGGCGAGTGGTTCGAACAGCTCCTTCTGCGCCGTCTGCTGGTCGGCGGCGGTCATCCCGTCGCGTATCGTTCGATAGCGGTTGGCCGCTGCAACCGGGTCGCGGTCGATGACATTCTGCAGCGCGCGGCACTGGATGCCGGAGCGATAGGCAGTGACGCTCCGGTCGATCGCGGCGGGATCGTCGCCGCGCGCCGCGGCCCGGCCGGCAATCGATTCGGCGCCGGTATGGAGATGCTTGTCGAACAGTGCCGGATCGTCCGCATTGTCGACCGCGTCGTCAGCCGCATTCTGTTCGAGCAACAGGCTCTGTTGGTCCTGGCCTCGCTGAAGCGCCCGCTCGCTCTCGGTGAGCGCGCCGGACAGGTCGTAATCGAACCGCTCGGCGATCACCTGATCGAACTGGCCGCGCTGGCGATCGTTCTTCATCCCGCTGCGGATCCAGTCGCGCAGGCCGCCATAGTCCTGCGTCATCCTTTGCAGCATTCCGGGGGGATCGGCATCGAACTTGCCGATCGCATCGGCGCGGATGCTGCGCGCACCTTCGGCATAGGCGTTCCACGCCTTCTTGATCTCGAACGCGTCGTCACTGTCCTGCCGCTGCTGCACGTCGCCGGCGATCTTCGCGCCCACCCCGCCAAGTTGCTGCATCCCGGCGCCGAGCGCCTGAAGGCCGGTGCCCGAATAATCGCCGGGCTGCAGCTTCGCGTCGGTGACGTCGGCAATGCCGGTGCGGTTCTGTTCCGTGGGGACCGTCGGCATCTCAGGCCTCCGATCGCAGGATGTTGGGGAAAATGGCGGCCATGGGCACCTCCTTGGTTTGAAGGAGGACTTAAGGCGGGCAGGGAGTATCTTGAATCGACCGGCCCCGGTCGCGGGCCGGAGATGGGGGGCGGAGATGGCGCCGGAAGTCGACCTATTGCCTTGTTTGTCTGTGCACGGCGCAAAGCTGTGACATAGTAGAGCCGACGAATCGGGGGCGTAACGTCCGGGGGGGCGTGCCCGTTTCCCGTTTCGCAGAGACAGGGCGCGGGAGACCCCGCGAACGGGGGAGCGGCCGGATGCGACAAACGACTTTGTCCGTGGCGCTGGAGGTCAAGCCGGAAAGCCATGACAAGCTTTCCGCGCTGATCGACCGGCTGCACGACAACGGCTCCGCGGCGAGTGCCGGCGGCCCGGGCGATTATGCCTGGTTTATGGCCGGCGTGCCGTCGGTCCATTTCCTGTCGATGAGCGTGTTCCCCGGCGAGGATTATGATCCGCTGTTCGTGCTCGAGGCCAATTTCGACGGCCTGCCCAGCGTCTTCTGGGGCCAGCTCGAGGCGGCGATCGGGGTCGATCTGCGCGCCATGCTGCGCTGCTGCAAGCGCCCGCTCGACCCGACCGGGCCGCTCTACGACGCAGTGACCGCACCGGATTCCCGCGCACCGATCGCGCCCTATATGGAACGGCGCTCGCTTCAGCCGAGCGTCTATCACCATGGCAATCGCGGTATGACCCGCGACCGGATCCTGGCGGAGGGCGAGCTGTTCCGCGCGACCCGCACCGAAATCGCCACCGCCAACGGTGCCGGCCCGAGCCCCTATCGCGGCCCGGTGACGCCGGTCGAAATCCACCGGCACATGCGCGCGGCGCTAATGCCGGCCTATCCCTGGCTCGGGGAGAAGGCACCGGCACGCGTGCCGTTCCTCACCCGCTGCGCCGATTATCTGAAGGTTGCGGTCTTCGCCCTTGTGGTGGTCCTCGCGCTCGCGCTGCCGGGGCTGGTCCTCGCGCCGATGATGCCGGACAGCCGCTTCTACCTGCTGCTCGCCTTCGGTATCCTCTATACCGGCATCCGCCTCTACCTGATCCGGGAGCCGCTGCCGGGCACCGACACGGCGGGCAAGTTCAACCTGATCTCGGCGCTGTTCAAGCCGCAGACGCTCGCGCTGATCCTGGTCGGCGGCATCCTCTATGCGGTGCTCGCCCCGCTGATCACCATCGCCATCTCGCTGATGACGGGGCTGCCGCTCGAACAGGCGAAGGAACATGCGCCGCGCATCACCCTGTTCGGCATGCTCAGCATTCCCTTTTCGGTGCTGCTGGTCCTGTGCTGGCTGCGCTATCTCGAACGGCGCGACGCTTCCCAGGATGCGCCGCCGATCGATGAGGAAATGGTGCGCCAGATGGCGCAGCGCGAGGACTGGATTCCGCAGAACCATATGGGCTCGGTTGTGCTGATCAAGCCGGGCGTGCTGCGGACGATCATCGTCCATGCCGGTCACCGCGGCCTCGGGCTCATCCTGCGCGCGATGCCGAACAGCGGCGTGCGCGGCTATCTCGGCAGCATGCGCACGGTGCATTTCGCGCATTGGGCGTTCGTCAACAATGGCAGTCGGCTGATGTTCTTCAGCAATTTCGACCAGAGCTGGGAAAGCTATCTCGATGACTTCATCGAGAAGGCACATGTCGGTCTCACCCTCGCCTGGGGTTGCGGCGTCGGCTTCCCGGCGACGCGCTTCCTCATCCAGGACGGCGCCAGCCATGGGCGCAAGTTCAAGGCCTGGGCGCGCCATTCCATGACGGTCAGCCGCTTCTGGTACAGCGCCTATAGCGACCTCACGGTCGATCAGGTCGAACGCAACAACCGCATCGCCAACGGCCTGCGCAAGCCGTCGCTCACCAAGAAGGAGGCGTCCGCGTGGATCAACGACCTGTGAGCGAGACGCCGCGCAAGAAGCCGCCGAGCTGGCAGCTCAAGGCACCGCATTGCACCCTGACCCAGGGACTGGTGGTCAGCGGCTTCGCCTCGCTGCCCACGGGGCGGGCGCTGTTCCTCGAATTCACCTGGAACGGGAAAGGCGGTGGCGCCTGGCTCAAGACCATCGATGAACTTGCACCCGTCACAGACGCCGACGGGCGCGACGCGCGCGCGACGGCCATCGCCTTCGCCTATGCTGGCCTCGAGAAGATGAACCTGCCCAAGTCGGCGCTCGAATCCTTCGCCGCGCCCTTCCGCGAGGGCATGTTCCAGGAGGACCGGCTTCGCCGCCTCGGTGATCGGCGCAAGGGCGAATGGCTCGGTACCGTCATCGAGGGCGGGCCGAAATGGAGCTCCAACGCGCGGCAGCGCGCTGCCCTGACCAGCGTCGAGGAAGGCCAGTCGCGGGCCAGCACGTCGACCGGCCACCGCGAGGAGCAGATCGTCACGCCGATCACGGTGCACGCCCTGCTGCTGCTCTACGACAAGGACGAGGAGAGAGCAGAGGCCTGGGCCGAGCAGGTCGAGGCAGCGCTGAAGCCGCACGACGTCCAGGTCGTCCATCGCCTGCCGCTCGATCTTCGCCCCGATGCGAAGGGCGTCGCGCGCGAGCATTTCGGCTTTGCGGATGGCATCTCGCAACCCGTTCCGTTCGATGACGACGCGGTGGTGCTCAGCACCGGGGCGCCGGCGGCGCGCGATTACTGGAACGGCGTCCCGCTCGGCGAGATCCTGTTCGGCCACACCAACGGCCATCACGAAAAGGCGCCGGGGCCGATCGTGCCCGACGACGCCAATGGCCAGGCCGCCGGCCTGACGGCGCATCCGCTGGCCGAGGGCTTTCTCGATTTCGGGCTCGACGGCAGCTATATGGTCGTGCGCGAGCTGAAGCAGGATGTCGTCGCCTTCTGGCAATCGATGCGCGCGAACGCCGCGCATATTCGTGAGCGCGATCCGACAGGCTCGGCGCACGTCACCACCACCTGGCTCGCCGAACGTGTGGTCGGCCGCAACACCAAGGGCGATCTGCTCTGCCCCGCCGGTTATCTGCCGCCCGACGCCTATGACATGCCGGAAAATGATTTCGGCTTTTTCGACCGGGACCTGCACGGCGTCGGCTGCCCGGCCGGTTCACATGTCCGCCGCTCCAACCCGCGCGACGGGCTCGCCCCGACGCCCGACCAGAAGCAGACGCTGCTCGACGCGGCGAACAACCACCGCATCCTGCGCCGCGGCCGCAAATATGGCTCCACGATCAGCGTGCCGCCCAAGGAGGACGGGGTTGATCGCGGCTTGCTGTTCATCTGCCTCAACACCGACATCGCGCGGCAGTTCGAGTTCGTTCAGCAGACCTGGCTGCTCAACCCGAACTTCGCCACCCTCTATGACGAGACCGATCCGCTGATCGGCCCCAAGGGCAGGATGACCATCCGGGAGCAGCCGCTGCGCCGGATCGTCGATGTCGAGACCTTCATCCGCATGGCCGGCGGCGACTATTTCTTCCTGCCGAGCATCCCGGCGCTGAAATATCTGGAACTGCTATGAGCGTCCTCTCGTCCACCGAGGTGCTGCGGCCCGGCCCCACGGGCTTCAAGCGCTGGCTGATGACGCGGGCGATGGCGGCGCTGCCCTTCTTTTTCCGGCTGCTGCGCTGGCTGAAGCCGGTTCCGCATTTCGGCAAGATCTATGTCGCGACCCGCTATGACGACGTGCGGGAGGTGTTCGCGACCGACCCGGCGTTCGGCGTGACCTATAAGGACAAGCTCGACGTCATCATGGGCGGCGAGCCCTTCTTCCTCGGCATGGCCAATACCCCGCAATATCAGGCGGATACCGCCGCGATGCGCAAGGTGATGAAGCGGGAGGATCTGCCCCGGCTGGCCGCCGATGTCGAGGCACGGGCCGAGGCGATCGTCGCGGGCGCGGGCGGCAGGGTCGAGGTGGTCGATACGCTGGTGCGGCGCGCGACCTTCGATTTCCTCGCCGACTATCTCGGCGTACCCGAACCGCCGGGCGGCGATCTGCGGGTGTGGGGGACACGCCTGTTCGAATATCAGTTCGTTGCCAGTGACGAGCCGCTTGTCGAAGAGGTGAAGGTCATCGCGCCGGCGCTCCGCGCGCATATCCAGAACCAGATCGAGCTGCGGCGCGACAAGCCGGGCGCCGATGACGTGCTCGGCCGTTGCCTGAAGCTGCAAAAGGCTGGCGAGCCCGGCTTCAGCGACGCCCAGATCCGCACCGCGCTGATGGGCTTCATCGTCGGTGGACCGCCCCAGCCGCCGATGGTCGTGCCCCAGGCGATGGAGCAGTTGCTGCGCCGTCCCGAGGCGTTGCGCGGTGCCCAGGCGGCGGCGCGTGCCGGCGACGACGTGCTGCTGGCGGGCTATGTACGCGAGGCGATGCGGTTCGATCCGCTCGCGCCGGGCCTGCCGCGCATCGCGCTGGAAGACTGGACGATCGGCAAGGGCACGAAACACGAGCAACGCGTGCCCGCCGGATCGACGGTGATTGCCGCTTTCGCCTCGGCGATGCGCGATGGCCGCCGCGTGTCCGATCCGGAGAGGTTCAACCCGCGCCGGCTGCCGCACGAATATATTCACTTCGGCTACGACCTGCACCAATGCTTCGGCATCCATATCAACAATGCGACGCTTCACCTGATGCTGAAGCCGCTGCTGAAACGCCAGAATCTGCGCCGTGCGTCCGGCGCGGCGGGCACATTGCGCAAGAATGGGGCCTTCGCTGAATCGCTGACGGTCGAGTTCGACTGAAGCAGGGTGATTCCATGAGGCTAGCCCGCTAACAGCGCCTATGGCTTCCCTCGAAACGATCGTCGTCGATATCGCGGCCGAGATGGCGGATGCGCCCGACCGCGGCATTGTGGCCGATTATATCCCCGGCCTTGCCGAAGTGGGCGCCGACAAGTTCGGTATCGCGGTGATCGAGGCCGACGGCACCTGCCACAAGGCGGGCGATGCGGATGAGCCCTTCTCGATCCAGAGCATCTCCAAGGTGTTCAGCCTCACGCTCGCGCTCGGCGCGATCGGCGACCGGCTATGGGACAGGGTAGGGCGCGAGCCGTCCGGCAGCGCCTTCAACTCGATCGTCCAGCTTGAGACCGAATCCGGCATTCCGCGCAACCCGTTCATCAATGCCGGTGCCATCGTGGTCGCCGACATGATCCTTGGCGCACATCAGCCGATCGAGGCCATCGGAGAGATATTGCGGTTTGTCCGGTCGCTGGCCGATGACGACAGCATTTTCATCGACGAAATCATCGCCCGGTCCGAACAGGACACTGGGTTCCGCAACTTCGCGCTGGCCAATTACATGCGGGCCTTCGGCAATATCCGGAATCCGGTCGAACGCACGCTCGGCGTCTATTTCCACCAATGCGCGCTGGCGATGAGTTGCTGCCAGCTCGCCCGCGCCGGTGGCTATCTGATGGCCGGGGGGATCAACCCGGCGACCGGCCATTCGATCGTGTCGGCCCAGCGCGCCCGGCGCATCAACGCGCTGATGATGACCTGCGGCCATTACGACGGCTCGGGCGAATTCGCCTTTCGCGTTGGCCTGCCCGGCAAATCGGGCGTGGGTGGTGGCATCCTGGCGATCGCGCCGGGCAAGGCGTCGATCGCCGTTTGGTCGCCGGGCCTCAATGCGCGCGGCACGTCGCAACTCGGCGCGCTGGCGCTGGAGCGGCTGGTGCAACGGACCGGATGGTCTGTGTTCGAGACTTCGGCAGGCTTGTCGTAGAGGCATCCGCCTCAGCATGCGCTACGCTTTGCTGGGATCAATCCCGATCGATTTCGCGGGAGGCGCGAAGAAGGACGGCATGGTTCCGATGGCCGAGGTCTTTTTCCCGGTGGAATTGCCCGTCGGTTTCTTCATCCCGGCAACCTGAGACGCACCACCCAACGCGGTGGACACGCCTTCGAAAATTCCCTTCATGAGCGCACCACTCGCCTGTGCACGGTTCGCTGCAGCCTGGGACCGATAGTTGAAGGCGTTGATATCGAAGCCGCGCGTTCGTTCGTTCCCGCCCTTGTAGATCTGCGCGATATCCTCGGCGCCGATCATCGCCGTGTCCTTCTGGATATCAACCGCCGATCCGAAATTGAGGTCGACGCCGTTGGCTGCCATCGCCGCCGTCTGCGCGCCCTTCATCTGCGCCAGTGCGCGATAGCGGCGCTGCGCTTCCAGATTGGTGTTCTCGATCGAATCGCGTGCCTGGTCGTTGGCCAGTCGCGCATTCTGGTCGGCGATCTGCGCCTGATAGCGATATTGCTGCGACTGGCCGATGCCGGCCGTCACGGCGCCGATGGAGGAGATCGCGGTCGAGGCGATCAGCAATGCAGTCGAGGGCTCGCACATCAGCGGCGCTCCTGCGAAAAAGCGATGAAGCGGGTTCCGGCGATCATGATCACCTCCTTTCCGATGGTGAAGCCGATCCGCTTCAGGAAGCGGACAGCGCGGTGATTGTCCTCGGCTACTAGATTCTCCAGCACCGACGTTGAATCGAACATCGCCGACAGGATGCGCGGCCCCCAGCGCAGCATCGTGCGCGGATGGCGGTAGATCGCATCGCTGCCGAGCATCCAGGGCGATCCCTCGCCGCACAGCGCGTTGCTCACCACCAGGCCGAACATCGCCTCGGGCCGGCCATCGACCGTCGCGGTCAGGCACATCGAGGAGGAGAGCAGCCCGGCCCGCAGCGCCTGTCGCGGCGTGTGCCCCATCGCCGCGCACTCGACGACATCGGCCGCGCGCATGCGGGATGCGATCGGGCCGACATGAACGGGCGAGGCCGGGACAAGTGTGACCGCCCTATTCTGAGATGGAGGGGTCGAGATAGATCGCACTCACGGTCATCGGCAGTGGATCGTCGGATCGCACCACCATGCGTGCGCCACCATTGATGTCGGCGCGCAGATAGGTCTCGTACAGCCCCGTCATCAGGGAGGGCGGCTGGCCGGGGAGTTCGCTGGTCCGGGATCGCAGCGGCTCGAGCGTCGCATCGGTCGGGCCTGCCTTCACGCCGCGGCTGTCGATCAGGCGAATGGCCGCCTTTGCCTGGGTCTGCGGCTTGGCGATCGTCCAGCCGGCCTGGCCCTGATAGGCCAGCGGCAGCGTCTCGATCGTCGCGCCATAAGGCAGGCCGATCGTCACCTTGGTCGCCGGTTCGGGCAGCGTGACGCGGCCATTGGCGACGACCAGCCCGGTTACGACGCCACCATCGGCAAGCGCCGACACCGTCCGCCCTTCCAGATGCTGCAAATTGGTCAGCAAGGTCTGCGGCGTATCGAAATGATAGCTGACCGCGCTGTCGAGGAAGCAGCAATCCTCCACCGCGTCCCACCGGGCGTTGGCCATGCGCTCGATCAGCAGCTTCCCGTTCCGCCGCACGGTCAGGTACAGCCGGTCCTCGCCGCCTTCCGAAATCACGCAGACGCTTTCGACAAGACCATCGGTCTCGCAGACGGTCCAGCCCCAGACCTGCTGCTCCTGCTCCCATGTGAAGCACAGCAGCTTGCCGTCGTCGCGCACCGCCCAGATCAGCGATCGCGGTTCCTGCGCATAGGCCCAGGAGGTGATATTGAAACCGCGAAAGAGGTGCGGCGAAAAGATCGTCACGTCATTGGAATTGATGCTGTCGGAGGAAAATTCATAGCCGAGCGTCCGCACGCCGTTGCCGACGCTGGTCTGGTAGAAAACGACGCTGTCAATGACGAGCGGCGAGAGCCGGGACGACCCGCGCCCATTCTGGCGTCGGCTGACGAAATCCGTCGCCGTCAGATAACCATTTTGCCCCCCTTCGATCTTGAAGATCGAATCCGAGGTGAGGGCGAGCAGGCTCGTCGTCGAGACGAGCTGGTTCACTGCATTCACTCGCCCGGAGACGAGCGCGAAGCTCAGGCTGTCCGACGCCTTGAGCGGGCGGGAGATGTCCATGTTCTCGAAGCTGCCCGACCGGGAACCCCAGATCGCATTTGGATGATTGTTTGTCCGTCCCCAGAGCAGGCGCTGCTCGAAAAAGGTGACGGTCGACGGCCAGTCGCCCGATGTCCCGAACGGGTTGGACAGGACGGGCGGTCCGTCGGAGTAATCCGGGCCGATATTATCGTCGACAAAGCCCAGGCTGGCCGTGGTGCCGATATAGCCGAATTCCTGCGTATTGTCGGCCTTGTACACCCGGTAGCGTGTCGCGCCGGGCGCAGCCGCCCAGCCCAGAGTGTTGCAATTGCGCTTGAGCGTCAGGTCGTTGCTCGCGAATCCCGGGGCCGAGGCCCGGCTCTCGGTCCCGCTGACATCGTCGATCGAGGTCACGACATAGCGCGCCGGCTGGTAGAAGATCTCGGTCGTGTTCGGTGTTGACGGCGTAACGCCCAGGCTGGACGGCGGCCCAAGTGTCGGGGTGAAGTCGATCGACGAGAAGGTCCAGTCGGTATGGCCCGCGCGGACGAGCTTGGTCGGCGCATGGTTCAGATGCGCGAGGTACATGGTGTCGGCCGACTGCTCGAAATCGACTTCGGGCAATTCTTCGCCGTTGAAGGGCGATCCGACGCGGTAGATGCGGGCGACGCTCATGCTTTTTGCTCAGTCATAGATCGGCTCCGCGATCTTGTTGTGTGACAGGATGCCGGCCGAGACATAGCTATGGGCATCGGCGATGGTGATCCGCGCGACCCAGGCCGATCCGGCTGGAGTGCCGATGCTGTCGGCACGAACCCAGGCGTCGTCTATCCGGAAGCGATGCTCCGCCGTCGCGCGGATCGTGACGCCGGCGATGGTGCAGGCGAACACCGGTCGCCAGGCGGCGCTGACGGCCTCGACCGGATAGTCGCCCCACTCCATCGTCACTGCGTGCCGGGTCCTCACGCGCATGCCGACCTTCAGGTGCCGGGCTTCGATCTCCCGCCCGTCGGCCATCAGGATCGGGGTGTCGTCGGCCACGCAATAGCCGCCGCGCCCTCCGCCCCCACCGCCGACATTGGGCGGCGGCGGCGGTGGCGCGGTCGGCGGAACGGGCGGCGGCGGCGGTGGAGGCGGGGGCGTCCCCGGACGGGTCGCACCGCCGGTATCGGCCGTGAACGGCGTGAAACCGGTGGAGTCCACGTCGATGGTGAAGCTTCCGCCGGCGCTGTCCCCGCCCGAAACGCCAAGGATGCGCGCGACGCGGCCGTTCAGCTCGGTCGTGCCCTCGATCCCCGAAAGATAGACCTGATCGCCGACCGCATAGTCGTGATAGGCGGCATGGATGGTGGTGACGCCGCCCAGCGTGATCCCCGTGATCGACAGCTTGTCCTCGAGCAACAGGCCGCCGAGCGCCGCGGGACGCATATAGCCCTGCCCCATTTCCAGGGCATAAGTCTGGTCGATCGAGAACTGGAACGGCATCAGCCTGACGCCCTGGTCGGCATAGACCTCGGCGACGAGCCGGGTACCGGGGCGCTTGGTCACACCGCCATATTTCAGGATGACGACGTTGCGCGCACGCCTCAGGCCGGTTGCATAAGCGGCGACGTCGACGCGGGAGAGCAGTTCCTCGGCCAACTCGCCCTTGGAGAAATTCGGTTGTCCGGTGCGCAGCGCCATCACTGCTCTCCGGTCGAGCCGCGCGCCACGGCCACGTCGTCGATGGCGCGCCCATCGCGGTTGGGCTGGCGGTTGACGTCGTCGGCCATCGCGCGCTGTGCTGCGACCTCGGCCTGCTGGAGCAGCTGCCCCTTGGTCTCGCGGCTGTCGCGCAACGGCACGGCGAGCCGGGCGGCCAGCGCATAGGCAAGTGCATCGCAGAACAAGGCGGGCATGTCGGCCTCGCTTATCTCGCGCGTGGTATATTCGAGGATCGCGCCCGGCACCTGGCTGAACAGCATGCCGTCCTCGATGGCGAAGGGGCGGGTCAGCACCGGGGCCACGGGCGCGGCTCCCGCCGCAGCCGGCCAGCCCGCGACCGGCGGCACGAGCCGCTGCGCCGTCGCCATGTTCGCGGGCAGCATATAGGCGTGGGCCCATTCGCTCGCGCGCGGGTTGAGGGTCAGCTCGGCAAGCGCGGCGATGCGCGTGGCGAAGCTCCAGTCGAAGCGTTCGAGCAGCAGCTTGAGGCAATGCGCGTAATAGCGCCGGCACTCGGCCGCTTCGGTGGTTGCCTCGTCGACATCGGCGATGGGCGGTGCGCGGAGCTCGCCAAGGGCGAGGTTGCAGACGGTGATGCTGATGGCCATGCGACGGGATTAGGCCAGGCCGGGCGGGGTTTGAATCAAGCCGCGGCGTGGCGGTCATGCACCACGAAAAATACTGCGTTTTTCATCGTCGGCACAGGGAGAACAGTTGACGAACGGCACGGAAACGTGCGGATAATCCGGTATCGGAAAAAGGGAATAGGATGCAGGACCGGGATCTTCTGGAGGGCGAGACGCGTGAGGTCGGCCGCCGCGTGCGCGAGCAGATCGCGCGGCGCCGCATCTCGCGCCAGGCGCTGGCCGACATGGCGAAGATCAGCCTGTCGACCCTCGAAAAGGCGCTGTCCGGCGGACGGCCTTTTACGCTCGCGACGACGATCCGGCTTGAGGAAGCGCTCGGCGTCACCCTCCGCCCGGTCGCACCGCCGCCGCCCGTCCCGTCGCAGGATCTCGCGCCCGAAACCATGGGCGCTTACGCCCGCGCTGCGGTGCGCTGGATCGAGGGGCGGTACCTGACGCTGCGGCCCAGCTTCGGCAGCTCGGCGGATATCTTCGCCTATGTCACCACGATCCGCTGGATCGACGATGCCGGGCATCTCGGCTTTGCTGAATCGCAGCGGACCGATGCCCGGTTCGAACAGGCCGGGCACGTCTCCATGCCGAACCTGTCGGGCCATATATATCTCGTCACCAATGTCGCCGGGCAGCACCGCATGGCGATCCTCGGCCGTCCGACGATCGAGGGCGCGCTGTACGGCGTGCTGACCACGCTCCAGGTCGGCATGGGTTCGCAACTCGTGCCCGTCGCCTGCCCGGTCGCACTGGTCAGGATCGACGGACAGGCCGACCCGGTCATCGGCCGCGTTGCGCCTGGGACGATGGAGCATCAGGAATATCGCGAACGGCTGAACGTCGCGACACAGGGTGATTTCGTGCGTTTCTATCGGTAGCACGCAGCCACCGCAGTCTCGCGGCGCCGTTCAGCTTCCCTCTTCCTCGATGCGATACACGCTGCCTGGGCCGGTCTCGCGGTAGAAATCGACTCGAATGCCGTTCCAGTGATAATCGAGATGCCGCCCCTGGCGCGGGTTGGTGGCGAGATCGGGATAGAACAGGCCGACGCATTCCCCGTTGCGATGCCGGCAGCTCGGATAGGCGATGGCATCCGCTCCGCCGGCGCGCAACGTCGCGCCGAGCATCTGGCTGGCGCTGTAATCATCGGGCAGGAGCGCGGCGGCGTGGCGGGGATCGCCTCCGCGCAGATCGTGCGCGACCGTGTCGATATCGAGGATGATCTCGCGGAATTGCGAGGTCCAGCCGGCCGGTTCAGCGGTCCGCGCCATGAAGCGCTGGTGGTGATGCACCGTCTCGGACAGCGCGGTCTCGAAATCATTCGCGGCATAGAGCACGCCGAACAGGCCGGCGGTGAAGCGGCTCGGCCGGTCGGTGCTGACATGGGTGAACGGCGCCATCAGATAGCTCGCGCCCGGCCCGCCGACCCGCCTTTCCGGCGGCACCAGGTCGATCGCGCCAAGCGTCTCCATCAGTCGCGGGTTGGTCTTCTGCTCGGCGGAGATCAGCAGCGGCCAGTCGGCCGGATCGGCGATATCCTCGAACAGGTCGATCGGTGGGTGAAGGCTGCGGATGATGCGCCGCGCGCCGGGCCAATCGACCGGCCGGGTGAGGATCGTTGCCGGATCGATCACCAGCCGCCGCGCTCGGCATCCAGATAGCGGCGCACGCGCATCAGGTCGGTCAGCTCACCGCCGAGCATCACGTCGAGCGCCGAACGTCCGCCAAAGGCCTCGTTCGTCGCCTTCATCCAGCGATAGCCACGCGCCGGTTCGTGGAAGATGATGCGCAGCGCCTTGTGGATACCCATCAGGTTGGACAGACGCGCCTTGCCGTCGCGATCGATCCGCCCCAGCTCCCCGGCTTTCCAGCGGCGGAAGGTGCGCAAGGGAAGGTCGAGCAGCACCGCCGCCTGATCGTCGGTGACGCCCCAGCGCTGAAACAGGCCGAGCGTCGCGCGGAACATCGCTTCGGCCTCCGCATCGGTAACCGGTTCCGCGACGAAAGGACGGGGCAGCGTATCAACAAGAGTCAGCACTGACATCGATCGTCCCTACAATTTGGCATCACATAGAGCTTAAGATGCCAAATTGCAATTACAGGCTTACCGTCAGGTTCGTCGACAGATATTTGGTGTCGCCCGTATGCGGTGCGTTCGGGGCCTCGCGCAGGAACCGTCCCTTGCCCAGCCAGAGCCCGTCGAGTTCGAGGCGAAGCCGGTCCTGCACCAGCCAGTAGCGCAGCCGCGCGTCGACCTGATGGCCGGCAAAGCTGCCCGATCGGCCGGTCGGGTCGCGCACGGTGCTGGTCGAGAAGGAATCGGTACGGTCCGCCAGCCACATCGGGCGATAACTGACGAACCAGTCGATGGCCTTGCTGGGCACTGCCTCCAGCCGCAGCCCGGGCGTCACGATATTGGCGCGGGCGACGGCGGCATAAAGGCCGGACGGCGCCAGATCCGCGCGGCGCATGCCGAACAGCGTATCGAACCGGCCATAGGACCCGCCCGCTCCGTCGCCGCTCGCCCGGTCGAACTCGACCGAGACATGCGGTTTCCAGCCGCCGGCAAAGGTGTAGCCGATCTCGGCATGGACGAAGGACGCACTCACATCGAGCAGCGTGGCCGTCGCCGCCATGCTGCTGCTGACATGGCCGATCTGGTAGATCGCCTCGACCTCGTAATCGGTCGCCCCGGCCTTGGGATCGCGGATGATCCGGCCGCCGATGGTGTTCAGTGACCGGTCGCGGGTCGGTCGGCCCGGTGAATCCCGTTCGCCGAGATGGTAGAAGGACAGTTCGGCCATCGCCGGCCCAATCGTCCTGGCGCGCGACAGCGTACCGCCCCACAGCACCTGGTCGAAACTCTCCCGGTCGATCCGGACCCGGTTGTCCAGGATCGAGCCGAGGTCGTCGGGCAGGCGGGTCTGGGGCAGGACGTAGATGAAGGTTCCCTTGAACCCGCCTTTGGCAGCGATGTCGGCCCGCAACCCGGTATAGCCGTTGGTGGTGTTGCGGTATTCGTCGGCGGCGATGAGCCGGCGCGATCCGATGTTGAGCATGAACCGCCCGCCCTGCAGCGCCAGCGATGTGCCCGGCCCGAACGCATCGGGCGTCTCGACCGCGATATAGGCCTGGACCAGCTCGGCCGCATTGACATCGCCAGTGGAGATCGGGGTGCCCCGATCGGCAAGCCAGGCCCGGCTGTCATAGAGTTCTGCGGCAACCCTGACCCGCCCGGTTCGATATTGCGCGCCCAGGATGGTGCGCAGCAAAAGCAGATCGTCGCTCGCATTGAAGCCGGGTCGCGGCTGGCCATCGATCGTTTCGTGGCGAAGACGGACGCTGGCGCTCAGGTCCAGGCCGTCCACCGTCGACGGCGCAGTCTGCGCGAAAGACGTTACAGGGGCGAGCAAGAGGGCCGCCGCAAGAATCGTGCGGTTCACATCATTCCTTCGGCCCGGACGCACTCGATCTCCCATCGCGTCGAAAGGCCGCGCGACGGTTATCGTGTCAATCGCTTAGATCGGGAGCGGTGTGTCGCTCCCGATCCTTGGTAGGGTTATTTTGCAGCGTCGAGCACGATATCCTGTACGACGACCTTGTCGCCGCGCACGACGAAAACATCGACGCCGGATACCTGCTTGGGCGTGCCACGGAACTGCGTCCAGCGCAGCAGCGCGACGTCGCCGCCGATCGGCTCCACGACGGTTTCCATCGAGCGGATGCCGTCGATGCTGCCCTTGCCGGTCAGCACGGTGAACACCTTGCGCGCATTCGCCTTGCCGGAATAGACGCCGGGCGCATTGGCCGGGGTCTGGCCGGGGACGAGGCCCGGCGGCGTGATGACGACCGTATCGTCCGCGTAGTCGCTCATGACCTTCTCGAGGTCGCCCGTCTTCATCGACTCGACATGATCCTTCACCACCTGCTCGGGCGTGCGATCAGCCGCATAGGCGGGCACGGCGGCGAGCAGCGACAGGGCTGCGGCGAACTTCAGGACTTTGGACATCTCTATCTCCCCGGATTTGGCGTTTTTTCGTTCCGCCGGACTGTTCCTCAATATGATATAGGATTCAAGGAAATTGCCGCACCGCCGGTAAAATTCCTGGTCGGTCGCGTCCCCGTGGTTTTCTCGGGCGGCGACATTTCCCATATCGGCAATTCTGCCATGATCGGAGACCGTAAGATGCTGAAGCCGCGCGCCCTGGGGAGTCAGGGATTGAAGGTGTCCGAGCTCGGGCTCGGCTGCATGGGCATGAGCCAGTCCTATGGCAGCTTCGACGATGCCGAATCGATCGCCACCATCCACCGCGCGATCGATCTGGGCGTGACCCTGTTCGACACCGCCGAGGTCTATGGCCCCTACACCAATGAGGAACTGCTCGGCCGCGCGCTGCAGGGCAGGCGCGACAAGGTGGTGATCGCGACCAAGTTCGGCTTCGATCTCGGCCGTGCGGATCGCACCGGCGGCGTCAACAGCCGTCCCGATCATATTCGCGAGGTAGTAGAGGCCTCGCTCGGGCGGCTCGGCACCGACCATATCGACCTGCTCTATCAGCATCGGGTCGACCCCGCCGTGCCGATCGAGGATGTCGCTGGCACGGTCGGCGACCTGATCCGCGAAGGGAAGGTGCGCTATTTCGGCCTGTCGGAGGCTGGCGTCGCCAATATCCGCCGGGCGCACGCGGTGCAGCCGGTCACGGCGCTGCAGAGTGAATATTCGCTCTGGGAGCGGGGGCTGGAGGAACAGATCCTGCCGGTGCTGCGGGAGCTCGGCATCGGGCTGGTGCCGTTCAGCCCGCTCGGCCGCGGTTTCCTGACCGGCACGGCGAAGCGTGCGGAGGAATATCCCGAGGGAGATTTCCGCCGCGGCGATCCGCGTTTCCAGGGCGAGAATTTCACCGCGAACATGCGCGCCGCCGATGCGGTACGCGCGCTGGCCGAGGCGAAGGGCGTGAAGCCCGGCCAGATCGCGCTCGCCTGGCTGCTCCACCAGGGCGCCGATCTCGTGCCGATCCCCGGTACCAAGCGCCGGACCTATCTGGAAGAGAATGTCGCAGCGGCCGATATCGCGCTTAGTGCCGATGATCTCTCGGGACTCGACGAGGCGCTACGTCCCGGGATCGTCGCTGGCGAGCGCTATGGTGAGAAGGGCATGGCGATGCTCGATCGCTGATCCCGGTTCAGGGCTTGTCGGTAAAGCGCTTGACCTTCACCGGCAGGTCCTTGCCCTTGGTCCGTCGCGACGGGATCTGGACCGGATGCTTCTTCTTCCACGCGGCAAAGGTCATCGGCCCGTCGGGGGTGTCGATGATCAGGTCGTCGGTCGAGTCGGTCACGGCGGCTGGCTCCCTGGCTGTTGAGGCCTATTTCGTGGCGATGTCGCCGGCTTCGGCGCTGTACTGCTCGCGGACATAGGCTTTCGCGGCAGTCTGGGTACGGAAACCCTCGTCGAGCAACTCGGCCGAAACCAGCGGATAACCCTGCGAATTATAGCGGGTGGTACGCACCGTCACGCGGAATACACCTTCCTCATCCTTGGCGACAAGGAATGGGCGAACGGGGGTTCTCGACATGGCAGGCTCCGGAACAAGGTGAATCGGGGATCGGGGGAACGTCCCGTTCCCCGCCGCCTCGGTCAGCTTGCGCGCCAATACCGCCCGGCATCTCCGGTGCCTGTGGTCGATAGCGGGCGGCGGTACAAGCCCGCGGGCTAATGCCGCCGCTGCCAGGATCAGCTCTTCATCGCTTTCGGCTTCGCATAGGGCACGAAGTCGCCCAGCCCGACGAAACCGGTCGGGAAGCGCGTCGACCGGTCGATTAGCCTGATCGTATCGAGGTTGCAGAGCTGTGAGCCATAGGTCCTGCTGACCAGGATATCGTCGTCGTCGAGCGAGGTCTGGCCGACCCGCGGACGATTGACGTACAGCGTGCTGCCGACCCGGTAGACGATGGCGGTGCCGTCATAGATCGTAGAGTTGGTGATGTTCTGCTGGCTGATGCAGCTCACCGGCTTGCCCGCGATACGGCCTTCGAGCGCCTTGGCGAGCTTTGCTTCGGCCTTGGCGTTCTGCTGGCTCTCGCGCGGGGCGGCGGGCGCGGCGGCGCCCATGCCGATCAGTGCGGCGCCCAGTAGGATTGAGGACAGGATACGCATGGGAACCCTCGTTCGTTTAAGTGCTGACGAGGGTCATACCATGAAGTTGCTGAACCGGCGATGAGTTGCGGCGGCATGACCGGACGTTCAGGGCACGCGGCGCACGGTGACGATCTTGACGGTTGGGGCCAGCATCTGTCCCTTCATCACGCCTTCACCCTCGGTCGGCGAGGTGGGCCCCATGCCGATGCGGCGCACCACATCCATCCCCTCGACCACATGCCCGAACGCCGCGAAGCCGAGATTGTCGCCCGGCTGGTCCGGCTTGGCATCGAGCGAGGAAAGATCGCCGATCGCGATGAAGAAATCCGCGGTCGCGCTGCCCGGCTTGTCGCGCGCCATTGAGATAACGCCATCCTTGTTGGACAGGCCGGTCTGGGTGGTCGGCTCGTGCGCGACCGGCGGGAACAGCTTTCGCGGATCGTTGCGAAGCCCGCCCTGAATCAGGCCGAGTTCCGGCTGCAGCTTCATCGCACGGTAGAAGGTGGTGCCGTCGAACCTTTTGGTATCGACATAACGCAGGAAGTTCGCGGTGGTCTTGGGCGCGCGATCCTTTTCCAGCTCGATCGTGATCGCGCCTTCGCTCGTCGTCAGCAGGACACGGACGGTGGCAGGCGGCGTCGCGGGTGCGGCGGGATCAGCGGGCGCGGCGGTCTGCGCGGTGGCGGTCCCGATGCCGAGCAGCAGGACGGCGAGCATGGCGAATCGTCTGAACATGGGATCAGCCTAGAGCGTCGCCCCGCGCTCTGCCAACCATGCTCTGCCAACCGGCAGGATGGGTGCCCCCGCGCAGTCAGGCTGCGCGGGGGCGTGTCCAATCAGAACTCGGCGCTGACGCCGAAGGTGAAGGTCCGGCCGCTGGTCGTATAGACCTCGCTGCGGTCGGCATTGATGTCGGCGAACTGGCGGATCGCCGCGTTGGTCAGGTTGATGCCCTCGGCCACCAGCCGGATCTTCGGCGTGATGTTGAAATGCGCCTGGAAATCCACGTTGTTGGTGCCCTTGATGCCGTCACCGGTATTGGCGAAATTGCCGGTGTTGGTCAGATACTGGCTGCGATACGCATCCGACACGCGCACGCCCCAGTCCTTGTCCTCATAATAGAGCGTGATGTTCGCCGCCCATTTGGACAGGTCGAGCAGCGGCAGGGTCTCGATCCTGGTGATGTTGCCAGAGGTGTAGATCGCCTTCTGGTGTCCGTCGAACCAGGTGCCGTTGGCGACCATGCCGAGATGGTCGAGCGGCCCCGGCAGGAAGGTGAAGTCGTGCTGGAACGCGACCTCGATGCCCTTGATGTCGGCACCCGGGCCGTTGATCGGCCGGCTCACGTCATAGGGCGTGTTCCCGTCCTGGCCCTGGATCAGCAACGACAGCGGCAGCCCCGTCTGGCTGTACGGGATCGTCGTGCTGCTCGTGGTGATGAAGCTGTCCATGTGCTTGTAGAAAAAGCCGATCGACGCGAAGCCGGTGCGGTCCATATAATATTCGATCGACCCCTCGACCGACGTCGCCTTGAACGGCTTCAGGAAGGGGTTGCCGAAACTGGCGCTCCCGCCGTTCGGGCGCGTGGTGAGCGTGCCCGCCGCGGCGAGGTCGCCCAGCGCCGGCCGGTTGACGTTGCGGCTGGCGCTCAGGCGCACCACCACGTTCTTGGCAACGTCGAGCGCGAGGTTGGCGGCCGGCAGCCAGCCATGGCTGTTGGTGGTGATCTCAACGGGCACCAGCGTGTTCACGCCGTTCACCGGCGCGGTGATATGGCCCGAAGAGGTCAGGTCGGTCGAGTAATAGCGCAGGCCCGCGTTGCCGCGCAGGCGCATGCCGGCAACCTGCGTATCGAGATCGACCTGGGCAAAGCCGCTCCAGGTCTTCTCGTCGACCAGGAAGTCGCTGCCCGCCTGCAGATATTTTGCCGACAGGTCGCGCGGATCGCCGACATAGGAATACACGCCGTCAACATTGCCGACGATATAGGGCAGCAGCGAATCCCGTCCGATCACCTGCTTCAGGTCGTTCGGAATCTGCAGGTTGGCGGGCACATTGTGGAACACCTTGTTGACATAGATGTAGCCGCTGTTGGTGAAGTGCTTGAATTCGCCACCGGTCTTAAAGGTCAGGACATCGGTGGCCTGCCAGGCGGCGGCCAGCTTGCCATTGGCATATTTGCTGGTGATGCCGTTCTCCTGCGCGTCCATGCGCTGGACCGTCCAGTTGTTCGGGTCGGTCAGGTCCTTGCCATAGGTGTTGACTGGAATGGTGGGCCGGGTGTCGAAGCTGAAGGCCATGTTCTTGGCCTCCATGAACACCTTGTCGAACACCGGCTGGCTGAAGTCGGACTCTTCATAGCCGCCCAGCGCGGTAAGCGTCAGGCGGTCGGTGACCTTCCAGCTCGCATTGGCCACGCCCTGATAGAAATCGGTGTGGTTCTCGACGATGTGGTGCTCGGAGCGCTGGTCGATGCCGGTATAGCTCGCCGCGCGCAGCGTGTTGCCGTCGATCACCGCCGACCGGATGATCTGCCCGCCATTGACGGTGGCACCGGTCAGCGCGTTGGTGCCGGCGCTGGCGATGGCGTAATCGTCGCGATGATCCCACAGCCGGCCATAGAGGAAGTCGACGTCGATCTTGAACCGGTCGCCGGGGTGGTATTGCAGCGACGAGGTGACGCCCAGCCGCTTGCGGTCGGTGTACCAGGTCGAGGGCGACTCAGCCTGGGGCGCCACGATAGTGCCTGACTGCAGCAACTGCGAGGTCGCGGCATCGATGTTTGGCCCGATATTGCCGGGCGCATATTTGACAGTGCCCCAGCCCCAGTTGCGATAGCCGTACTCGTTGCTCTTGATCTGGCTGTACGCGACGGAGGCGAGCGCTCCGAAATCACCCCACCGGCCCGACGCAAGGCCGACGACGCGCGGCGTGATGCCGCTGGTGTTGGTGTTGGTCTGGCCCTTGGCGGACACGACGAACTTCGACCCGTTATAGTCGAACGGCTTGGCGGTGTTCAGCCCGACCGTGCCGGCAATGCCGCCTTCGTCCTGCTCGGCCGCATAGGATTTCTGGATCGAGACGCGGTTGAACAGTTCCGACGCGAACAGGCTGTAGTCGAACGAGCGCGACCGGCTGACGCCGCCACGATTGTCCATGCCCGATGCGGTGTTGCCCAGCACTTCCATGCCGTTCAGCTGGGTACGGGTGAAACCGGCGCCCAGGCCGCGCAGGGCGATCTGCCGGCCTTCGCCCGAATCGCGCGTGATGGTGATGCCGGGAACGCGCTGGAGCGATTCGGCGAGGTTCAGGTCGGGAAAGGCGGCGATATCCTGCGCAAGGATATCGTCCTCCGATCCGACCGCGAGGCGCTTCAGATCCTGCGCACCCTTCAGGCTCTGGCGATAGCCGGACACGACGATGTCGGTCGCGCCATCGGCTTCCTGCTCCGGTGCTGCGCCGGTCGCCTCGACCTGGGCGATCTCGCGCACCACATGGGCGGCGCGGTGCGTGGCGGTCGGTGCCGTTGCGGTGGGCTTCAGCACGGCGACGCCGTCGCTGATCGACGCCGACAGGTTGGTGCCGCGCAGCATCAGGTCGAGCGCTTCGCGGACGCTATGCGCGCCGCGTACGCCGGCGGTGCGGCGCTTCGCGACGACGTCCGGTGCCACGATCACCTGCACGCCCGTCGCGCGCGAGAAATGCGAGATGGCGGTGCGCAGGTCCGATGCGCCGATATCGAATTGCATCTGCCGTGCCAGCGTCCCCTCGACCGGCCTGGCCTGCGCCATGGCCGGCGCGGCGAGCGCCGCTGCCAGCGCGATCAATGAAAGTCCCTTTGTGCAATCCATGATGTTCCTCCGCTCAGGCGTCTGTTCGCCCCGGACGGAGGACGGGGCTTGGCACCCGTTCCGGACAAAAGAATTTTGTTGCAGTGCAATGACATCGGCGTGACGAAAAAGGGACTCACTCAGCGGTCTGCGCGAGCCGTAATGTGTCGCCGTCTTCGACGACTTCGAACCCATAGGCAGTGCCGATCGCGCCGAGCAATTGTCGTGGTTTGTCAAGCTTGAAGCGGCCAGACAGGGCGATATTACCGAGCACGGGCGACGGCGCGACGATCATCGGGCCGCCCCGCCGGTTGAGCGCATCGACCAGGTCGGTGAGCCGCATGTCGTCCGTATCGAGCCAGTCCTGGCGCCAATCCTGCTGCGCCGCATCAAAGCGTGTCGGTGCGTGCGCCACCCCGTCTTCGAAGCGAGAGCGCCAGCCGGCCGGCACCTCGACGCTGCGCGCATCCGCCCCGACCCCGCCGAACCGCACCCGCCCGCGATAGACGGCGAGCTTCACCTCTCCCCGCGCCATATCGACGTCGAAGGCAGTTCCGAGCACCTGGGTTGCGGACGCCCCGGCCTGGACGATGAAGGGCCGGCTCTTTTCATGGGCTACATCGAAATAAGCCTCGCCCCGGTTGAGCGCGACATGCCTGCTCCTGGCGTCGATCGTCACGTCGAGGCTGGTCGCGCCGTTGAGGTGGAGCGTCGATCCGTCGGCGAGCGTGACGTCGCTCTGCTGTCCACGCGCGGTTTCGTAATGCGCGACGATCGGGGCCGGCGCACTCGCGAACCAGTTGTTCGACCAGCCGCCGATGCCAACCGCCGCCACCAGCACCGCGGTGCCGAGCGTGGCGATGCCGCGACGGCGCGACGCCCGCATCGCGAGGATGTCGCCGTCGGAAAGCCGGCCAAACGCCGTCGCTTGTTCGAGCGCTTCAGCCAGGGCCGGGTCGTCGAGCGTCGCCTGCACGTCATGCGCCAGCGGCGGCGGCGCCGCGGGCATATGGTCCTCGGCCAATGCCCAGCGGGCGGCGTCACGCAGGGCGGCGCGCCGGCTCATGCCTGTGCTCCAGCAGGCAGGCCGCGTCGTTCGAGTGCGGCGCGCAGATCGGCCAGCGCGCGGCTGCAATGTTTCTCGATCGCCGAGATGCTGAGTTGCAGGTCGTTCGCGATCACCGCCGCCGGAATGCCGTCGAGCCGCCGGCGCAGGAACACCTCGCGGCGCAGCGGCGGCATCACCTTCAGCGCGCGGACCAGGATATCGACCCGCTGGCGGTAATCCAGGATCTCTTCGGCGCGGGGCTGGGGGCAGGCGATGTCCTCGGCCAGCTCGGCTGTCTGCGGTTGGGTCTGGCGGCGGCGCAGATGATCGAACACCAGGTTGCGCGCGACTGCGAAGCAGAAGGCACCGACATCCGCCACCGGCCGGGTCCGGCGATAGCTGTAGAGCCGGACATAGGTTTCCTGGACGATGTCCTCGCCGTCATTGCGGTCGCGCAGCCGCCCCTCGACGAAGCGCTGCAGCGCCTGGCGCAGGTCGATCTCGTCCCGCGCAAGGGCACGCGCGGCAATGGGCGTCAGCTCGTTCATCGCGCGAACCCGCCAGAGGCGGGCAGGGTGGGGCGGCGCGGCATGCCGGTCATCTGGTCGCTCCCGTCCCTGAAAATCTGCCCGAGTCAGGTTTTCCCCTAGTCGCGCTCCATGACCCATCGGTGACAGTCGGACGGACGAAATGCAGGCCAGTCGCTCAACTGTCACGCACGGCCCCTATGGCCCCGCGCTTTGGCGACGGGAGTGGGTATGCGCGGAGCGATGCTGGTGGCGACGATGGCCGCGCTTGCCCTGGCGGGCTCGGCTCCGGCGCAAAAGCCCGAACGCCCGTTGTTCAGCATCGGCGCCATCTCCGACGCGCAATATGCCGTCGAGCCCGACAGCGGCCATCGCCTCTATCACACCACCCCCGCCAAGCTCGCCGCCGCGGTGACAGATCTCAACCGGCAGAAGCTCGCCTTCGTCGTCCATCTCGGCGACTTCATCGACCGCGACTGGGCAAGCTACGATCTGCTGCTGCCGGTCGCCCGCAAGCTCACGCATCCGTGGCAGTTCGTGCTGGGCAATCACGAATTCTCGATCGACGACGCGCACAAGCCGATGGTCCCGGCCAAGCTCGGCATGAAGGCGCGCTATCACAGCTTCGTGCAGCATGGCTGGATGTTCATCGTCACCGACGGCAATGACCTGAGCAGCTACGCCTGGCCGGAGGGCAGTCCCGAACTCAAGGCAAGCATGGAGGTGCACGCGGCGCACTATGCCGACAAGCCCCTATGGGACGGCGGCATCGGCGACACCCAGCTTCGCTGGATCGACGCGCAACTCGCCGACGCCGACAAGCGCGGTCTCAAGGCGATGCTGTTCAACCACTTTCCGCTTTACCCGGAGAACGAGCACAATCTGTGGAACGCGCCTGCAGTCATGGCGCTGCTGGAACGCCATCCCTCGGCAAAGATCTGGCTCGACGGCCATAATCACGACGGCAATTACGGCGCCCGCGCCGGCATTCATTACGTCAACCTGAGGGCGATGCTCGACACGGAGGAGACATCCTACGCCCGGCTCGATTTCTTCGCCGACAAGGTGGTGGTGCACGGCACCGGGCGGCAGCAGGATTTGACGCTGCCGCTTCGGTGACGCTGGCCGATCCGGATTTCCGCGCTAGACTGCATCCGTCAGGTGCCGTGGAGAGGAACCGCCATGCAGATCATCGACCGCGCGCCCGTGAAAGGTTCGCTGCATCCAAGCAACCATCCCTATCTCAACGGGGCGTGGACGCCGCTGCATGAGGAAGTGACCGCGATCGACCTGGAGGTGATCGAGGGCGCGATCCCGACCGATATCGACGGCATCTATCTGCGTAACACCGAGAACCAGCTTCATCAGCCGCTCGGCCGCTATCATCCGTTCGACGGCGACGGCATGATCCACCAGATCGATTTCCGGAACGGCACCGCCTCCTATCGCAATCGTTTCGTCCGCACCCGCTGCTTCCAGGCCGAACAGGAGGCAGGCGGATCGCTCTGGGGCGGGCTGGCGGATCGCGCCGGTACCTCGCTCCGTCCCGGCTATGGTGCGCACGGATCGCTCAAGGACAGCAGCAGCACCGACATCATCGTCCATGCCGGCAAGGCTATCTCGACCTTCTACCAATGTGGGGAAGGCTATGTGCTCGACCCCGAGACGCTCGAACAGCACGGCATGGCGCCCTGGGTGCCGATCGACGGCGTCTCGGCACACCCCAAGGTGGACGACCGCACCGGCGAGCTGATGTTCTTCAACTATTCGAAGCACGCGCCCTTCATGCATTATGGCGTGGTCGATCGGGACGGGAAGCTGACGCATTATATCCCGGTGCCGCTGCCCGGTCCGCGCCTGCCGCACGACATGACCTTCAGCGAGAATTGGTCGATCGTGAACGACCTGCCGGTGTTCTGGGATGCCGAACTGCTCAAGCGCGACATCCACGCCGCCCGGCTGCACGAGGGCGTACCCGCCCGTTTCGCCCTGATCCCGCGCCATGGCGGACCCGACGAGATCCGCTGGTTCGAAGCCGAACCGACCTATGTCCTCCACTTCCTCAACGCCTATGAGGAAGGCGACGAGGTGGTGATGGACGGCTATTTCCAGGAGGACCCGACGCCGGCGCCACTGGAGAATGCCGATGGCTATGGGCACCTCATGGCCTATGTCGACGAGCACAGCTTTCGCCCCAAGCTCCACCGCTGGCGTTTCAACCTCGCCGACGGCACGACCCGGGAGGAGCGGCTGGACGGCCGAATCCTCGAATTCGGCATGATCAACCAGCGCGTTGCGGGGCGGAAGCATCGCTACATCTACTCGACCACGTCAAAGCCCGGCTGGTTCCTCTTCAACGGCTTCGTGAAGCACGACCTCGACACTGGCGAGTCCTGGGAGCTGATGCTGGAGGACGGCCGCTACGCCAGCGAAGCACCCTTCGCGCCGCGGACAGGCGCGATCGACGAGGATGACGGCTATCTCGTCAGCTTCATCATCGACGAGAATCGCGGCACGTCCGAATGCGTGCTGATAGACTGCAAGAGGTTCGAAGACGGCCCGGTCTGCCGCATCGCGCTACCGCATAAGATCTGCAGCGGCACCCATGCGCATTGGGCGGAGCGGGCGCAGCTGCGGTAGAACTTGCACCACACGTACCGCGTCACCCCGGACTTGTTCCGGGGTCCATCTCTCCACTCGCGAAGACGGTGCTTGTTGCACAATGGATGCCGGAACAAGTCCGGCATGACGGTTTGGGCGGCGGCTACGCCTTCGGCCACCACGGCACGAACCCCGAGGTCCGCCGCACATACTCCTGATAGCCCGCCCGCTTGCGCTTCAACCGGCCCTCGATCGTCGGCACGCCCGACCAGCGTATCAGGGTCCAGGTCAGCAGCACCGGCCCCGGTAGCGCCCACATTCCCGACCAGCTCTCGGCTGCGATCAGATACAGGCCCCACCACGTCAGCGCGTCGCCGAAATAATTGGGGTGCCGCGTATAGCGCCACAGCCCGGTCTCCAGCACCTTGCCTGCATTGGCCGGGTCGCGGCGGAACCGCACCAGCTGCCAGTCCCCGATGCTTTCGAACAGGATGCCGGCAATCGCGACGCCCGCGCCGGCCACGCCGAGCAGGCCGACCGGCGGCCCGGCATCGATCTGGCCGAGCTGCACCGGCAGGCAGACGATGAACAGCAAGGGCGCCTGTGTCGCGAACACCAGCAGCAGCGAGGCTCGGGCGAAACCCCAGCCCTTGGCCTCCTCGACCATAGCGAACATCTTGCCATATCGCCGGTCGGGCCCATGCTTCCGCCAGCGCCAGAGCAGATACAGGCCAAGCCGCACGCCCCACACCGCGCACAGCCCGAGCAACATCGCCTTGCGTGTCGGATCACCATTGGTGTGGAGGAAACTCGCCGCGCCGAGAAATACCATGCCGAGGGCCCAGACGCTGTCGATCGGCGTCACGTCGCGCGTCTTCAGGCATATCAGCCACAACAGCAGGAACAGCGCGACCAGCAAGGTCGCATTGGTGGCGAGGACGGTGACCACGGTCATGCCACGTCGCGCTCGACGACGAAGCTGACCGTCGTCGTCGTCGATCCGCCGATATTCAGCGTCTGCATCCGCCGCGCGCCCTCCACCTGATAGTCGCCTGCCATACCCGTCACCTGTTTCGACGCATCGAGCAGCATCCGCACCCCTGTCGCTCCCACCGGATGGCCAAGCCCGATCAGCCCGCCCGATGGGTTGACCGGCATCCGCCCCCCGATCTCGATCGATCCGTCCTCGATCGCCCGCCAGGACTCGCCCGGCCCGGTCAGGCCGAGATGATCGATCGCCATATATTCGGTCGCGGTGAAGCAGTCATGCGTCTCGACAGCATCGATCGCCGCCAGATCCACGCCGGCCCGTGTCCGCGCATCCAGGATCGCGCGGCGGACCTGCGGGAAGACATAGGGCTCGCCCTCGCTCGCCCGAACCTTGGCCGCATAGGAGATCGGGGCCGAGCGATGCCCCCAGCCGCTGATCCGCGCCAGGCTCTCCAGCGGCACGCCGCGCTTGCGGGCATAGTCGGCGGCGCGCTCGGGCGAGGCAAGGAACAGCACCGCCGCGCCGTCGGTCACCTGTCCGCAATCCATCTTCCGGGTGCGGCCCTCGACCACCGGGTTGGCGTCGTCGTCGGCGGTGAAATGCGCTGGGGTGAAGACATGGCCGCGCGTCTGCGCATTGGGATTGCGCTTCGCATTGCCGAAATTGATCTCGGCGATCCGCATCAGATGTTCGTATTTCAGCCCGTGCCGTCGCTCATATTCCTCGGCGAGATCGGAAAAGGCGCGCGGCCAGACGAACTCGGCATCGGCGAATTCGTGCCCGTTCCACGCTGCGGCGCCCAGATGCTGCGCGGCCGTCCGGCCGGGCACGTTGCGCATCTGCTCGACCCCGACGACACAGGCCAGGTCATATCGCCCCGCCTCGATCTCGGCCGTCGCGGCCAGCACGGCGACGCTGCCCGACGCACAGGCTGCCTCATGCCGAGCGGTCGGCAGCCCGTCCCAGGCGGGATCGACCAGCCCGAAGAACCCGCCGAGCAGGCCCTGTCCGGCAAAGAGCTCGGCGGTAAAGTTTCCAACATGGCCCGTCTCGATTTCCTCCGCGTCGAGCACGGCGGCGTCCAGGCCATACCGCACCGTTTCGGCAAAGGCATCGGCAATGTCGATCCCTTCGCGACTCCAGTTGCGCGCAAAGTCGCTTTGCCACCCGCCAAGGATATAGACCAAGCCCACTCTCCCGCTTTTCCCCGGCTGTTCTCCGTCAGCCCGACCCTGAGTGTCGCGCGTTTGGCGACGCTTGGCAATTTGGCGTTTACCCCGTGCGGGCAGCCCCGAATTTGTCGGCGCGGCGCTGGCCGACCATCAGCCCGCGTTCGAGCCTGCCGCACAGCGCGGCATAATAATCGGACAGGAACCGGTAATCGTCGCCGTCGTCGGGAATGTCCGCCTTGCGCCGGATCGTCGCCGCGACCGTCGCGATCGCATCGTCACGCCCACCGCGCAGCACATCCTCCAGCGTCTGGAGCTCATACACGCCATACAGGCCGAGCGCCGCCTCGCTGAAGGTGCGGCGCTGCCGCGATACCTCGGCGCCCAGATCGTCGCCGAGCGTACTGCTGACGGTGCGGACGACCCAGGTGCCGGCGATCAGGTCCCCGGCGCGCAGCCGATCTCGGTTGAACAGCGGGAAGAACAGGAAGATGCAGCTCCAGCTCAGGGAGAACAGCACCAGGAACGCATCCGCCTGGCCCTGCGACGATTGCATTCCCAGGAAGGACAGCGGCAGGAACACCTCGATCTCGCGCATGGCGTTGCGCGCCAGCACTGCGCCGCCGGTCAATCGGGCGCCGTCACGCGCCACCACCCGCAGGCCCATCAGCCGCTTGCCAGGCGTCGCGCCGCGTCCGCCCATTTCGAACAAGGCGAACCAGCCGTTGCGCAGGATGAAGAACCCGATCAGCCACAGGATGCCGAAGAGGCTCGACCTGCTCGCCGCGAACAGCAGTCCGATAAGGATGGTGGCGAGGATCAGCACGATGATGATCGCCATCCCGTCGAGCATGAAGGCGGCGGCACGCACCCCCGCGCCGCCCAGCTCGAGCTGAAGGTCGACGCCCTCCGGCGTCACGAAAGTGCGACGGAGCGATTTGGGCGCGCGCGGGCCCTTGCGGAACGGCCAGCGCATCAGTGGCGCCTCGGCAGGTAGAAGTAGACGAGCCAGCCGGCGAGCATCGCCAGGCCGATCGCATAACGCGTGATATCGCCCGTCACCGTCTGGCGCCCAATGCCTTCGAGCAGGCCGGCGATCGCCAGCATGATCACCGCCCCGCCCATCGCGACCGCACCGGCGCGTCCCGCGACGACGACGGAATCGCCTCGCGACAGCCGGCCGGGAAAGGCGATGGCGGTCCCGATGCGGAAACCCGCCGCGCCCGACAGGATGATGGCGAACATCTCCGTCGTGCCATGGATCGTGAGCCAGCCCGCGAATTCGAAGCCAAGGCCCTTGGTCGCGAACACCGCCATCATCGCGCCGAGCATCAGGCCGTTATACAGGATCAGCATCGCGGTCGGCACCGCAAAGGCGAAACCGAGCGCGAAGGAGAAGATCGCGATCTGGGCGTTATGCGTGAACAGGAAGGTCGCGAAGGCCGCGAGCAGTTCTTCCTTGTTGTCGTAGAGCGTCGCTTTCAGTGATGCCGCTGATGCGGTCGGATCGCGTCCGCCTGCCATGTCGCCGCCGACGATGCCGTAAAACCATGTCGGGTCATGCACGACGAGCAGATAACCGACCACGGCGCCGGCAATGGTCAGCAACAGCGCGACCAACGTCTCGCGCCAGAGGGACTGAACCGCCTCGGGCCAGCCATGCGAAAAGAACTGGCCGAGCTGGCGCAGCGCCGACGACGGCACGCCGTAGATCTGGAAATAGGCCCGCGCGCAAAGCTGTTCGAGATAGGTGACCAGCGACCGGTCGAGCGAGGTCTCGCGCGCGACCGACAGGGTCGACAGCGTCGATCGGTAGAGCAGGGGCAGCGCGAGCAGATCGTCGTCGGACAGCGCCCGGACCGATCGTTTCTCGCACCGCGTCACCAACTGGTCGAGCCGTTCCCAGTCCGCGACATGCACCTTGCGGAATCGGCTGGCATTGACCAGCACCGGCTGTGCGTCGACGAAGGCCGATGTCCGGCCCGTGGCCCGACTGATCTCTGGCGACGTCACAACAGGTTCCTCCGCTTGAGATCGACATAGCCTTCGACCAGCCGCTCGCTGACCCGGTCATGCTCGCTCTCGATCAGGTGGATGCCGAGATGGCGCAGTCGCGTCATCACGATCCGCCGGTCCTTGAGCAGCGCGGCGGCCGTCACGGCGCGCGTCACGTCGTCCGCGCTCTCCGGTTCACGGTCGGCGATCGTCTCGACCTCTTCGTCGCGCAGCACGACGATCAGCAGCAGATGCGTCTTCACGATGCGGGCCGCGGCGCGCACCAGGAATTCGGCGGTGGTCAGGTCGGTGAATTCGGTGAACAGCACGATCATCGACCGCCGCGTCAGCTGCGTCGCCAGCGTGGTCAGGGCGAAAGTGTAGTTGGTCTCCTCGCCGCTATAGTCGATCCCCGCCGCCAGCCGCTGGAGATTGGCGAACGCCGCCGTGCCCGAAATCAGGCCGCTGGCGATGCGCGGCCGTGAATCGAAGGCGTGAAGCGCGATCCGGTCGCCGAGCTTGAGCGCAACCCAGGCCGTCAGCAGCATTGCCGATACCGCCCGATCGACCCGAGGCAGGCCCGCGACCGGCTCGGTCATCTGGCGCCCGGCATCGATCGCGAAGACGATCTGGTTGTTGCGCTCGGTGCGATATTCCTTGGCGTGCAGCTTCATGTGCCGCGCCGATTGTTTCCAGTCGATCGCGCGCCGGTCCATGCCGGACCGGAACTCGACCAGTGCGTCGAAATCGGCGCCGTCGCCGCGGTCGATCTGCGCAATCAGGCCCTGCAGCGCATGCCGCTGGAAGATCTGGGCGCCGCGTTCCCGCACCGGGCGGATATCGGGCAGGATCGGGAAGGTCGCCTCCACCCGCACCTCGCGCTGCTTCCACGCAAGGCCGAGCGGCCCGCGCCAGCGCAGCCACAGCCGGTCGATCCGCCCCAGCCCGCGCCGCACCGCCGTCAGCGGCAGCAAGGCGGCGCCTTTCCCCTCCTGGAGCGCGATCCACAATCGCCCGTCATCCTCGACGGTCACCAGCGGATCGGTCGCGACCGCGATCTCCGCCAGTTGGGGCGCGGCACCGTCGCTCAGGGTGACGCTGATCGCCGCCTCCACCGTCGCGCCCACGCAGACGCTCGGGATCGGCGCAAGCTGGGCGGATCCTTTCCTCGCGCCGGAAAAGGCGTCGATCACGGTCAGCAGCAGCACCGCGACCGGCCAGGCGAGCCCGGCATACCAGCGCCCCGGCAGGAGCACGGCAATCATCAGCGCGACGGGCGCACCCGCCGCCGCCGCGATCACTGCCGTGCGGGTCGGATAGATCAACGGGGGGCCTCGATCGCCTCGATGATGCCGTGGAGCACGTCCTCGATCGACCGTCCGTCGATCTCGGCCGCCGGCGACAGGATCAGGCGATGGCGCAACAGGGCAGGCGCCAGCGCCTTCACATCGTCGGGCAGCACGAAGTCACGGCCGTCCAGCGCCGCCCGGGCCCGCGCCGCACCCGCCAGCATGGCGCCGGCCCGCGGGCTTGCACCGCTTTCCAGGTCGGCCACGTCGCGGGTCGCCCGAATCAGCGCGGTGATGTAATCGATCACCTCGTCGACCAGCTTGATTGCGGCAACGGCTGTAACGGCCGCATCGATCGTCGCCGAATCGGCGCGTTTCTCGACGCCCCATTCGGTCGGTGTCATCGACTGGTGCGCACCATGCGTCGCGACGATGCGCCGCTCCTCCTCGGCCGAAGGATAATCGACCGTCTGCTTGAACAGGAATCGGTCGAGCTGCGCCTCGGGCAGCGGATAGACGCCCTGCTGCTCGATCGGATTCTGCGTCGCCACGACCATGAAGCGGCTGCCCAGCGCCAGGCTCTCGCCGTCCACCGTCACAGTGCGTTCCTGCATCGCCTCGAGTAGCGCTGCCTGGGTCTTTGGCGGCGCGCGGTTGATCTCGTCCGCCAGCAGCAGGTCGGTGAAGATCGGCCCGCGCGTCAGCGTGAAGGTCGATGTCTGGAAATTGAACAGGTTCGCGCCGATGATGTCGCCGGGCATCAGGTCGGGCGTGAACTGGATCCGCCCGAAATCGAGCCCGACCACCTCTGCGAAGCTCCGTGCCAGCAACGTCTTCGCCGTGCCCGGAGGCCCTTCGAGCAGGATATGCCCGCCGGAGAACAGCGCGACGAGCATCAGCTCGACGCTCGCCTCCTGGCCGACCACGGCCTTGCCGATTTCCGCGCGGATCGCCTCGGCGAGTGCGCGCACCTCGTCTGTCGTCACCTGTTCTTCTCCCACAACCATTGGTGCAGCGCCTGCGCCGCGGAAAGGACTGAATGCCGGTCTCGCGCATCCCGCGCCGCCTGGACCAGATCGGCGAAGCGCGCGCGCCGCCCGAGCGCGTCGAGATGCGCGTCGAGCGCCTCGTCGCGCAGATGCGCCGGCACGCCGAAGATCGTGGCGGCCCGTTCGCGGGTCATCTCGGCATAACGGTTGCCGAGCATCGCGTACCTGCCCGCCTTGCGCACCAGCGCGGCGGCATTGTCGATCAGCGCCGCCTTGCCGAAGGCGATCGCCCGCTCGCGCCGCCGGGGGGCGCCGAAACGCACTGCGCCCTGCCACGCTGCAAGCAGGATCGTGATCGCCACCGCCAGCGTCATCGCCAGGAAAGGCGGTTCGAAGGCGAGCTTGAGCGGGCTCGGCGAACGACCAAAGCCGTTGAGCGTCACGTCGAAATAGATCGAGGTCGCGTCGTTCGAGTTGAGCCAATCGAGCAGCGCGAGGGCCGATGCGGCCTGATGCGCATCGGCCATGCCCATGTTCGACAACAGGTCGGGATCGGCGAGCACATACCAGGGCCGGTTCGGCAGCTTGGCAAGCACCACGCGGCCCTGCTGGTCGGTGATCAGCGGCTCGAGGCCGGTGGTGGCCGTGATCGTCTGGAGGGCGCGCGGCGCGGCGAAGCGGATGGTCCGCGGAAGATCGGGCGAGGTGACCAGCGGCCGGCCGCCGCTCCGGTGTCGGGTGACCTTCAGCTTGTCGGCCGGCGCCAGGACGCCTTCCGGGTCATCGGCCCCTTTCAGCCCGCGCTGGCGCACCCAGCCGGTCCGGTTCGGGTCGGCCTCGGTCTGCCATTTCGGCAGGACGATCAGCGTCACCTTGCCGCTGCGCTGGCTGAGGACCGGGGACAGATCGGTGGTGCCGGCCTCCGGCGTCAGCACCGTGAGATCTTCGGCGTCGAGCAGATGCACGTCGCGCGTCACCTGCGGATCACGCCCGGTCGCCTCTGCCAGGCGGACAAGGCCGCTGAACCCGGTTGCCGAGGTCGATAGCGCGTGCCCGCCGCCGTTGCGGCCCGACCGGAGATCGGGGGCATAGGCGCCGAGGACCAGCGTACCGATAAAGCCGAGGATGCCGATCACCAGGATCAGCACCACCGTCCGAGCCCGGAACACGCCTTCCCCGCCGGCACCCTTCGGCCTGATGGCGATGTCGCTCATATGTGCCATGTCCCGGGCAGGGCGAAATCGGCATAGGCGGTGCGCGCCGTCTCCCAGTCCCGCGCATCGACCGGGCGGCCGCCGAACAGGCTCTTCTCGACGAGCCGCGCGATGCCGGCGAACAGGTCGCGGGCCGATGGCGGTATGGCGTCGGACGCGGCGAGTTCGCGGCTGGTGAGCGCCGGCCTGACCAGGCGTGGTCGCCGACGGGCGATATCCTCGACCGACCTGACCAGCAGATGGTGGATCGCCTCGGCAAACCGGCCCTGCGCGGCCAGGGCATCCGCCTCGTTCAGCCAGGCGCGCGCCGGGGCGGCTTCGGGCGCCCAGGCCGGTTCCTCGACCATGTCGGTGGGCGTGCCGCGTGAAGAGCGGCGGCGCGGCAGCCGCCACTCGCCATATCGGATTCGCTGATAGGCCATCCAGATCAGCGCTGCGGCGGCGATCGCGATCACCGTCCACAGGAAGATCCGCGCATAGGGCGCGTCGGGCATGAAGCTGCTGAGCCAGCTGAAGAAGCGTCCGACCGGGCGGAGCACCTCGACCAGCCATTCGCCAAAGGCCTTCAGCCATGCCGGGGGCTCGGGTGGTGGCGGTGCCGGCGGCAAGGTGAACTGAGTCGCCGGGTCGGCCTTCAGGGCACGATGCGCGGCGGCGAAGCGCTCGGCGGCGGCCGCCGCCTCCTGCGAATTACCACCGCTCACATGTTCCCCCGGTTGCAATTCGCCTCTTGCCGAGACTAGCCATTGTGGGCCGCCGTGCAATCACGGATATATGTCCAATTCGGCCTTTTTTTCGTGCTTTACAGCCCATGCCGTGATCGTCAGTCTCCCGCGTCGCGGCGATGCGTCGGGGCACGACCGTCTATCAGCAGGGACTGACATCATGGCGACAAGCATCGGTGAGGCGGGTGGCCGCGCCGTTTCGATCGGGCGAATCTTCAGCCGCGCGTTCGAAACGATGGGCAGCAATCCGGTTACGGTTTTCGGCATCTCCTTGCTGTTTACCGCACTTCCAAGCTTAATCATGAATTATATCGCGCGAGGGCTCGGCTACTCGCAGCAGAATCTCGCCAGCGGCACCATCTCGGTTGCCCTGTTCGCAACCGTCGGAGTCGTGTCGGCGCTGCTTACCGTCATCTTCTCGATGCTCACCCAGGGGGCGCTGGTCCGTGCGACTGCCGCCTATGCCGAAGGTCGCAAGGCGAGCATCGGCGAAGCGGCTCTTACCGGCTTGCGCGCGGCCTTCCCCTTGTTTGTGCTGGGTATATTGCTTGGCCTCGGCCTGTTTCTTGGATTTGCGCTGCTGATCGTCCCGGGCATTATCCTGTATCTGATGTGGGCCGTCGCGGCGCCCGCATTGGTGGAGGAGAAGATCGGCGTGATCGATGCCTTTGGCCGCAGCCGCTACCTCACCAGCGGCGCGCGCTGGAAGATTTTCGGCCTCGGGCTCATCATCATCGTGATCTATCTGATATTCGGCGGGATCAGCAGCACCTTATTGGTCAGCATCTATGGTGTGCAGGGCTTTGCCGACGCGCTGCAGGGCGGACTGCCCCTCGCCTTCCTGCTCGTGAGCCTGGTTCTCACCACCCTCGTCACCGCGATCGTCACGACGATCCAGACCTCGCTCTATATCGAGTTGCGCGACTGGAAGGACGGGCCCGCCACTGAGGCCCTGACCGAAATCTTCGCCTGATACGAAGGTCCCGCCGTCTTGGGGCGGCGGGCCATTTTGCGGATCAGCGCGATGGGACCGGCGGAATCCGGCTCGCCACGACATTGCGTGTCTTCCGGTCGAGCGACCACAGGGTACGCGCTGTCGAACGGTCCCAGGCAATCGCCTGCCCACCGGTCGGCAGCGGGATGGTCGCGACATGCTCCAGCACCGTGCCCGCCTCGGGCAGGCGCATCGCATAAAGCTCCGGCCGGTCGTGCCCGGTGACGTAGAGCAGCCCGTCATCGCCCCATGAGCCGCCCGAACAGCTCATCGGATCGAAGCGCGCCAGCACGCTCTCCGGGAAATGCCACGAAGCGGTCGGTCGGAATTCGGCATCGAGCCTGACGAGCAGGGTCCAGCGATGGTCGTGCCCCGGCTCGCCGCCATGGTCTGCCGGATAATTGGCCAGGCCGGCATACCAGTCCTTCCCACGCCGCTCGATCCAGGTGAGCGAGCCGGGCAGGGGCGGCAAGGCGATGCTGCGGACATGCTTCAGGGTGACCGTGTCGAAGATCTCGACTGCGCTCGACATTGGTACGGCGGGGTAGTTGGAAGCGGCGCAGATGAGCTGAGTGCCGTCCACCACGCACGAATTCATGTGCGGATACAGGGCGCGCGCGCCCTCCCACTGGGCCACACGCTTGCCGGTCTTCTTGTCGTATTTGCCGATGCGGTTGTTGGTCATCGGGTAGAAGAAACGGGCGTCGGCAGCGACGCCCTGCCGCGCTTCCTCGGCGGCCCAGCGGGCGACCGGCTTGGCCGCGGCCAGTTCGGGCACGGCCGCGGGTGCCGGTGCCGCAACCTCCTGCGCGCTACCGGCCGGGGCGATGGCGATTGCCGAAGCGGCGGCGAGCAGGAGGAGCGTGCGCATCAGAACTTCGCCGATACGCCGGCATAGAAGGTCCGGCCATAGCGTTCGTTCTGGATCACCCAGTCGGGGTTGCCGGCCTGATATTGCCGGGTCGCTTCGTCGGTCAGGTTCTGCGCCTCGGCAAAGACCCGGATGCCCTCGAACAGGCCGACGCTCACCTTCGCATCGAGCCGGCGCAGGTCGTCATTATACTGGTCGTTGTACGAAGGGCTGCCGATCGCGAGCAGCGCCTTGCCGGTATTATGATAGGCGACCGAGGCTTCGACCGGACCCTTCTGGTAGAACACCTCCGCGCCGTAGAGATATTTGGACTGGTTCGGGAAGGTCGAGCTGCGCGGGTCGGGCGGGGGAAGGGTCAGAGTCGAACTGGTCAGCGTGCCCGTCAGCTGGACGCCAAGGCCGGAAAGCAGGCCCGGCAGGAAGGTGAACTGCTGCTGATACTGCGCTTCGATGCCGACGATGTCGCCGTCGGTGGCGTTGAACGGCTGAATGAAGGTCAGCTTTGAATAGGCTGTCCCGTTATAGGTCGTGTTGAACAGCGTCGTCGTCTTGGAAAAGATCGGGTTCCTGATGAACTTGGCGAATACGCCGACGCTCAACACGCCGCCTTTCGCGAAATACCATTCGGCCGTCGCATCTAGGTTCTGCGCACGGTACGGTTTAAGGTCGGGGTTGCCGAGCGAGACCTGCGAATTGATCGTGTCGATCGACCCGCCAGGCGAAAGATTGCTGTATTCCGGCCGCCCCAGGCTCGTCGAATAAGCCAGGCGGAACACCGTCTTGCTGCTCGGCTCGATCCGCACCACCAGCGACGGCAGGAAATCGTCATAGCTGTTGCTGCGAGCAGCCGGGCTGATCGCCGTGCCGTTCTGCAACTGGAAGCCGGTGATATCGAGCGCGGTATGCTCGTACCGGATACCCGGCGTCACCGTGACCACCCCGAACTTGAGGTTCGCCATCACATAGCCCGCCGCGACCTTCTCGGTCAGTCGGAAATCGGACAGCGTGTTGTTGGCGAGCGTCGCCGCAGCATCGAGCGGCATGAGGGCGCTGCCCAGATTGGCGTCGGTAAAGGCCTGCAGCGCCGGAATGTTGAAGGTCGGGCCGTTGCTGAAGCACTGGTCGGTGTTCGCGTTGTTCGGATAGACGCATTGGGCAGGGCCGCCCAGATTATACTGGCCGAGCGTCCAGCGGTTCGCGGCGGCCGAGGCGCGTGTCCAGGTGGGATTGTCCTGATCGAAAACACGATCGGTCGCGCGATATTTCGCGCCGGCCTTCAGGAAGCTGCCCTCGCCGAGATTGTCCAGCTGATAGGTGGCGTCGAACCGGCCCTGCCAGATCTTTTCGGTGTTGAGCTGATGCTGTTTGGTGAACTGGCGGAATTGCATCTGGTTCGCGGTGCACTCCGTATCCGGCTTGGCCGAATAGATCTTGTCGCTGAAATCGAAGGTCACGCGGCCCGGGTTGCAGCGGAACTGCCAGATCGGGAATTTATCGAGCGTCTCGTTGCGGCTGTACGCCCCCTCATAATCGAGCTTCAGTGCGCCGAGATCGGTCGAGCCGCCGACCATGCCTGTGGCCAGCCATTTCGCCTTGTAGTCGAGCCGCAGATCCTCGCGACGTTCCGGCGCGATGCACGCGATCGGCTTGCCGCATAGCGGATCAGTGTCGGTCACATAACCGGTCAGGCCGTCCGGATTGAGGTGGATGTTCGGTGCCTTGATGGTCGGACTTGTATCCGTGACGCCCAGCGCCCCTGCGGTTGCGAAATCGAGCCGATAGCGCGGGCGAACCTCGTCCTCGATGAACTTCGAATAGACCCCGCGGATGTAGAAGGTCTGGTGGTCGTTCGGGTGCCAGTCGAACGCGCCCGTCCCGCCGATCCGGCGCCGGTCGAGCGAATATTCGGTATATTTGATATTGTCGGGCAGGCCGCCCCGCGCGGCGCCGGCGACCGGCTTCCAGTTGTCGGGGTAGAAGCCTTCGCTGACGAAGTCGCGGTCGGAATAGCTGGCGCCGAGCACCAGGCCGAACTGCTCGTCGGCGCCGAACCGGGTTGCGATGCTCAGGTCGGCCTGCACCGGTACCTTGTGGTTGAGTTCCTGGTATCCGGCCTTCGCGCTGCCCGCGATCGTGAACCTGTCCTTGAAGTCGAATGCCGTCTGCGTGACCAGGTTGATCGTGCCGCCGATGCCCTGGCCGTCCATATCGGCGGTCTTGACCTTCGCCACCTCGACCCGGTTGAGCAACTGGCCGGAGATGATGTCGAGCGGCAGCGACCGGGTCGTCCCGTCGGGGTTGCCGACTTCGATCCCGTTCAGCGTGTAGTTATTGAGGTTGGACGGCACGCCGCGGATCGAGACATAGCGCCCCTCACCCTGGTCATAGGTGACGCCAACGCCGGGAAGATGCTCCACCACCTCGGATACATTGCGGTCGGGCAGGCGGCCGATCTCGTCGGCGCTGGCGATATCGGTCACGCCGATCGCGTCGCGCTTCAGCTCGATCGCGCGCTGCAGGCTGCCACGCTGGCCGGTGACGACGATGTCCTCCGATGCCGCGCCGTCATCGACCGGCGGCGTGCTCTGGGCCTGTGCGGCGGCGGCGACACAGATGGCGGCGATCGAGGCGCCCAGCCGGGCGACAATGCGAATGCGGTTCATGATTTTCCCCTAAGGCGCTCTTCGGCGACACGGCGTTACCACCGCTTTGGCGGCAATCTTCGTGCCGCCGCCCTTAAGGGTTTCCGTTACCGCACCATGACCGAATAGCGGCATTTCCGTTACGAAAACGGTTTTTTTGCCTCAGGGGTATGGGGCGATTGGCCGCGACTGTCCGGTTCTGCATCCGCGCGGCGCCATCGCCCGTATCTTGCCTCGTCACCAGAAGTGGAGAGGACCATGCCCAGGCGGACCATAGGCGCGGAACTTCAGCACCTGTTCGCCCAGCGCGATCAGGGCAGGCTGGGCGAGACCGAGTTCCAGCGTCGCAAGGCGCATCTGTTGCAGATCAGCGCCTGCTGCCTGCCGGCGATGGCGCCGGACCCGGTTGGAACCGCGGCAAGGGTTGCGGCGGTCGCCGGCGCCACCGCGCTTCTCGTCCTCGCCGCTATCGGTATGGCCAGATAGAGCAGGCGCCGTTGAGCGTCGCTCGCCTTCGGCCGGCCAAGCTCAGGGCGGACGAGGTGAATCAACCCGACCTGAAAGGCTCCAGCCGGTGCCCATAGCTGGTGTTACCGGCAATGGCCCGTCGCGCATTCCCACGCTAAGCTCGCACCCATGAAACAACCCGAAACGGCGCCGCCCCGCGCAACCTATATCGCCCGGCTCACGCTGGCCGGGCTGCTCGCGCTGCTCGGCCTGTGGATCGCCTGGACCTTCCTGCCCTCTCTTGCCTGGGCAGTGGTGATCGCGGTGGCGATCGATCCGCTGCACATGCGGCTGCGCGCGCGGTGGCCCGGCCCCGGCGGGCGTACCTGGACGGCCGCTGCCATCACGCTGCTGGTCGCGCTCGTCGTGCTGGTGCCGGTCGCGGCCGGCATCGCCCAGGCGGCGCGGGAGGCGCATGACGTCTCGGTCTGGATCACGCAGGCGCAGGCGAACGGCCTGCCGCTGCCCGACTGGGTGGCCAAGGTTCCGGTCGGACGCGAGATGTTGATCAACTGGTGGCAGGTGAACCTCGCCACGCCCGAGGGCGCCGTACACCAGTTCCATCAATTGCAGGCGGTCGCCGATACGCGCCTGATCGGCAGCAACGTGCTTCACCGGCTGGTCGTCTTCGCTTTCACCCTGCTGACCCTGTTCTTCCTGCTGCGCGACCGCGACATGATCATCGCCCAGATGCGCCGCGCCGGGGATCGCCTGTTCGGCCCGACCGGGGAGCGCGTCGGCGTTCAGGCGCTTCGCTCGATCCGCGGGACGATAGACGGTCTGGTGCTTGTCGGCATCGGTGAGGGCGCGGTGATGACGATCGTCTATATCGTGCTGGGCGTGCCGCATCCGCTGCTGCTCGGGGCGGTGACGGCGGTGGCGGCGATGATCCCGTTCGGTGCGGCGCTTGTCTTCGCGATCGCGGGCGCGCTGCTGATCGGGCTCGGCTCGGTCGCCGGCGCGGTGGCGGTGATGGTGATCGGCCTGGTCGTGGTCGGCATCGCCGATCATTTCGTCCGTCCGGTATTGATCGGCGGCGCGACCCGGCTGCCTTTCCTCTGGGTGCTGATCGGCATCCTTGGCGGCGTCGAGACGCTTGGCCTGCTCGGCCTGTTCATCGGCCCTGCGACCATGGCGGTGCTGGTGATGCTGTGGCGCGAATTCCTGGAGGTGCCGGATCAGGCCGAGGGGAATGAGCCGGCATGACGCGCCGGACTTTCCGCGCTACGCTCAATAAGCGACATATATATGGGTAGTCTGTTTGGCAGACCCGCTCAGGGATCTGCTGAATATCTCGCCGCGCACCGGGTGCTTATCCGTGCCCACTTTTCCGGCAAATTCAAAATAATGCACCAGATCGACGCTCTTTCCGCCGATCCCGAAGGACTTGAAAGCTGCTTTAAGCGCGTCCGAATAGGGTAGCGCGTTACGCGGTCCTTCCAGTACCAGAGCGCATAAATTCGGGTAGCGTGACTTGCCGTTGAAACTGGCGACCACGAAACGAGCGTTCTGCCCGTCGATCTTGCCTGACCATTGGCGCGCGTTGGATATATTGTTGAACGAGTAGTTGCGCTCGATCGCCCTGGAGATGCTCATCTGGGCGATGTCCACCGTAACGGTCTTATCCTCCTGCCAACTGCTGTCCGAAGTCAAAGCCGACAAACGCGCTGAGGGTTCAACGCCTGGTACGAGGCAGATGCGTTCGAACGTCGAGACGGCCGAGGGATATTCGCGATCATTCGTATCCTGGGCCGGTGCGGGAGTGGCGAAGCCCGTCAGGATCATTGCGGAAAGAGCGAAAATCGACAGGCCGGCAGCTGATTTCGCCATTCTATGTCGTGTCATGATCCGGCCCCCGCCCATATGATACAGATAAATGGTATATCTGCCATCCGACGGAAGAGCCAGCCACGCAGGACCCGCCGAATCCGCTCGATCGATCCAGATCGATGCTTGCGTCTGTTCTCAATACACCCCGCCCACGGCCTGCACCGTCGCCACCGCGATCTGCAGCCGATTGGTGCGCACGTCCAGCAGCGAGCGCTGCGCGTCGAGCGCGGCGGTCTGGGCAGTCACGACCTCGAGATAATCGGACGCGCCGTCACGGTAGCGGATCAGGGCGAGGTCGCGGGTGCGCTCGGCGGCGGTCGTTGCCGCCTGCTGGTCGGTTTCCTGGGTCGCCAGATAGCGCGCGCGGGCAAGGTCGTCCTCCACTTCGCGGAAAGCGGTCAGCACGGTCGAGCGATAGCCGGCGTCAGCCTCGTCATATTGCGCGCGGCTGATCTTCACCCGCGCGCGGCGGGCGCCGCCGTCGAAGATCGAGAGCGCCGCCGATAGCGGGCCGAGCGCCCAAAAGGCGTTGGGCGCGCTGAAGATGCTGCTGTCCCCCGCCTCGAATCCGCCGCCGCCTCCCAGCGTGAGCGACGGATATTGCGCGGCCCGCGCTACGCCGATCCGGGCATTCGCGGCGGCGATCCGCTCGGCCGAGGCGATCACGTCCGGGCGCCGCTGGAGCAGGTCGGACGGCACCCCGACCGGGATTACCGGCGGGGCAAGCTGGGCCTCCGACACCGGCAGCGAGAAGCTCGACGGGGATTCGCCCACCAGGATCGCGACGGCATGTTCCAGCGCGGCACGGTCGGCCGCGACCGAGGACAGTTCGGCCTTGGCGCTCGACAGGATCGCGGAGGCGCGGCTGACGTCGATGCCCGAGGCGATGCCGCCCGAATGACGCGTATCGGTCAGGTCATAGGCGCGCTGGAATGCCTCGACCGTCTGCTTCAGCAAAGTGATGCGTGCGTCCAGCCCACGCATCCGGACATAATTGTCGGCCAGCGCCGCCTGCAGGCCGAGCCTGACGGCGGCCAGATCCTGCGCGCTGGCGCGGGCATCGGCCGCACTTGCCCTGATCGAATTGCGCACCCGGCCGAACAGGTCGATCTCATAGGCGAGCGAGGCGCCGATCCGCAGGTCGGTGGCGGTCGCCGGCTTGCCCGGGCCGAAGGGCCGGCCGGCGGAAACCCGCGAGCGCCCGGCGTCCGCACCCGCATCGACGCTCGGCAAGGCTTGCGCGCCGGTTTCGCGCAACGCTGCCCTGGCTTGGTCGTAGCGTGCGACCGCAGCGGCCAGGTCGGGGTTCGCCGCCTCGATCCGCGCCTCGAGATCGTTGAGCGTCGGGTCGGCGAAGAGCGTCCACCATGCGCCCGTCTCGGGCGGCTTGGCGGCGATCGGCTGCCACGGTCCGAGTTCCTTGTACGCGGCCGCGGCCGGGCTTGGCGGAAGCGTCTCCGGCGGCGCGAGCGAACAGGCGGAAAGGCTGGTGGCGAGCATGGCGGCGATAAAGCCCCTCCCTTTCAGCGAAGGATCTGGTTTTGTGATGTCAGCTCGCCGCACGGGTCGCCCCCGGCTTGGCCGTGCGCACCGCGTCGCCGGTCTGGAGCGAGTCCGGCGGGTTGTCGATCACCCGGTCGTTGGCGGTCAGGCCGGCGCTGATCTCGACAGTGTCGCCATTGTCGCGGCCGATGGTGACGGTCTTGAGCAGCGCCTTGCCGTCGGGCCCGATCACCGCGACCTGGGTGCCGTTGGCGCCGATGATCATGGCGCTCGGCGGCAGGCGGACGCCGGCGCCCGGGCTGCCGGCGCCGAGCGGCAGCTTGACCTGGGCATAGGCGCCCGGCTTCAGCGCCTTGTCGCCATTGGCCGCCTGGAATTCCATCAGCACCGTGCCCGATTGCGGGTCGACCGCGCCCGCGCTGCGCACGAGCTGGATGTCGAAATCGCGGCCCGGATATTCCGGCACGGTGAGCGAGGCGTGAAGACCCGGATGGAACGCGCCCGAATAGGGCTGCGGCACACGGACATAGACCCGCATCTTCCCGATATCGGCGACGGTGAACAGGGGCGTCGAGGCGGCGGTGCCGGCGGTGACGAGCGCGCCGATCTGGGTCGATCGGCTGGTCACCACGCCGGAAAAGGGCGCGACCAGCCGGGTGAAACCCTGCAACGCGCCGAGCCGGCGGACATCGGCGTTCGCCGCATTGGCGATGGCCGTCTTGGCGGCGAGATCGCCGAGCTTCTCGTCGGTCTCCTGCTTCGACACGGCGTCCTTGGACAGCAGGTTGTTCCAGCGCGCCGCGGTCGATTGCGCCAGCGCGCGATTGGCCTGGGCGGTCTGAAGGTCGGCGCGCGCCGCGGCGACCTGCTGATCAACCTCCGGCGCGTCGAGCACGGCGAGCACCTGGCCGGCATGGACGGGGTCGCCGATATCGACGAACCATTGGCGGATATAGCCGGTGGTGCGGGCGTAGATGGCGGCGCTGTTATAGGCCTGGACGCTGCCGGGCAGGGTCAGCGCATCGGCCTTTTCCGCCGGGGTGGCGCGGATCACGGTGACGACGGGCGTCGCCTGCGCATCGGTCCAGGTCGTCAGGCTGCTCTCGGCGCGCATCCGGCTGAAGATGCCGAATGCGACGACCGCCAGCGCAACCGCCACCGCGATGATGGCGAAGATCCGCAACCTGGTCTTGGGGGGTGCCTCCACGGTGTCGGTACGGACGTCAGGCATGCGATTCCTCCAGCGTGGCGCCGGCGGCGGCACGCTTGTGTGACTTTTGCGCGTCGCGGCGATGGGCGATGCTGAAGATGACGGGCACGAACATCAGGGTAGCGATCGTCGCGACGATCAGCCCGCCGATCACCGCGCGGCCCAGCGGTGCGTTCTGCTCGCCGCCTTCGCCCAGGCCCAGTGCCATCGGCAGCATGCCGATGATCA
Source organism: Sphingomonas sp. P3_C6 (assembly GCF_056402595.1). NCBI lineage: Bacteria > Pseudomonadati > Pseudomonadota > Alphaproteobacteria > Sphingomonadales > Sphingomonadaceae > Sphingomonas > Sphingomonas sp. P3_C6. The sequence goes on from NZ_JBFUHB010000003.1 coordinate 45,923, forward strand.
TGGCCAGCGCGGTCATCAGCACCGGGCGGAAGCGGGTCATGCCGGCTTCCATCGCCGCCCGCACCGCTTCGCCATGCTCGGCCAGCCTTTCACGGGCGAAGCTGACGACCAGGATCGAGTTCGCGGTGGCCACGCCCATGCACATGATCGCACCGGTCAGGGCGGGGACCGACAGGGTGGTGCCCGTGATGAACAGCATCCAGATGATACCGGCGATCGCGCCGGGCAGGGCGGTGATGATGACGAACGGGTCGAGCCAGCTCTGGAAGTTCACCACGATCAGCAGATAGATCAGCAGGATCGCGCCGATCAGGCCGAAGAACAGGCCGGAAAAGGCGGTGTTCATCGTCTGATACTGGCCGCGCAGCGTGACGGTAACGCCCTTGGGCGCCTGCGCCTTCATCTCCTTCAGCACGCGGTTGATATCGCCTGCCACCGCGCCGAGGTCACGGCCATTGGGTGTCGCGAAGATGTCGATCGACGGCGCGATATTGTAATGGGAGACGACCGCCGCCGCATTGCCGCGCGAGAGGGTCGCGATGCCGCCCAGCACCTGCGATCCGCCATGGCCGGCGCCCGTGATCGGGATGTTCTGCAGGTCGCTCAACGAACCGATCTGATATTCCGGCGTCTGTGCGACGACCGAATAGGACACGCCGTTTTCCGGGTTGAGATAGAAGACCGGCGATGTCTGGCCCGATCCGGCGAGCGCGCCGGCCAGCCCGTTGGTCACGTCCCGCTCGGTCAGGCCGAACTGGCTGATCCGGCTGCGATCGACCGCGACGCGCATCTCGGGATAGCGCGCGCTCTGCTGGATGCGGGCATCGGCCACGCCGGGGATCGCCTGGAGCCGGCGCAGGATGCTGCGCGCATAGGCGTAATTGGCCGCCTGGTTGCGCCCACCCGCGATCTGCACGTCGATCGGTGCCGGCGCACCGAAGTTCAGGATCTGGCTGGTGATGTCGGCGGGCAGGAAGGAGAAGGTCGTGCCGGGGAACGCCTTGGGCAACGCCTCGCGCAGCTTGCGGACATAATCGGCGGTCGGCGCATGATCCTTGGAAAGCTGGATCAGGATGTCGCCGTCCTGCGGGCCGATCGTGCCAGAGTTATTGTAGATCACGTTGATGCCGCTGAACGGCACGCCGATATTGTCGACGATCGACACCAGCTCTTCGGCCGGGATGATCTGGCGGACCCGGCGCTGGATCCGGTCGAACTGAGCCGATGTCTGCTCGATGCGCGACCCGACGGGCGCGCGGACGTGCATGGTGATCTGCCCCGCATCGACCGCGGGGAAGAAATTCTGCCCGAGGAACGGCACCAGCAGGAACGAGAGCCCGACGACCACGAGAAAACCGATCACGAAGCGCCGGCTCGACCCGAGCGCGCGTTCGAGCAGGCTGCCATATCCGGTACGGAACCGCTCGAATCTCGCCTCGAACCCGCGCTGGAACCGGACCAGCGGGTTGCGGGAACCGGGCGCGCCCGCCTCGTGGAGATGGCCCGGTGCGTGCGGCTTCAGCAGGAACATCGCCATGGTCGGCACCAGGGTGCGTGACAGGATGAAGGACGCGATCATCGCGAACACCACCGCGAGCGCAAGCGGCACGAACAGGAAACCGGCAACGCCCGGCAGGAAGAACATCGGCACGAACACGATGCAGATGCACAGCAGCGAGACGAAGGCCGGCGTCACGATCTGCGCCGCACCGTCCAGGATCGCGGGAACGACGCCCTTGCCCTGTTCCAGATGCCAGTTGATGTTCTCGATCGTCACCGTCGCATCGTCGACCAGGATGCCGACCGCGAGGCTCAGGCCGCCCAGCGTCATGATGTTGAGCGTCTGACCCGTCACGGCGAGGGCGATCAGCGCGGCCAGGATGGCGAGCGGGATCGAGATGGCGATGATGACGGTCGACCGCCACGATCCCAGGAACAGCAGGATCATCAGGCTGGTCAGCGCTGCGGCGATGGCGCCTTCCTTGATCACGCCGTTGATCGCTGCCTTCACGAACAGCGACTGGTCGCCGATCGGCACGACCTTCAGCGCGTCGGGCAGGGTCGTCTGAATGCCCGGCAGCGCATCCTTGATGCCCTGCACGATCGCGAGCGTAGAGGTCGCGCCGTTCTTCAGGATCGTCATCAGGACCGATCTCGATCCGTCGACATGGACGACGTTGGTCTGCGGCGCGGTGCCGTCGCGCACATGGGCGACGTCGCGCATATAGATGGTGCCGCCATCGACCACCTTGACCGGCAGCGCGTTCAGCTCGTCGATCGTCCCCGGCGCGTTGTTCAGGCGGACGGTGTACTGGAAATCGCCGATCTTCACAAAGCCGGCCGGGTTGATCTGGTTCTGCGCGGCGATGGCGTTGGTCACGTCCTGCGCCGACAGCCCCTTCGACTGAAGCGCCTGCGGGTCGAGATCGACCTGGATCTGGCGCGAGCGCCCGCCGGACGGATAGGGAATGGCGGCGCCCGGAATGGTGACGAGCGAGGGGCGGATGCTGTTCTGCGCAAGATCGAACATGCGCCCTTCGGACAGGCCTTTGCCCGACAGCGCGAGCTGGAGGATCGGCACGGTCGACGCATTATAGTTCAGGATCAGCGGCGGCGTGGTGCCGGTCGGCATCTGGCGTACCGCCGTCTGCGACACCGACGTCACCTGCGCGGTGGCGGTGCGGATGTCGACGCCGGGCTGGAAATAGATCTTCACGATGCCGATGCCCGGCAGCGACTGGCTCTCGATATGGTCGATATCGTTGACCGTGGTGGTCAGGATCCGCTCATACGGCGTGATGATCCGGCCTGCCATGTCCTCGGGCGAGAGGCCCGCATAGTTCCAGGCGGTCGCGATCACCGGCACGCGGATTTCGGGGAAGATGTCGACCGGCGTGCGCGCCGCCGACAGGACGCCGACGATCGCGATCAGGATCGCCATTACAATGAAGGTCAGCGGCCGCGTCAGCGCGACCTTGACGATACCGATCATTTGGGTCCGATCATGGCGGATCTCCGTGCCCTGGGGAGGGGCAGCAACTGAGTTTGTTGGCGGCCGAATGGGCTTTTGCTGCACCTGCGTCCAATATGATTTGACCCCGGATCAAGACGTGAGACATATCGATCATGGAGCTCCGCCACCTGCGCTACTTCGTCGCCGTCGCCGATGAATTGCATTTCGGCCGTGCCGCACAACGGCTCGGTGTCTCGCAACCCCCGCTCAGCCAGCAGATCCGCGCGCTCGAGGACCTGCTCGGGGTGCGCCTGTTCGATCGCAGCAGCCGCCGGGTCGCGCTGACCGAGGCGGGGCGGGTCTTCCTCGACCAGGCCCGCGCGACTCTCGCCCAGGCGGAGCATGCGGTCGATGTGGCGAAACGGGCGGCGCGTGGCGACTTCGGCAAGCTCACCCTCGGCTTCAACCCGTCGGCGCCGTTTGTGCCCGCCGTTGCCCGCGCGATCTTCGATTTCAGCCAGCGTCATCCCGACGTGCGGATCGAACTACTCGAACTGTCGCCGGGCGCTCAGGTCGCGGCGCTGGTCGGCGGCGACATCGACATCAGCTTCATGCGCAGCCCGACCCCGCCCATGGTCCCGCCCGGAATCGTCGTGACGCGGGTGCTCGAGGAACGGCTCTTCATCGCGATGCGGTCGGAGCATCATCTTGCCCGCAAGGCGAGCCTGTCCTTCCAGGATCTGCACGGCGAGCCGATGATCTTCTATTCGCGCGAACAGAAGGGTAGTTTCGCCAGCAGCTTCCTCGACATGCTGCACGAGGCCGGGGTCGAGCCGGTCTTGGCGCAGGACGTGCGCGAGATATCCACCCTGTTTGGTCTGGTCGTGGCGGGCCTAGGCATCGCGGTGCTGGCCGAATCGCTTCGTGCCCTCCAGCCGGCGGGTCTCACCTACCGTGCGCTTCGGGGGAAGAAGGCGATCTCCTCGCTCTGGATTCTGAGCTCGCGCAATGCGGGAGGGGCGGCGGCGCGGCAGTTCCTCGCCATCCTCGAATCCCATGGCGAGCCGCCGGTCGCGGCCGGCTGACGGGCGCAACGTTACCCTATCGTAGGATTTCCACCCTATCCGCACTGGCTGAGGAGCTTGCGGACGCGCGTGATTCAGGAGGAGATCAAGGGCCCGGCGGCGGGAAACCGCGTGGGAATCGAGGCAGTGAGCGGGTTTCCCGCGCTGCTCGACGATCTTGCCGATCGCGCGGTCGGCGCGCGGGCCTTTCTGCGTTCCGCCTGGTACGCAAGCGACGACGCGGAGGGCACGACCCTCATCGCGCGCCGCGCCGACGACAGCGTGATCGCCGCCATCCCGACGATAGCGGTCGGCCCGAGCCTGCTCGGCGCGCGGACGGTGCCGGGCAGCTATTGGCCGTTCCGGTCGATCCTGATCGACAGGAGCGCGACGCAGGCCGAGCTTGCCGAGGCTTTCAGGCATCCGACGACCCGGTCGGCCCTGACGCCGATATGGCGGGTCGGGCCGGTCTATGAGGAAGATCCGGCGACCCTGCTGCTCAAGTGTGCCGTTGCACGCGCCGGCTGGACGGTATTGTCGCGAAGCATCGGGCGGACATTCCTGTTCGATCTCCCGGCCTCGGCCGACGATGGCGGATGGCCACGCAAGTCGACGCGCCGGCGGCTGGCCAATTACGAAAAGCAGCTTGGGCTTACCGGGCCGGTCTCGTTCCGATTCGTCACCGGCGCCGACTGGGACGAAGCTGCCTTTGCCGCGATGGGGTCGATCGAGTGGAACAGTTGGGTGGCGAAATCCACCGACTGCACCGGCACCAAATTCCTGACCCAGGAACAGCGCGGCCGCTGGCGGCTCGCGCTGCGCGACCCGAAGATCGCCGAAGCGCTGTCGGCCACGATCATGTTCGTCGGCAACAGGCCGGCAGCCTTCTCGTTCGATCTTCAGGTCGGGCAGACGCAATATGGCATTGCCAGCAGCTATGACGACCGCTTCGCCGCGGGGCGGCCGGGGCGGATCGTCACCTGGCGGCAGCTCGAATGGGCGCGGGAACGCGGCGTCAGGACGGTCGATCTTGGCGCTGGCGACAGCGGCTACAAGCAGGACATGGGCGCGGTCGAGGGGTCTGAGATCCTCGACCTGCTGATCTTGCGCAGCCGCACTGCGGCGAAGGTGCTCCGCCTGAAATGGGGCGAGGAATCGGCGGTCGGGCGCGATGCCTTTCTGCCCGCATCGGACATCCGCCACGCGGCGGTGCTGACCCGGCTCGAACCGTGGCTCACGGCAGGCGTGCTCGCCGCCGCCACCGCCATGGCGCTCGCCGAATAATGACGCAGGACGTGATCGAGCCCTCCCGCCCGGGCGACCTGCTCCAGCGCGTGAAGCTGGCGATCCTCTGGCGATCGGGCAGCCAGATCGTCGCCCAGGCGATCGCCTGGGGATCGACCTTCATGGTCATCCGCCTGCTAGATCCGACCGATTATGGTCTGTTCGCCATGACCCAGGTGGTGCTCGCCTTTCTCAACCTTATGAACGGCTATGGCATCGCCAATGCGCTGATCAGGGCGGAGAGCGTATCGCGGCGCGAACTGCGCCAGGTGTTCGGCATGTTGCTGCTGCTGAACCTCGGCCTCGGCCTCGCCCAGTTCGCGGCGGCGCCGTGGATCGCCGACTATTACCGCCACGCCGAGGTCGCCGACCTGCTGCGCGTCCAGGCGCTGCTCTATATACCGACGCCGTTCATGGCGCTGCCCTATGCGATCCTCAGCCGGCGCATGGATTTCAAGCGGCCGGCGCAGGTGCGGCTGGCGGCGTCGATCTCGGGCGCCGCTACCGCGCTTGGCTGCGCAATGGCGGGCATGGGCGTGTGGACGCTGGTCGCGGCGCCGATGGCGCTTTTCTATGTCGAGGCGATCGGCATGACCTGGGCCGCGCGCTCGCTCATGTGGCCCAGCTTCGACTTTCGCGGGTCGGGCGCGCTGTTCCGCTATGGCGGTGCGCTGATGCTCGCCTATTTCTTCTGGTTCCTGCAGAGTCAGGCCGATGTGATGATCGGAGGCCGCGTGCTCGATCCGCATGTGCTCGGCATCTATACGACGGCGCTGTTCCTGACCCAGATCCTCGCCACCAAATTCGTGCCGCCGCTGAACGAAGTCGCCTTCGCCGCCTATTCCCGCATCCAGGGCCAGCACGAGGTGATGCGCGATGCGTTCCTGAAGACGGTGCGGCTCATCATGCTGGTGGCGATGCCCGCCTATATGGGGCTGGCGGTGACGGCCGGGCCGCTGGTCGAAACCATGCTCGGCGAGAAATGGGCCGAGACGGTGGCGGTCGTGCCGATCCTCGCGCTCGCCATGCCGCTGCTCACCCTTCAAATCCTGTTCGCACCCGCGACCAATGCGATCGGGCGCCCCGGCATCTCGCTGCGCACTTCGATCGCGGGCGGAATCATGCTGCCCTCGGCCTTCCTGATCGGCGTACAATGGGGGATCGAGGGGCTCGCCTGGAGCTGGCTCGGCGGCATGGCGCTGGTAACCGGTTTCACCGCGGTCCAGTCGCTCCCCGCGATCGGCGCCGACCTGCGCGGCCTTGCTCTGGCGGTGCTGCCGGGAGCATTGCCGTCGGTAGCGATGGCCGGCGTGGTGATGCTGGCGGACGGCGCGCTACCCGTCCTGCCGGCACCCGCGAAACTGGCAGTGCTGATTGCGGTCGGCGCCGCGGCTTATGCCGGGCTGCTGGCGCTGTTCGCCCGCGGCGTGGTGAGCGACGCCTGGGCGCTGGTGCGCCAGGGGCCGGCACCAGCCTGAGCAGAGCACGAGCGCGCCATATTTTGGTCAGTCACCGAACCGGTGTCATCGCTGCTTTACAACCCCAACACACCTGTTAGCTTCCTGCGCCGACCGGAGGGATTCATGCTCAAGATCGAAAAGCTCACCCATGTCTATGGAAACGGCACGCGGGCGCTGGACGGCGTCGACCTGACAATACCGCCGGGCATGTTCGGGCTGCTTGGTCCCAACGGCGCGGGCAAGTCCACCCTCATGCGCACGGTCGCGACCCTGCAGACGCCGACGTCCGGCGCGATCGATTTCGACGGGATCGACGTCATCGCCGAGCCGGAGAAGCTGCGCCGCGTGCTCGGCTATCTGCCGCAGGATTTCGGCGTCTATCCGCGAGTCTCGGCCTATGACATGCTCGATCACATGGCGGTGCTGAAGGGCATTGCCGGCCGCGGCGAGCGCAAGGCGACGGTCGAGGGGCTGCTCAACCAGGTCAATCTCTGGGGCGTGCGCAAAAAGGCACTGGCCGGTTTCTCCGGCGGCATGCGTCAGCGGTTCGGCATCGCCCAGGCGCTGATCGGCCAGCCCAAGCTGATCATCGTCGACGAGCCTACCGCCGGCCTCGACCCGGAGGAGCGCAACCGCTTCCTCAACCTGCTCGGCGAGATCGGCGACACTGTCGTGGTGATCCTGTCGACCCATATCGTCGAGGACGTGGCCGATCTCTGCCCGCGCATGGCGGTGCTGGCCGGCGGGCGGATCCTGCTCGAGGGGGCGCCGCTGGATCTGATCGCGCAGACCCGGGGCCATATCTGGGAAAAGACGATCGGCCGCGACGAGCTGGAAAGCTATCGGGAGCGGCACCGCGTCATCTCGACCCGCCTGTTCGCGGGCAACACCGTCATCCATGTGCTGGCCGATGCGGCACCGGGCGCCGGCTTCCACCCCGTGTCCGGCGGCCTCGAGGACGTCTATTTCTCGACGCTCGACGCGTCGCGTCGCGCGGCCTGAGCGGGGCGCCCGGCATGTTCGGCGGCGTCTTCGGCTTCGAGCTTCGCTACCAGATGCGCAACCCGGTCTTCTGGGTTGCGGTGGTCGTCTTTTTCCTGCTGTCCTTCGGGGCGACGACGGTCGACCAGATCCAGATCGGGTCGGGCGGCAACGTCCACAAGAACGCGCCTTACGCGATCGCGCAGGTCGTGCTGATCATGTCGGTCTTCTACATGTTCGTCTCGACCGCCTTCGTCGCCAATGTGATCGTGCGCGACGACGAAACAGGCTTCGGCCCGATCGTGCGCGCCACGCGCATCACCCGGGTCGCCTATCTGCTCGGCCGCTATTCCGGCGCCTATGTCGCCGCCGCGATCGGTTTCCTTGCCGTGCTGGCCGGCATCTGGATCGGTACCTTCATGCCCTGGGTCGACGGCGAAACGCTCGGCCCGAACAGCTTCTCCTATTATGCCGTGCCGTTCCTGTTGATCGGCCTGCCGAACCTGCTGCTGACCTCGGCGCTGTTCTTCACGCTGGCGACGGCGACGCGGTCGATGATGGCGACCTATCTCGGCGTCATCGGCTTCCTGATCCTGTGGACGGTCGCCAACGTCGTGCTCGATCGCAACCCCGCCTATGAACTGGCCGGCGCCTATGGGGAGCCGTTCGGCGTCGGCGCTTTCTCCTATGCGACCAAATATTGGACCGCGGCGGATCGCAACACGCTCGTTCCGCCGATCGACGGCATGTTCCTGTGGAACCGCGCCGTCGTCGTCGCGATCGGCCTCGGCGCACTTGCGCTTGCCACCGCGACCTTTCGCTTCGGCACCAAACCGTCAAAGGCCAGCCGGCGCGCGCTGAAACTTCAGCAACAGATCGAGGCGCCGGCGCCGGCCGGCCCGATCGGCCCGCTGCCCGTGCCGAGCTACGGCCCGGCGACCGCGCTGGCACAGCTGCGCGCACGCACCCGGCTCGAACTCGGCCAGGTGTTCAAGAGCCCGGCCTTCTTCGTGCTGATGGCGCTCGGCCTGTTCAATGCTGCCGCGGCGACGATCGATATCGGCGAGGTGTTCGGCACGCCGGTCCTGCCCGTGACGCGGGTGGTGATCGGCCTGCTCGAAGGATCGTTCAGCATCATCCCGGTGATCATCGCGATCTATTATGCCGGCGAACTCGTCTGGCGTGAGCGCGAACGCAAGATCCACGAGATCATCGACGCGTCGGCGATTCCGGACTGGGCCTATGTCGTACCCAAGGCGGTCGCCGTCGTGCTGGTGATGTTTTCGACCCTGATGGTCAGCGTGCTTGCCGGCCTCGTCGCACAGGTGCTGCACGGCTACACCGATTTCGAACTCGGCAAATATCTGCTCTGGTACGTCCTGCCCGACACGGTCAACTTCACGCTGATCGCGATCCTCGCCGTGTTCATCCAGGCGCTCAGCCCGAACAAATATCTCGGCTGGGGCCTGATGGTGTTCTATTTCATCATCGTCCGGGTCACGCTGCGCAATCTCGGTCTCGGCGACGCGCTTTACAATTACGGCCAGTTCCCGGGCGTGCCGCTGTCGGACATGAACGGGCAGGGGCGCTTCTGGATCGGTGCCTGGTGGCTCCGGCTCTATTGGTCGGCCTTTGCGGTGCTGCTGCTGGTGCTTGCCCATGCGCTGTGGCGACGCGGCACGGAGACCCGGTTGCTACACCGGCTCAGGCGCCTGCCGCGCCGGCTATCCGGTTCGGCCGGGCTGGTCGGCGGCGCTGCCCTGGCCATATTCATCGCGAGCGGGGTGTACATCTTCATCAACACCCATGTGTGGAACGAGTACAGCACGCCCGTTTCCGAAGACGCCTTCATGGCCGACTATGAAAAGGCGCTGCTGCCCTATCAGAAGCTGCCCCAGCCCTCGGTGACGGCCGCCCGCGTCTCGGTCGACCTGCGCCCGAACGAGCCAGGCCTGTCGGCCAGCGGCACGCTCACGCTCGTCAACAAGACGCCGGGGCCGATCCGCGACCTGCATGTCAGGCTCGATGACAGGACGACCAGGCTGACAGCCCTTTCCATCCCGGGTGCCACATTGGCGCGCGATTATCCGAAATATCAGTACCGCATCTACCGGCTCGCCGCACCGCTCGCACCCGGCGCGACGATGAGCATCGGTTTCCGCAGCGAACGGACCCAGCGCGGGTTCCGCAACAGCGGCAACGACACGCGGGTCGTGCAGAACGGCACCTTCGTCAATAATTTCGAATTCGTGCCGTCGATCGGCATCGACCAGAACGGCATGCTGCAGGATCGGGTCAAGCGCCGCAAATACGGCCTTCCGCCGGAGCTTCGTCCGGCCAAGCTGGAGGACATGGCGGCGACGCGTTTCAGCCAGATTCGCACCGACTGGATCAGGACCGACATCACCGTCACCACTGATGCCGGCCAGACGCCGATCGCGCCGGGCTACAAGATCAGCGATACGAGTGTGAACGGCAGGCGCACCGCGCGCTTCGTCGTCGATGCGCCGATCCAGAATTTCTATTCGGTCCAGTCGGCGCACTATGTCGAGAAGCATCTGATGCACAACGGCGTCGACCTGTCGGTCTATTATGACGCACGCCACGGCCGGAACGTTGACCGGATGCTCGCTGCCTTCGCGCACGGGCTGGACTATTATCAGCCGAATTTCGGTCCCTATCAGTTCCGCCAGGCGCGCATCATCGAGTTCCCGGCTTATGCGCGGTTCGCCCAGGCCTTTGCCGGCACCATGCCCTATTCGGAAGGCATCGGTTTCATCGCCGACCTCTCCGATCCGGACAAGATCGACTATGTCACCTATGTGACCGCGCATGAGCTCGCCCATCAATATTGGGCGCACCAGGCGATCGGCGCCGACATGCAGGGCGCGACCATGCTTACCGAGACGCTGGCGCAATATTCGGCGCTGATGGTGATGGAGAAGCTGTACGGCCGCGACCAGATCCGCCGCTTCCTGAAGTTCGAGCTGGAGAGCTACCTGCGCGCGCGGGGCGGCGAGGTGATCGAGGAACTGCCGCTCTACCGGGTCGAGAACCAGCAATATATCCATTACAGCAAGGGGTCGCTGGTCATGTACCGGCTGAAGGACGCGCTGGGCGAGGCGCGGGTCAATGCGGCGCTGAGGCGCCATCTTGAGCGCTTCCGCTTCAAGGGCGCGCCCTATCCCCGCTCGCTCGACCTGATCGCCGAATTTCGCAAGGGCGCCAGCCCCGAGGAGCAGGCGCTGATCACCGACCTGTTCGAACGCATCTCGCTCTATGACATCAAGACCAAGGGGGCGGTGGTGAAGAAGCTGCCCGATGGCCGGTACGAGACGACCCTGACGGTCGAGGCGCACAAGCTCTATGCCGATGGTAAGGGCAAGGAAACCGAGGCGCCAATGGCCGAGCAGGCCGAGTTCGGCCTGTTCACGGCGATGCCCGGCCGCGGAGCGTTCGCGAAGAAGGATGTGCTGCTGCTGCAGCGCCTGCCGCTCAGGACCGGCACCCAGGTGGTGAAGCTGGTGACGGCGAAGAAACCGGGCTTTGCCGGCGCCGATCCGTACAACATCCGCATCGATCGCAATTCCGAGGACAATGTCATCGCGACGACCGGGTGACGCTGGGAAAGGCGGCCGGACCGGTCACGATTGCAGTAAAAGCAATCGCTTCGGGAAATTACGCACTTGCAGCAAATCGTGCTGCGGTGCACAAGGATCGGGCCTTTCAGGCATCCTCTCCTAAAACTTTTTCGGGTCGGCCCTTCGGGACTGGCCCGTTTTTTTGTCCGCGAGAGGCGAGGGGGGCGCGACAGCATCGCGCTCGGCCTTCGGTCGGGCGATCCGGTTCATGAAGGTGCGATAATCCCCTCCCGCAAGCGGGAGGGGAGAAGTCGTTCAAGGCGTGGCCGGGTCGCGTCGCACCGGTGCCGGCGCATCCTGCCAGCCGCCGCCGAGCGCCTTGAACAGGCTAATCTGCGCGTCGGCCACCGCAGCGTCTGACTGCGCCAGCGCGGCGCGGGCATCGGCGCGGTCGCGTTCGGCCTCGATCAGCAGCAGGAAGCTGTCGGCGCCATAGTCGAACCGCAGCTTGGAAAGCCGCGCCGCCTCGGTGCTCGCCTGCGCCGCGCGGGCAAGCGCCGCGTTGCGGTCGAGCGCACCGGCATAGCGCGCGAGGGCCTGTTCGACTTCCTTCAGCGCGGTCAGCACCATCCCGTCGAACCGGGCGAGCGATGCGTCGCTGCCTGCCTCCGCCTGGCGCACGCGCGCCCGCGCGGTCGTCATGTTGGGGAAGTTCCAGGTGATCAACGGGCCGAGCGACCATGACAGGCCGGCCGGCTTGAAGATGTCCCCCGGCTTGCGCGCGCCGATGCCGATCGACCCGAGCAGCTGAATCGACGGATAGAGATCGGCCGTCGCGACGCCGACCCGAGCGGTGTCGGCAGCCAGGGTGCGCTCCGCGGCACGAACATCGGGGCGCCGGGCGAGCAGCGCCGCACCGTCACCGACCGGTACGGTCACGGTCACGCGCGGCGGGGTGGTGCATTTGTCGGCATCGGCATCGATCGCCTCCGGCGCCTCGCCGGTTAGCGTGGCCAGCGCGTAGAGCGACGCGCGACGTTCGGCCTCGAAGGTCGGGATCGACGCCTGGGTATTGGCGAGCAGCACATCGGCACGCTGGACATCGCGCTGCGTGCCGCGCCCGGCCTCGAACAGGGTTTTGGTCAGGTCGAGCGTCTGCTGCTGGAGCGTGACCGTCTCGAGCGCGACGGTGCGCTGCGCCGCATTCGAACAGGCCTGGGCATAGGCCCGCGCCGTCTCCGCCGCGACCGAGACACGCGCCGCATCGAGCTGCGCCGATGCTGCCTCGGTATCGCCGCGCGCCGCCTCGATCGCGCGGGTCACGCCGCCGAACAGGTCGATTTCGTAGGACGCGTCGAAGCCGGCCGAATAGAAATCGGTTTCGAACGACTTACCGGTAGGGCTCTGCACCGCCGGGGTGCGGCTCCGGGTCGCCTGGGCAGTAACCTGCGTGCTCGGCAAGCGGGCGCCGCGCTGCTCGGACAGGACTGCCCGGGCACGGGCGAGGTTGGCCGCGGCGGTGCGGATATCGGTGTTATGCGCCAGCGCGTCGGTGACGAGACGGTCGAGCACCGGATCGCTGTAGAGCTGCCACCAGTGATCGGGCAGCGGCGTCGCGGCGACGCTGCTCGTCTTCGCGGTTTCGGAAAAACCGCCTGCGGACGCACTGGGGGTAGCGGGTGGCTTGAAGTTCGGCCCGACGGTGCAGGCGGAAAGCGCGAGGGGAAGCAGGGCAATCCCCCACCACCCGTTCGGGCTGAGCTTGTCGAAGCCCTGCCCTTCACCTCCCGCGAAGAAAGAACGGCCCTTCGACAAGCTCAGGGCGAACGGAGAGAAAGGAAGCCTCATGCCGGCTCTCCGGCAGGCTCGGCCGGCGTCTCCGCATGCTTCTTGCGCGGGATCTTGCGGGACACCCAATCGCCGAACTTGCGGCTGATCACATAGAAGCTCGGCGTGAACAACAGGCCGAAGGTCGTCACGCCGATCATGCCGAAGAACACTGCGACGCCCAGCGCCTGGCGCATCTCGGCGCCCGGGCCCGAGCCGATCACCAGCGGCAGCACGCCTAGGATGAACGCGATGGACGTCATCACGATCGGGCGCAGGCGCTGCTCGGCGGCGTGCTCGGCGGCGGCGTGCATCTCCATGCCGGCTTCCTCGTTCTGGCGCGCGAACTCGACGATCAGGATCGCGTTCTTCGCGGCAAGGCCGATCAGCACGACAAGGCCGATCTGGGTGAGGATGTTGTTGTCCCCACCCATCAGGTTCACGCCAAGGATCGCGGCGAGCAGGCACATCGGCACGATCAGGATGACGGCGAGCGGCAGCACCAGGCTTTCGTAATTCGCCGCGAGCAGCAGGAACACGAACAGCACGGCAAGCCCGAACACCAGCCCGGCGGTGTTGCCCGCTGCCTGTTGCTGGAAGGCAAGCTCGGTCCATTCGAAGCGCATGCCCTTGGGCAGCGTTTCCTCGGCCAGCTTCGCCATGGTCGTCAACGACTGGCCGGAGGAGAAGCCGCGCACGGTATCCCCCTGGAATTCGGCCGACGGATAGAGGTTGTAGCGCACCACCCGGTACGGTCCGCTGTCGTTCTTCAGCGTCATCACCGCATCGAGCGGCACCATCTGCCCGGCGGCAGAGCGGGTGCGCAGGTGGCCGACGTCCGATATCTGGTCGCGATAGGGTGCATCGGCCTGGGCGGTCACGCGATAGGTGCGGCCAAGGAAGTTGAAGTCGTTGATATAGGTCGAGCCGAGATAGGTGCCGAGCGTCGAGAACACATTCTCCACCGGCACGCCGAGCTGCTCGGCCCGCTCGCGATCGATATCGGCGAACAGGCGCGGCGTGCGCGTGTTGAAGGTGGTGAAGGCGCTGGTGATGCCCGGCGTCTGGTTCGCCTTCATCATCATCTGGAAGGCAGCGCCCTCAAGTGCCTTGAGGCCAAGGTTCGTGCGATCCTCGATCAACATCTTCCAGCCGCCGCCGGTGCCGATTCCACGCACCGGCGGGGGCGGCACGACCAGGATGTTGCCGCCATTGATTGCGCCGAATTCCTTGCGCAACTCGTTGGCGACGACGTCCGCGCTCGCGCGATCGGCATGCGGCTTCAGCGGGATGAACACGGCGCCGGCATTGGGTGCAGTGGAGAAGGTCGCACCGTCGAGGCCGGCAAAGGCTACGGTCGCCTCGCTCGCCTTGTTGGCCAGCGCGATCTTCGTCACCCGGCTCATGATCTCGGTCGTGCGCTGGAGCGAGGCGCCCGGCGGCAACTGGATGACGCCGATCAGATAGCCCTGGTCCTGCGCCGGAATGAAGCCGGTCGGCGTTGCGGTGAAGCGCCAGCCGGCCAGGCCGATCAGGCAGGCATAGACGATGCCCACCAGCGCGAGCGCGCGCACGGCCCGCGCGGTATATTTACCGAAGCGCCGGCCAAGTCCCTCGAAGCCGCGGTTGAAGCCGCGGGCGAACCGGCCAGGCCAGCCGAATATGCCGCGGCGTGGTTCCGTCTCATGCTTGGGCCGCAGCACGATTGCCGCCAGCGCCGGCGACAGCGTCAGCGAGACGAAGGCGGAGATGACCGCGGCGGACACGATGGTCAGCGCGAACTGCTTGTAGAAGGCGCCCGAGATGCCCGGGATGAAGCTGGTCGGGATAAACACGCCGCACAGCACCAGGGCGATCGCGATCAGCGCGCCGGACACCTCGTCCATCGTCTCATGCGCTGCCGCGCGGGGGTCGAGGCCCTTCTCCTCCATCAGCCGCTCGATATTCTCGACCACGACGATCGCGTCGTCGACGACGATGCCGACCGCGAGCACCATGCCGAACAGCGACAGGTTGTTGAGGCTGAAGCCGAACGCGGCCAGCATCGCCAGCGATCCGACCAGCGAGACCGGCACTGCGATCAGCGGGATGATCGTCGCGCGCCAGCTTTGCAGGAACAGCAGCACGACCAGCGCGACCAGGATGATCGCCTCGAACAGCGTGTGGTACACCGCCTCGATCGACGCCTGGATATATTCGGTCGGGTTATAGGGGATGCTGTACGCCATCCCCGGCGGGAAGCTCTTCGCCGCTTCGGCGATGTCGGCCCTGACCGCATCGGCCGTCGTCAGCGCGTTCGATCCCGGCAGCTGGGTGATGGCCAGGCCGATCATCGGCTTGCCCGACAGGAAGGCGTTGATGCCGTAATCCTGCGCGCCGATCTCGACGCGCGCCACGTCGCGCAGACGCGTCAGCCTGCCCTGGTCGTCGCGCTTGACGATGATCTCGCCGAACTGTTCAGGATTGGTAAGCCGCCCCTTGGTCTGGATGCCGAGCTGGAACGCGGTGCCCCCCTGGTTGAACGGCGGCGCGCCGACCGATCCGACCGCGACCTGGGCGTTCTGCGCGCGGATTGCCGTGACGATCTCGTCGACCGTCAGGTTGCGGGAGGAAGCACGGTCGGGATCGATCCAGACGCGCATGTTATAGTCGCGACCGCCGAACGCACGCACGCCGCCCACGCCGGGGATACGCGCCATGCGATCGATGATCTGGGTGGTCGCATAGTTGGAGACATATTGTTGCGGCAGCGACCCATCGGGCGAGGTGAGCGCGATGACCATCAGGATGTCGGGTGAGTTCTTCAGAACGGTCACGCCGATCTGGCGGACCTCCTCCGGCAGGCGCGGCTCGGCGGTGGAGACACGATTCTGCACCAGCACCTGCGCCTGGTCGACATTCACGCCCTGCTTGAAGGTGACGGTGATCTGCAGCGATCCGTCGCCGGTGGCCGACGAGGACATGTAGAGCATGTTCTCGACGCCGTTGATCGATTCCTCCAACGGCGCGGCAACCGTCTCGGCCAGCGTCTCGGCGGTGGCGCCGGGATAACTGGCGGTGACGACCACCGTCGGCGGCGCGATCTCCGGATATTGCGCGACGGGCAGGCCGGGATAGGCGACCAGCCCGAACACGACGATCAGGATCGACATGACGGCCGCGAAGATCGGCCGTTCGATGAAGAAATGGGGGAATTTCACCGGATTACTTCGCCGTGGCTTCGGATGGCGGCGGCGCCGTGTCCGGTTGCGAGGTCGGTCCCGTATCGGCCGCCTGCGGCTTCATCACCGTCTTCTTCGCGGTGACGGCCATGCCCGGCTGAAGTGTCGTGATGCCCTCGATCACGACCTGATCGGTCGGGGCCAGGCCGGTCTTGACGACGCGCAGCCCTTCGACCTGCGGGCCGGTTTCCACCGGTCTCGGCGCCGCCTTGCCGTCCTTGCCGACGACATAGACCAGCTTGCGCGTCTGATCGGTGATGATCGCCTCGTCGGGCACCAGCATCGCCTTGTAGGTGCCGGAACCGAGCAGGCGCGCCCGGCCGAACATGCCGGGTGTCAGGAAGCCGGTCGGGTTCGCGATCACCGCATGGGCGCGGATCGTGCCCGAATTGGTGTCGATCGCATTGTCGACGAATTCCATGCGGCCGCGCCATCGATAGCCGCTTTCGTCGGCAAGCTGCACCTCCACCGGATTGGGCGTGTTGCGCGAGGAGCCGCGCTCGCCGCTACGCGCCTGGCGGAGATATTTGAGGTAGAAGCTCTCGGCGCCTTCGAACGAGAACCAGATCGGATCGGTCGAGACGACCCGCGTCAGCACCGTGGTGCCCTCGGTCGCGAAATTGCCCTTCGACACGCGGCGATCGGACACCAGGCCTGTGATCGGCGAGCGGACGGTGGTGAAGCCCAGGTTCAGGCGCGCATTGGTGACCGCTGCCTGGCCGGCCGCCAGATCGGCCGCGGCACTGCGCACATTGGCCTGCTTGGTCTCATATTCTTCCTTGCTGATCGCCTGGGCGGCCAGCAGCTTGTCGGCCCGGGCAAGTTCCGATCGGGCGTTGACCAGCGCGGCATTCGCCTTGGCAGCCTGGGCCTGGGCCTGGCCGAGCGCTGCGACATAGGGCCGCGGATCGATGGTGAAGAGCGCTTGGCCTGCGCTGACGCGCTGACCGTTCTCGAACATCACGCGGTCTATCGTGCCGGACACGCGCGGACGCAGCTCGACATCCTGGATCGCTTCGAACCGGCCGACATATTCGTCCCAGTCCACCACGTCGCGCTGGAGCGGGACGGCGACGGTAACCTGCGGTGCGGGCGGGGGAGGCGGCTTGCCACTGCCGGAACAGGCGGAAAGGGCAAGAGCTGCAAATGTCAGGGACGCGGCGGGCCAGCGAAAGGCAATCGGCATCGGTGGCTCATCCCCTTATCGGCCAGCTTCTCTTCTTCCGGGCATCCCCAAATGGTCCTGGGTCTTACGCCCGGCTTATATTCATGGTGCAGGTGCGAACGTTCACCGGCGTTTGCAAGGCCGGTCGAACTGGCCGCAACGGCGACTTTCCACTAACATATTATAAGGAGCGCGTAAATTTCTTTCCCGTTTATTTCCGTTAGAGGTGGTCTGTGTTGCTGTCTCGCGCGGGCATCGAGCAAGAACACCCCGGCTTGCTCGTCGAGGCGAGCGAACACGGTCGCGCCAGTGCGCTATTCGTCCAGCACGCCGAGCGCCGGCACCGTGAAGCTGAACATCGCGCCGCCTTCCGGCCGGTTGGTCGCGGTCAGCGTGCCGCCATGCGCCTCGACGATCCGGCGCGAGATCGACAGGCCGATGCCCATGGCGGGTCCGCCTTTTGTCGTGGCGAAGCGTGAATAGAGCCGTTCGGTGAGCGCGTCGGGCAGGCCCGGCCCATTGTCGCAGACCGATATCTCGACCATCTCGTCCATCAGGCAGGACGCGATGACGATCTTGCGCTTGTCGCCGGCGCGTCCGCGCAATGCGTCGACTGCGTTGCGTAGCAGGTTCACCAGCACCTGCTGGATCTGGATCCGATCGGCGAAGATCGTGTCCGCCTCGGGATCGAGCGCATAGGTCAGCTCGATGTCGAACTGCGCCGTGCCGAACAGCACCAGCTCGACTGCCTCGCGCACGACCAGCTCGAGCGATTCGGTGCGCATCTCGCCCTCGCGCTTCGCCAGGAAGTCGCGCAGCCGGCGGATGATTTCGCCCGACCGCAATGTCTGTTCCTCGCCCATCTTGAGCAGCTCGGCGACCCGCGCGCCATCCTCGCCGCGCGTGATGAGGATTCGCGCAGTCGCCAGGAAATTCGCTGTCGCGCTCAACGGCTGGTTCAGCTCGTGCGCCAGGTCGGCGGCCAGCTCGCTCATCGCGCTCTGGCGGGAGATATGGGCAAGCTCCGAATTCAGGTCGTTCATGCGTTGCTCGGAAGCAAGCCGGTCGGACACGTCGCGGATTACGCCAGTGAAGATTCGCTCCTTGCCGAGCCAGGCCTCGCCGATGTTCACCTCGACCGGGAACAGGGTTCCGTCGGCACGCCGCGCGGTCAGTTCGCGCGTGCCGCCGATCACATGACGCTCGCCGGTCTCGAGGTACCGCTCCAGCGACGCGTCGTGCCCTGCGGCGATCGCATCAGGCATCATGAACTTCACGTTGCGGCCGATCGCGGTTGCCGCGTCGATGTCGAACATGCGTTCGGCGGCCGGGCTGAAGCTGCGGATGATGCCCCTGGAATCGATCACCACCGTCGCATCCGGAATCGTCTCGATGATCGACTGGAGCTGCGACCGCGCCGTGCGTTCGTTGCGCTCGGTCACGTCGAGATGCGACCCGATCACCGTCTTCAGAGTGCCGTCCGTATCATAATGGCAGGTGGACGATCCCTCGATCATGCGCACCTGCCCGTCGGGCTGATGGAAACGATAGCTGTAGGTGATGTGCGAGTCGCGATTGGCGACGGCGGCGGCCAGGATCGCCATTATGTTGCGCCCATCTTCCGGCTCGACTGCGGCGAACCATTGGTCGAAGGTCGCAATCCCACCTTCGGGGAAGCCCAGTCGTTGTTCCGTACCCGGGGATAGCTCTACCCGTCCCGTGGCCACGTCCCATTGCGACACGCTGATCTTGTGCGCATCGGCGGCAGCCGCGAGCCGAGCCTCGCTCAGCCGCAGGGCATTTTCGGTACGCACCCGCTCGGTAATGTCGAGCATCTTGAGCACGTACAGCGGATCCCGATCCGGCCGCTCATGAACCCGGGCATTTTCCAGCACGGTGATCGTCGTCCCGTCGCGACGCTGCTCGATCAGTTCGCGCTTGGCCGGGCCGATCGGTTCGGCCGCACCGTTTTCGCCACGGCGGGACTGGAGCAGCTCATATTTCTTGCGGCCGATCGCCTCCGCCGCCGACCAGCCGTAAAGCTGCTCGCAGCCGCGCGACCAATAAGTGATCTCGCCGTCGGGCTTGGTCAGGGCGATCGCTGCGACATCGAGCGCAAGCCTGACTTCGTTCAGCTCCTCCTGCTGGCGCCTGAACCGGTCGGCCGACAGCCACAGCAGGAAGCCGAGGATCGCGACATTGCCGAGCATCGCGAGCAACTCGGTTTCGGGCAGCGCCAGGGGGCCGCCGCCGGCGGTCCAGCGCGCGACCAGTGTCGGCATGATCGGCAGGGCGATGACCAGCGGCAGGATCAGCCAGTAGAGCGGGCCGCGCGTACGGCCATGCGACAGCAGCACCGTCCAGCCCGCATCCGGCCGCCACAATAGGAAGGCCGCGGCCAGCGCGACGGTGATCAGGCTGCCCGGCAGGGGGGCGATGAACACGCGCAGGATCGCCGCTTCATCGTTGAGGCGGATGAACAAGAACATCAGGACCGACGCGACGCCGAAGCAGAAGGCGGCCGAGGCAAACAGGTTGGCCAGTTCTACCCAGGCCCGGCTCGGGCGCCTCGCGGCGAGCAGCGCCAGACCGAGAAAGCCGAAAGTGGCGATCGAATTGGCGGCCGGGCGTCCTGGATGGGCCCCACCCAAGGCGGCGACCTGGTTCGGGAAGAGCAGCAGGTCGATGCCGGGCGCAATGCCGGCGATCTGTTCCATCAGGGCGCTGGCGGCGATCAGGATCGGGACCGCGAGCAGATAAGGCGCCAGGCGCGATCGCACGATCGTCGCCCGGAATCCGGCCGAGAGGCAGATATAGCCTACCGCCGACAGCGGCCACATCGGATATCCGGTAACCCCGAAGGTCCTCAGAGCCGGTGCGTCGAGCACCCATCCGGCAAATGGGATGCCGCTGGATAGCCCGGCTGCGACGATAAGGGAGAGAACAATCTTCCGTTCCGTGGACCCATCGTGCCCTGGACGCGCATGCGATTGGCGTTCCAACCCTTTGGTACCTAACTCAACCCGGCATTAGCCAACCGGGAGGTTAACACGGATCAAATGTTCAAGCGAGCTTTGCTGGCGGCGGTGGTCCAGTTACCTGACCCGATTTGGTGGTTTTTCGTAAAACCGGCATAGCCGCGCGACTCGCTCCCTAACTCACCCAAAGATCGTTAGGGGGCAATTAGATATTCACCCTGGTATCTGCTCCAAAACGCTCTCTCAAACACGCAATTACTCTAAATCGGTTGCACATCSATTTGAGACGTATCTCCCTCTTCTGTCAGCATATGCGGCAGCGATAAGGCGAGGCGCCGACCTTGGGAGGTCGGGCATGGGAGCGGCGCCACAAGGCGTTCCCGAGTCATAGCCACAAGCCCCGGCGCCAGGGAAACGTCATCTGGTCGTGACCCACCATGCCATGCCCGACATGACCGGTGCATCTCATCGCGCCCATCTCGCTCAACAGTCGGTACGATCGCGTCCTGACGGGCAACGCACCCGATTATTTCGTCGTCGCCACCTTACGCGGCTGGCTCCCGGTCGCGGGTGCGGAAGCGCCACGCTCGGTGTTCTGCGAAATCTGGGTCTGGACCTCGTCGCTGCGGATCCGGTCGAGCACGAACCATACCGCCGCCGACAGGAGGAAGAGCAACGCAAAAGTGATGAGTACCGGCCAGGCCTCATTCTCCTGCGATACGGCAGCCTTTTCCGGCTGGTCGGTAACTCGATCGGTCATACGGTCCCCCAACCTTATTCAACGCGCAACGAGGATGCGGTGCACTGGTTCCCGATGGAATGTGGAGATCGCTCCGGCGGCGGGTGCGTCCGAACCTCTGCCACACCGGTGATCGACCGCCCCCTAACAGAGCCCCGACCGGGTTGGAAAGCGAAAGACGGCGGGTTGGTACCGTTACGAGACTAAAATGCGCCGAATCGGGCTCGAACCCGACCCCGTCAGGCCGGTTTGGAAACTTCCGGCGGAAATGATCGTTCGACCGAAATGACCTCATCCGAATGCGACTGCCTCACCGATCGCAAGTCCCTTCCCGATACCGCCGCCCATATCCTTCGCGAATGCTGGTTCTTCGCCTGGAGCCTGGCGCCCGCCGGCAGGATGTTGCGCCGCCGGCTCACCAATCGCGGTGGGGCGCGTATCCTGTTGCTGCCCGGGCTGTTCGCCACCGACGCGGCGATGCGGCCGATGCGTATGGCGCTGCGCTATGCCGGCTACCGCGCCTATCGCTGGGGACTTGGCCGCAACATGGGTGCGTCAGCCGATCTGCTCGACCGGCTCGACCAACGGCTGGACCAGTTGCAGCGGCGCGACGATCGCCCGGTCATTCTGCTCGGCTGGAGCTTTGGCGGCCTGATCGCGCGCGAATACGCGAAGGTCGCGCCGCACCGCGTGGCCGCCGTCATCACGCTCGGCAGCCCATTCTCCGGCGATCTCAGCGCAACCATGCTGGCGCGCGTCTATGAATGGATCGCCGGCCACCGCGTCAGCGCCCCGCCGATCGAATGCACGCTGTCCGAAAAGCCGCCGGTGCCGACCGTGGCGATCTGGTCGCGCTGCGATGGTGTCATCCCGGCCTCTGCCGCCCGCGGCGCGCCGCGGGAGTCCGATTACCGGATCGAGGTGTCCTGCGCTCACCTGGCCTATCCGTCGGACGGTGGCGCACTCGCCGGCGTGCTCGACGCGATCACGCTTTGCTGCCCGGAATCGGCGATGACGCGGCCCGAACCACGGCCCGCCTTCGCGGGGACCGGCCTTGCCCAGGGCCTCCCCGCCTGATCCCTCGACTACCTCCATGTTAAGGCGCTGCATCACGGCTGCGCCTAAGGCGGGGACCTGCAGCCCTTGCGTATCTTTGCGGTGCAGTGAAGAATGGAGCCGACATGACGATTAGCGACAAGGCTGCAACCGGTGTCGCCGGGCTCGACGATATCACCGCTGGCGGATTCACCCGTGGTCGCCTCTATCTTGTCGAGGGAAGCCCCGGCACGGGCAAGACGACCATCGCCAGCCAGTTCCTGCTGGCGGGTGCGGCGGCCGGGGAACGCGGCCTGTACATCACGCTATCCGAAACCGAGGAGGAACTGCGGGAGAGCGCTGCCTCCCATGACTGGGTGTTCGACGACAGTATCGAGGTGTTCGAGCTCGTGCCGCCCGAAAGCCTGCTCGACGAGGATCAGCAGCAGAGCCTGCTCTATTCCTCGGACCTCGAACTGGGGGAGACGACCAAGCGCATCTTCGAGGCGTTCGAGCGGGTGAAACCCGACCGCGTCGTGCTCGACAGCCTGTCGGAGATCCGGCTGCTCGCCCAGAGTTCGCTGCGCTATCGCCGCCAGATCCTTGCGCTGAAACATTATTTCTCGCGCCACGGCACGACCATCATGATGCTCGACGATCTCACGACGGAGATGCTCGACAAGACCGTGCACAGCGTCGCCCACTGCGTGATCCGCCTGGAGGAACTGTCACCCAATTACGGCGCAGAGCGTCGCCGCCTGCGCGTCGTCAAATATCGCGGCCAGCGTTTCCGCGGCGGCTATCATGATTTCGTGATCGAGACCGGCGGCGTCCATGCCTTCCCGCGGCTCGTGTCGGCCGAGCACAAGAACAGCTTCACGCGCGACCTGGTGCCGACCCGTCAGGGGGCGCTGAACGCGCTGCTCGGTGGCGGCTTCGAACGGGGATCGAGCACGCTGATCATCGGCCCCGCCGGTACCGGCAAGTCGCTGCTGACCCTGACCTTCGTCGCCGACGCGGTCGCGCGGGGCGAACATGCGGCGATGTTCATCTTCGACGAGGAGTTGGGCTTGCTCACGTCCCGCGCCAAGGCGCTCGGGATCGATCTCGAAGCGATGGTCGAAGCCGGCCTGCTGACCCTCGAACAGGTCGATGCGGCTGAACTGACGCCGGGCGAATTCTCGCAGCGCGTGCGCACCTGTGTCGAGACGCACAAGGCACGCACCGTCGTGATCGACAGCGTCAACGGCTATCAGGCGGCGATGCCCGAGGAGCAGGCGTTGATCCTCCACATGCACGAACTGCTGCAATATCTGAACCGCCAGGGTGCGACGACGTTCCTCACCGTCGCGCAGCACGGCCTGGTCGGTGACATGAAGGCGCCGGTCGACGTTACCTATCTGGCCGATACCGTCATCCTGCTGCGCTATTTCGAGGCCGCAGGGCGCGTCCGCCGGGCGATCTCCGTCGTGAAGAAGCGCACCGGCGCGCATGAGGATACGATCCGTGAATTCCGGATCGGCAGCGACGGAATCACGCTGGGCAAACCGCTGACCGAGTTCCAGGGCGTGCTGCGTGGCGTGCCGTCGCTGGTCGGCTCGGGGCACCCAGACATCGATTCGTTCGCCGCCGAATGACCCCGGCGTGACTCACTCATCGGCCCAGCGCGCGATCGTCCTGGCCCCGCACGGCCGGGACGCGGCGATCGCCGTGGAGATGTTGCGCGAGGCGGGGATCGAGGCGATCGCCGCGGTCGATCTTCCGGCTCTTCTGGAAGAACTGCGCGGCGGCGCTGGTTTCGCGCTGGTCACCGAGGAGGCGATGCGCGGCGCCGACCTTCGGCCACTCGACGCCTTCCTGCGCGAACAGGAGGAATGGTCCGACTTCCCCTTCATCCTGCTCACCCAGCGGGGCGGCGGGCTCGAGCGCAACCCGACGGCGGTGCGCCTGCTCGAAACGCTCGGCAACGTCACCTTTCTCGAACGGCCTTTCCACCCGACCACCCTGGTCAGCCTCGCCAGATCGGCGGTGCGCGCCCGGCTGCGGCAATATGAGGCCCGCTCGCGGCTGGCCGAGATCAACGCCAGCGAGGCGCAGTTCCGCGCTTTCGCCCAGGCGATGGCCAATCATGTGTGGACCGCGCCACCCGACGGCAGGCTCGACTGGTTCAACCAGCGCACGCTCGACTATAGCGGCCGCAGCTCGGCCGAGCTGATCGGCGACGGCTGGGTGAGCATCGTCCATCCCGATGATCTGCCGGAGGCGATGGCCCTGTGGGAATCGTCGGTCGCCTCGGGCACCGATTACGAAACCGAGTTCAGGATTTGCCGGGCCGATGGCGAATATCGCTGGCATCTGGTGCGCGCCCTGCCGATCCGGGGAGAGGACGGTACGATCCTGCGCTGGATCGGTACCAACACCGACATCCACGAACAGAAGCTTTCCGAGGCGCAGAGCCTGCGCGACCGCAACCGGCTGTGGATGCTGTCGCAGGATCTGATGCTGGTCTGCGATTTCGACGGTGTCATCACCGCGGTGAACCCCTCCGCGACGCGCCTGCTCGGCTGGAGCGAGGAGGAAATGGTCGGCCGCAACATCGTCGACTTCCTCCACGCCGATGATGTCGCCACCACCGCGATGCAGATCGCGACCCTGTCGGCCGGTGCGACCGCGCTTGCGTTCGAGAACCGCTATGCCCGCAAGCAGGGCGGGTATCGCCTGCTCGACTGGACGGCGGTGCCCGATGCCGGGCGAATCCATGCGGTCGGGCGCGACATCACCGAGGAACGCAGCCTGGCCCGTGACCGGGAACGGATCTGGAACCTGTCGCCGGTGGTGAAGCTGGTCCTTTCAACCTCCGGCCAGGTCCATGCCGTGAATCCGTCCTGGACCAAGGTGCTGGGCTGGAGCGAGGAGGAGACGGTCGGTCGCAAGATCAGCGATTTCGTCGCGCCCGAGGAACTGGCAACAAGCATGGAGGCGCTCGATCGCTTGTCGGCCGGCGCGCCCCTGCTCGAAACCGAGCGGATCTTTCTCGACAAGGATGGCGGCCGGCACCGCATCGCCTGGATCACCGTGGCCGACGGCGGCACGCTGTACAGCTTCGGCCGCGACGTTACGGCGGAGCGCGAGGCGGCCGATGCGCTGGCCGAGACCGAGGCGGCGCTGCGTCAGTCGCAGAAGATGGAGGCGGTCGGCCAGCTCACTGGCGGCATCGCGCATGATTTCAACAATCTGCTCCAGGGCATCACCGGCAGCCTGGAGATAGTCCAGCGCCGGCTCGACGACGGGCGGCTCGACGGGGTCGATCGTTTCCTGGCAGGGGCGACCACCGCCGCGAACCGCGCGGCGGCGCTCACCCACCGGTTGCTCGCTTTTTCCCGCCGCCAGCCGCTCGATCCGCGCCCGGTAAATGCCAACCCGCTGATCCTGTCGATGGAGGATCTGATGCGCCGGACGCTAGGCGAACAGATCGAGCTCGATCTCGCGTTGGCCGATGATCTGTGGCTGACATCGTGCGATCACAACCAGCTCGAAAACGCGATCCTCAACCTCGTCATCAATGCGCGCGACGCGATGCCGGATGGCGGCCGACTGACGATCGAGACCTCGAACGCCGATTTCGACCGGCCGCATGCCGACCGGCCCCATACTGACCGGCACCGCGATCTGGAACCGGGCGAATATGTCTGCATCCGGGTCACCGACACCGGCAGCGGTATGGACGCCGACACCATCGCCCGCGCGTTCGAACCCTTCTTCACCACCAAGCCGCTCGGCCAGGGCACCGGCCTGGGCCTGTCGATGATCTATGGTTTCGCCCGCCAGTCCGAAGGCAATGCCGCGATCGAGAGCGAGCCGGGTGTCGGCACCAGCATCAGCCTGTGCCTGCCGCGCTATGTCGGCGCGGTCGACGCCGAGGAGCCGGCGCCCGAGCGGGAGGATCGCGCGGCGCCGGCCGGCGCGGCCGAGGTGGTGCTGGTGGTGGAGGACGAGCCGGTCGTGCGCGGCCTGGTCGTCGAAGTGCTGACCGAGTTGGGTTACCGCACGATCGAGGCGCATGACGGACCGGAAGGGCTTGAACGGCTGCGCGAGCGCGGGCGGATCGACCTGCTCATCACCGATATCGGTCTGCCAGGGCTCAACGGCCGGCAGATCGCCGATGCCGGCCGGGAACTCCGCCCCGATCTGAAAGTGCTCTATATGACGGGCTATGCAGAGAATGCGGCACTCGCCCCGGGTTTCCTCCAGCCGGGCACCGGCATGATCACCAAACCGTTCGCGATCGAGGCGCTGGCCGAGCGCGTGCGCGCGATCATCGAGGGGCCCGGGGAGGCCGCCGACACGTTGCTGGACGGTACTCGTTAGGGGCGCGTCACCCGACCAGCGTTCGTCCTGAGCTCGTCGAAAGGACCGTTCTTTCTTCTGAGGAAGAGAAGAGCAAGGCCTGGACAAGCTCAGCCCGAACGAGGGGGCGAGGCCCTCAATTATCTAGGCGCTGGCAGGCTTGGCCTTGGCAGTCCGCGGCTTGCTGGCTCGCGGTTTGCTCGCGCCCGTCTCACCAGCGCCCGTCTTGCTCGTCCGGGGTTTGGTCGTGCGGACCGCTGCCGCGCGGCGGGCCGGACGGGCGGGCGGCTCTTTCGCCTTGCTGCGACCGTAGAGCAGCGCGCCGGCAATCGCCGCCACGCCGAGTCCGATCGCGGCGCCTATCGCGACCGTATTTGACGACAGCGTGTCGGCCAGCGAGAAACCCTCGGCCAGGCTGTACCGGGCCTTCTCGTCGTCATCATGGTGCGCGTCGCTGGCAAAAAAGGCCGGGCCTGTCTCGTCATGCGGCTCGGGATGGATCGGATAGGGCGAGACTGCTGCGTCGGGGATCGGGCGTTGGTGCGTCATGACAGGCCTTTTGCGGGCGGGGTTGGAACGATCATCAACGCGTCGGGCGCAACCGGGTTGCGCCTGCCCGTCAGGCAATCGGACATATTCCCCGACGCATGACGGGCGCGCCATTCGCGAACCAGCGGCTCGAATCCTGCATGGTCGTGGTGTCGTGATAACAGGCTTTGCCGGTGCCGGTCGCCGGGTCGAACTCGAAGGCCCAATTGTCGCCGTTGCAATCCTGCGCGTTGCAACCGGCGGCGATCACCTTGCCGTTGCGTGCATAGATCGGCTTTTCCGGTCCATGGCTTTCGCTGAAATGCGCACGAATCGCATTGTCGTGCACCGCGTCGACCAGCGCCCTGGAGACGTCGGTACGATCGAAGAACAATACGCCCCCGACCGGATCGTTCGGGAATTTGCTGACATAGGCGGTGGCCGGCGTCTGCGGCGTCTGGCCAGGCAGCGGCGTGGCGACGACGTCGCGCGGCGGCACGAAGGTAGAGCTATTGGCGCTGGCATCCTCGCTCGCCGCCCTGCCGCACCCCGCCAGCAACAGGGTGGCGAGAAGGGGGACAAAAAGGGCGCGCTGGCGAATGGTCATGGCGGGTCAACGCGCGGCCGTGCCCGAGGGTCCGGGAAAATCGCCTGCGGATCGCCTCAGGATCGCCCGTCAGACCGCGCGAACGCCGCCCGCCAGCCAGCGCGCGCAGACCGGACCCAGCTCGGCGTTGCTGCGCGTTTCGTAATCGATCACGTCGAACAGGCTCAACGTGTCGCGCCAGCGGCCATTGACGCCCTTGTTGATGAAGGTCTCGGCGCCGCCATCCCAGAATGCCCCGCCGAGCGGGGCGGCCCTGGCGGCATTGGCCTTCATCCAGGCGAAGGTGCAATGCTCGACCATCGACGGAAACACCGCAGGGTCCACCTCGATGTCCAGGAAGTCGGCGATGCGCCGCATCTCCCCCGCCAGGTCGCGCTTCAGATCCTCGAAATGCACCAGCATCACATTGGGCTGGTCCTTGATCGCCCACCAACTCCGCACATTTTCCCAGAACGGCCAGAAGGGATCGCCATCGCGTTCCAGCCAGTTGCGGAAATAGTGGCGCATGTCGGGGTCGGCCGCCGGGATCGGCGGCCCAACCCGGCCGGGGGTGTCGTTGAGCGCTGCGAACCATGCCGCGTTGGCCTTGGCATGGTGGTTGTGCATGCTCCAGATCACGTCGCGGCCATCGCGCGCGACATAGATATATTTGGCGATCGGGCTGACCACGAGCGCATCGACCGGCAGATGGGTCTTCAGGAAGCGCCGGTGCCGCTGCGCCTCTACCGCTTCCAGCTTGACCGGCTTGGGCGGCACGCGCAGGTCCATCCAGGGCGACAGCGCCGATATGGCGACCTCGGGGTCCCCGCCGAAGATCAGCTGGCCGACGATCTGCTGCATCCAGGTGGTGCCGGACTTGCCATAAGTGGCGATGATCACATCGTCCTCGCGAAAGGCGAAGTCGTTCCAGATCGTCGAATCGAAATGATGGTTGTGAAATTCGCGCGTCTTCATGGGCGCGCGGGGGGCGAGTTGCGTTGCCATCGGTGCTCCGGGTGCGGGAAAAGTCGCGTCCCGTTGCTTCAGGTGGCGTGCCCCGCCAATGTCGTTGCGCCAAAGAATCGACCAGGCGACGAGGGCGCGAACGGCGATGGGGACGACGCTTCCGCCCCGCCCCCATGCCGGACGTTACTGGGTCTTTTCCTCCGGGCTCGGACGCTCGACCGGACCGACCGGCTCCCATCCCGCCCCGCGCGGCGCGCTGGTGGTGAAGGGCTGGCCGGGCCGGTAGAGCACGCCGCCGGTGAAGACGTCATGCGGCGCGGTATAGGTCCTGGGCTGTTTCATGATGGGGTTTCCCTTCGGCCTCACGGGTTGGTCTGGTTGCCGGCGGTCACACCCGCGGTGATCTTGCCGAGCGTCGGAGCGGTACCGGCCACGGTATATTTCAGCCGCACATAGCGCTCGTCGGTGCCGACCGGCAGGTCGTCAGGCAGCAGCAGCTTTGCGCCCACGGCAAGGTCGGCCGGCGCATAGGCGGGCGAGGTCCACACCGTCTTGGCCGATGCGAAGCCGGCATTGTCGTCGGTCTCGATGCCGATGCTCAGCGAGGTCAGGTTGTTGAAGCTCTCGACCACGCTGGCGCGGATCGAGACTTGGCGGCCCTTGCCGACATCGCGGCCGATCGCGGCGGCCGCGCCGAACACGGTGCCCGTCGCGCCGAGATCGATAATGTTAGCCGATGCCGTCGTGGCGGTCACCGCCTGGGCATTCGAGAACAGGGTGGTTGCGTCGAAGATCATGATGTTTTCCTTCGTGCCTCGCCCTTCTGGCCTTCCCCGGCGAAGGCCGGGGTCCAGTTGGGGGAGGTCAATGATTGGCGTTGCGCGAAGTTACTCCGGCCTTCTCGACTGGGCCCCGGCCTTCGCCGGGGAACAGGAAGAAGGACTTTACGAAACCACGCTTTCCGCATTGATCAGCGCGTCGGTCTCGCGGATCGGCATGCCGCGATACGACAGCACCTCCTCGCCCTGCAGCTCCATCGGCTTGAGCATCAGCGCGCCGTTCGCCGAATTGGTGCCTGCCGCATCGAGCGCCGCCAGCATGTCGCGGTTCATGTAGATGACGGTGCGGCCCTGCGCCGCGACGTTCGCCGCCATCTTGGCCGCGCGCCGCCCCTGCAGCTTGTAGCAGGCCTGGCGCATCAACCCGTAGAGATCGACCGATCCGGCGATCACGTTCGACACGTCGATATTGGCGATGCGCGCATTATAGCGCCAGTCGCGCACGGCGACGCCGACATGCTGGCGGAACAGCTCCTCCTTCACATAATAGACATTGCCATTGCCGTCGGCGGTACGCTGCTCGCCCTTGTCCTCGCGGGTCACGCCGGCCTTGGTGCCCTTGGGGTGGATCAGCGTCGTATAGTCGTCGCCCCAGGTGACGAACCAGATCGACGTATTGTCGGAACCGACGCCACCGCCATTGATGATCTGGTTGCCGGCGCCGCCACCGCCCAGCGTCGAATAGCGCGCGGCTAGGCCCTTGAACTTTTCCGGCGTGGTCGTGGTGTTGTGGTAGAAGAAGCCGCGCGATACCTCCTGCGCCATCGCCTCCAGATAGGCGCGGCCCTCCGACAGGCGAACGCCGCCAGGATTGTCGGAGATTTCGAGCAGCCGGGTATCGACGGTCGACAGGCCCTCGACGAAACCAGTGGTGTCGTCGACCTGCTGGGTGGTCGACTTGGACTGCGGGATGCCCTGGTACAGCCGGCCCCAGGCCACGTCGGGCAGGCCGGTGCGGATGGTGTGGCGATGGACGGTGCCCATGTTGCAGGGCGCGGTCACCGCGTCCTCCATGATCGGGTTGAGCTGCCGCAGCACCTCTACCACTTCGCCGAGCTGGCCGTCGGCGCCGCCGGCGCCCTTGTAGAGATCGATGAGATTGAGGAACGAATTGCCGATGGTCGCCATGTCTTACCCTCCTTTGGGTGTGTCTTCGGGGTAGAGCGTCTCCGCCCTGTCTCGCTTCGAATGATGGATGCCCGACGAGCGTTCGAAGCCGTCCTCGCCGATGGCCTTGCCGACCCGCTGGAAGGCGCGGATCATTTCGGGGTGGTTGCCGAGGCCACTCTCGTCGAGCAGCGCGCGGAAGGCGCTGCCCTTGCCGAAGCCGAGCGCGTCTAGCGCCTTGGCTGCGGTGCCGATGCTCGTCGCCCATTGCTGGCCGCCGATCTCCGGGTCGTTCCGTGCGCTGTCGAGCCAGGCTTTCCGTTCGGCCTGGACCTGGCCGAGGGACTGGCGCTGGTGGCGCTCGATCAGCCCCTGGGCGAATTGCCCCGCCACCGGCATCAGCTTGTTGGCCTGTTCGTTGGACAGGCCGATTTCGCGGAAGACGGGGGTGGCCAGCTCGATCGCTACGGGATCGAGGCTAAGCCCCTCGGGCGCGGTGAGCTGATATTGGTCGGGGATGCCGGTTTCCGCTCCGGGCGGATCGCCCTCATCGTTTTCCGGGCCATCCTCCCCGGCATCGACCCCATCATCGACGAAGTCTTCGCCAAGGGCCGAGGGTTCGAAATCGTCGAAGCCATGATCCGCTTCAGGCGGCATCGTCTCCGAATTCTGCGTCAGTATTTCGTCGTTCAAGGACAGTCTCCTTGCGCCCCGAATGGGCCAGTTCGTGCAATGTTTGAATCAAGGTCGCCGCGGGGATTCCGTCGGGCAGGGCGACCGGCTGCGCCGAATCGAAATCGCGCAGGATCTCGAGCGCCAGCGACCGCCGGCCCTCGAGATAAAGGTGGCGCCCGTCGGCCATATTGGCGGCGGTTTCGAACACCCCGCCGCGCTGGAGCAGCGACAGCAGGAAGCGCCTGAACGGCGCGCTTTCCAGCAGGACGATTTTGTCGGTCTTCTCGATCATGGGGGCTCACCAAAAACTCCCTCTCCCCCTGTGGGAGAGGGAAGGGGCCCAAGCGAAGCTTGGGAAGGGTGAGGGGGACACTCGAAGGTCTCGAGCCTCACTCCCCCTCATCCGGCGCTTCGCGCCACCTTCTCCCACAGGGGGAGAAGGAAGTTAGGTCGGCCCCTCAGGTCCACCCCCGGGGGCCGCCCCCATCTGCCCCAGCATCTGCATCGCCGCCGCGCCATCCTTGGCCGGCCCGGCCATCGCCGCCATCTTGGCCATCTGCGCTTCCTGCTCGCGGCCCTGGCGCAGCGCGCCTGCATCGTCCACGGACCGGATGATCTTCGGCGGTGCGCCGGCGCGGTCGGCATAATCGTCGACGATCGCATCGACATCCAGCCGGTCGGCGGCTTCCGGGAAGCGCCCCGCCAGATTGCCCACGAACGCCACGGTCCGCTCGATCTGGCCGAGCCCGACCATCCGCTGCATCTGCGCCAGGATCGACACGAAATCGACCTTCACCGGCTGACCCTGAAGATGCTCGGGCGCCGGCGGCAGCAGGCCCTTGCGGGCCATGATGCCGAAGGCCCGGTCGATCGCCACCTCCAGCTTCTCGTTGTTGACCCGCTCGATCACCGGGCCGAGCTGGGTCAGCTTCTCCTCGTTGCGGCTGGCGATCTCCTCGACATTGCGCGGCTGGATGCCGTCCATGTTGGTGATCGCCATGAACAGGTCGGCATAGGTCAGCCGGTCGATCGCGTCGGAGCAGCGATTCATATCCTCCATGATCGCGCCGATCACCGCGGGGTTCAGCGTATAGGGCACGATCACCCCCGCCGCATCGACCGCGCTGGCGGAGACGATATTGCCCGCCTCGCCGGTCAGCTTCACCGTCGCCGGCACGATCTTCTCGGGCCTGAGCAGGAAATCGGTCGCCCTGGTCTTGCGTTTGGTCTGCATCTGCAGCTCGCGCATGTCGGGCAGGGCGTCGAACCCCGGCGATGTGCCATAGGTGTCGCCGCCTATGGTGTCCCAGCGCGGCGCCCAGAAGGGCTGTTCCTCATAGCCGGAGACACGCAGCACCCGGTCGGCGCGCCCGTCATTCTCGTCCCAATAGACCGATCGCCATGGCTTGCCGCGAGCGGTCTTCACGCCGGGTACGCGATCGTCGTTCGGCTCGATTGCCTGGATCACCGGGATCTGCTCGTCATAGCGGCCATTGGCGTAGCAATTCCGCACGAAGTCGCTGGCCTGATCCAGTCCGAAGGACTGGACGAGCTGATGCACCGACATGGAGCAGCGGCGGTACAGCGTGTCCGGCACCATCGCATCGGACAGGGCGATCCAATATTCGCCGGCGGTCAGCGCATGGCACACCGCGCCCTCGCGCTCATGCTCGACCATCACGCAGGCATCGGTGCCGAACAGCCCCATCTCGGCATAACCGGCTTTCACCGCGCCGTAGAAATTGGTGCCCGCCAGAAAGGCGTAGAGCCGCCGCTCGACCTCGCTCAGCCAGGTCTTCACCGCACCGTCGGCTGCCAGGTCGGCATCGAACGGCGTCAGCCTGAACCAGGGCCGTGACGGGGAGGAAAGTCCGCTCGTCATGCCGCCGGTCAGGGTGCGGAAGCTCAGGATCGCATGGCCGTTGCTGATCGATCCGTTGCCCCGCCGGAAATTGCGATTGTTCTCGGAAAAGAGGAAGCGCGAGCGGGAGGGCTGCGCGTGTTTCGCGATGTCGGCCCATTCGGCCTCATAGGGTTGGCGGGCTGCCTTCAAGGCCGAAAGGCGGCGGTTGCAGCGCTCCTTGAGGGAGACGCCGGCGAGCGGGGAGGCGCGCATCAGCCGCCCAGCACCGTCGTGGTCGCCGGCCCCGATCCCTGGCCGAGCGCACCCTTGAAGACCGACGCCATCATCGCGCGTCGTCGTCGGACATCGTCCTCGACGCGCGGCGCGGTGGCACCGCCATCGGGCAGCTTGAGCGCCTGGCGCTCGGGGATTTCTTGCGGCTTGGGGGGCTTGGGCATGCACATGCCCTGCGGAATAGGGGAAGCGGGGAAGGGTTTGAATCAAGGGCCGGCCTTACGAGCCCTCCATCCGTCACGCCCGCCTTCGACCCGGCCCGTCAAACGATCAGCCATTCCCTCGTGCCGCCATCCTGCCGGAACTGAACCGTCACCGGCGATCTGCCGTCGAGCACCAACTTGCCCGTCATCGGTTCGAGCACGATCGGCTGCTCGTCGTCGACGACCGCCACCGAGACGTAGAAATGAAGGACACCCGCCGGCTGGAACGTTACGTCCGTCCCGGACGCGGCTTCCAGCGTCTCCCATATCGGGGCGAGGTTCCTTCGGAAGCGAAACAGGGCCGGACCACCAGATCGATTGTCGATGTAGATCGATCCCCGCACTGGCTCTCCGACGGGTACCAGCTCGGGGGTGTTGTCCCCGTCCAGGCGGAACGACCACCTGGCCCCAAGGTCGCTCTCGGCGAGGACCGTCTGCGGTTGTGCGTCGGGCACCCGGCTGCGCGCGGCGATCTCGAAGGAGCCGGCGACCGCGGTATAATCGACGCCGCCGGGCGCCAGCGTGAAGCTCTGCCACGCATCCAGCGCGACGGCATCCGCATCTTCATGGTCATGGGCCTGCCACAGGATGAAGAACCGGCGCGTCTGCGGCGTCGAATTCTGGACGGTCAGCTGTATGCCTGCGGACATCCGGGAAATCCTCGTTCGAGTTGAAACCGATCGCCGCGCCGGTCACCGCCGCGCGTGTGGCAGTCAGGTGAAGCGCCATTCCAGTACATTGTCGTCCTGGCGGAACTGGGCAGTCACCCTGGCCGCCGCCGCGGGCACGGCGAACTCCCCGATCTGCGACGCAAGGACGATCGGCTGGCGCTCTTCGACGATCGGTACGGAAGCGTAGAAATAAAGCGTGGCGGCCGGCCCGCGCTCGATGACCTCGCCCGCTTCGACGCTGGTCGCGGGAAACAGCAGCGCGGCATTGTTATGGAAACCGATCATCGCGCCACCCGTCGATCGATTCGTGATCGTGACGAGGTCGGCGGTCGCGCTCCGGCCTGTCTCGGTCAAGGTCGGCGCTCTGTCGGCGTCGAGCCCGAAATCCCATGCCGATCCAGGCGCTGTGTCGGCCGATATCGTCTGGTGCTGCGCCTCGGGCATCCGGCTGCGCGCGATGATTTGAAACTGTCGCATCAGCGCCGTCCGGTCGGACGCGCCGGGGTCAAGGACGAAGCGCTGCCACGCGCCCAGGCCGATCGAATTCGCGGCGCTCGTATCGAGCTTGCGGCCCAGCACGAAGATCCCCCGCCGCTGGGGCGTCGCGTTCTGGACGGTCAGGTGGACGAGCGAAGCCATCGGCGCGATCTCCGTTCGCAGGACGCCGATCGCAGGGAAATCGGGCGATGGCATCCGCGACCCGGCGCATTCCGGACGGCGACCACGTCTGATCCTTGGCCCGCGATGTCCCGGGCTACAAGACGAGTTGGCACAACAATGACGGTAGAATGGCCGTTCCGCCGACGCTCCCTTACGCGGCGTTGAGCCCCGGCCTGGCGGGATCAAGCACGAAGCTGGCGATATCGCTGATCGCCGAATCTTCCTTCGTGCTGTCGGTCAGCCCGCGAAACACCACGCTGCCCCCGGCCGGCGTCAGGTCGACCCGGCCGTACCCGCGCACCTCATTCTCGGTGAAGCCGATGCCATTGGCCTTGGCGAGTCCTTTCAGGCTCGGGTCGTGCATCAGCGAGGTGATCGATCCGCCGACGAACTCCGCCGCGATTGGCGGGCCGTCGGGCCGGGCGGGGTCGCGGATATCGGCGGCGGCAAAGGCGTGGATGTCGCCGCCCAGTGCCATCGGGTTGCTCGTGCGCGCCTCCACCCAGCGGCGGAAGATCTTGTCGCGAGCGACAGGAAAGCCCGACCATGTGTCGGCCGGAACCTGCTGGCCGCGCTCGGGATGGGCCTCGTCGATCCGCATCTGCTGATGCATCAGCGTCTGCTGCGCCAGCACGTTCCACTGCGCCCGCGACGACCCCAGCCGCTCGTCGAGCCAGCGTTCCTGTACGGCGCCAAGCATCGTCCGGCGCGGGTCGGTCAGCTCCGGGCAGGCATCCACCAGGCTGCGATATTTCTTGTGCGCCTCGGCCAGGCCGGGCGGCTGGCAGGCTGGCAGGCCGCGATATTGCCGGTCGTCGAGGATCTGGAACTGCGCCAGGCGTCCCCAGTCGAGCGTCCGGTACAGCTGCATGTCCGGCCCGTGCGGCCGCGTGGCGGCGCGCAGCGGCTGGTGCTCGTAATAGGCCTGATAGGCGGCGGCGCGGCGCAGCAGCACGGAGGCCGGGTCGCTGTTATTCTCGTCGCGGGCATTGCCGTAATCGTTGACGACCTCATGATCGTCCCAGGTCAGCACCCAGGGTGCCGCATGATGCGCCGCCTGCAGCAACGGATCGAGCTTGTAGGTGGCGTACCGCACCCGGTATCCGGCCAAGTCGACCGGCTCGGCATTGCGGTGCAGCCGCACGGCTTCCTTCTGGCTCGGCGCGCCTTCGTAGATGTAATCGCCCAGGAACAGGATCAGGTCGGGATCGTCGGCGATCATGTGGCGATAGGCCGCGTAAAAACCCGCCTCATATTTCTGGCACGATCCGAAGCAGAGACGCAGCCGGTCGACCGCCGCGCCCGCCGCCGGTGCGGTGCGGGTGCGGCCCACCGCGCTCTTCTCGCCACCGGCGATGAAGCGGTAGAAATAATGCGCCGCCGGGCGCAGCCCGGTCACATCGACATGCACCGAATGCCCCCAGATCGGCTCGGCCCGCGCCGTACCCGACCGGACGATGCGCGCGAACGCCTCGTCCTCGGCGACTTCCCAGCGCACCGGCACGGCGACCGGTGGCATCCCGCCATCCCCCGCCATCGGTTCGGGCACGAGCCTGGTCCACAGCACAATCCCGTCAGGAGCCGGATCGCCCGAGGCGACACCAAGCGCAAACAGCCCCTGCGGCAGGCGCTGCGCACCCCGCGCCCCGACCGACAACAGAGCCGCCGACCCTGCCGCCCCGGCGATCAGGGTGCGGCGGGTCAGGGTGAGGCTGCTCGGCATGGTCTTGGTCATCCGCACCCTATCGAACCGGGATGTTGCGAAGCTGTGACAGTTTTCGGTCCGGACAAGGTCATCACCTTACCGTACCCCGGCGAAGGCCGGGGCCCAGTCGGGAAGGCCGATGTAACGACACGCCGCGCCCGCCAGAATCGTCCCCCAACTGGGCCCCGGCCTCCGCCGGGGAAGGGAAGAAGACCTACGCCAGCTGCACCGCCAAATCCCCTGCCACCCAAGGCCTCAACCGAACCATCGCCCGTTCGAACAGTGGCGACGAAACATACCCCGCCAGCCAGTCTCGCACCCGCGGCACCGGCTGCACATCGAACCATTCCCGATCGACCGACGCAAATTGCCGCACGAACGGAAAGATCGCGATATCGGCCATCGACCGCGCCGCACCGCACAGATTCCCGCCATCCGCCAGCCGATCCTCCAACGCTCCAAGCAACGTCACCCCGGCAAGGCGATGCTCGCCAGGATCGGTCCCATGGCGATCGGCATATTTATACCGGTCGAGATGATGCTTGAACCGGTCGTCAAACAGCGCGACCAGCGCCGGATCGTCCCCCGCCAGCCAGTCCTCCGGATCATCCTGCCCGAGCGCCCAGCGCATGATGTCGATGCTTTCGTCGATCACCCGCCCATCGGCCAGCACCAGCACCGGCACGGTCGCCTTGGGCGAGGCGGCGATCATCTCGGCCGGCTTGTCCCGCAGCACGATCTCGCGGATCTCGATCCGGGCCCGGCTCACCAGCAACGCCATGCGCGCCCGCATCGCATAGGGACAGCGCCGGAAACTGTAGAGTATGTCCACGCCCGTCACCGCTCATGCAGCCGGGCAAGCGCGATCCCCGCAAGATTCTGCGCCCGCTTGATATGGCGTATTCGCGGCGGGCGGGCCGCCGGGAAAAGGGCACGAAACGCCGCCAGATGCCGGATATTTCCGCCCCGGCATTTCGCAATCCCGTTGGCCTGGTTCACCACGGCGAGGGAGTCGCCAAGGAATTGCGGCTCCATCAGGCCAAGCTCCCGCGCAAGGCTCGCCGCCTGGATCAGGGCCAGCCACTCGGCCTCCATGCCAGTCCCCGGCCCGAGATCGCGCCGGATATGCGCCGTCCCGCCGATCACGACCGCGGTCTCCATGCCGCCGGGCCGACACCCGCCATCGAAGAAGATTTTCACGCGCGCTGACATGGCTCTGGCTTAGCCGCGATCGTACCGCGGGGAATAGCGCTGGCGAGGGTGTGGATTCAAAAGCTGGGATAACCGGCGTTGGTAGGAAGCTGCCGTTGCTCAGTCATCAAGCTCGACGCGGACGCACGCGCGGAAAATGCCGGTCTCGCCGTCCTCACGATGCCAAACCTCGACCACATCGTAGTAGCTGAAATATCCACCTACATCCTTGGAAATGGTCTCGCCAATGCGAGGTAAGAACGCGAACTCACCTTCAAAAAGGGGCTTGTTCTCGTCTTTCTCGAAAACTTCGACGTTCGGCATGACTGTCTCCTCATGCCAATTTGACCCAATCGCAAGGCGTCCGCAATTGGTCGCTTGCCGCCCGGCTGCTTTTCCTCCCGATGCCTGCCGGTCGGCCTTCAGGCGATTGCAGAACATCCGCCTTTTCCAGCCCCCACCCTAATAAGGCGCCCGCAACGCCGAAGGCACCTCCGTCGTGCCTGTCGGCACCACGGCGAAGCGGCGCACGACCACCCGGTCGCGGCCCTGTTGCTTGGCGGCGTACATCGCCTGGTCGGCCAGCCGGAAGAGCTGCTGGAAATCGCTCGTCGGCATGGCCTCGGCCACGCCGATGCTCGCCGTCACCCTGCGATCGCCGATCTCCGCGCCATGGTCGCATGCTGCGATCTCCTGGCGGACGCCATCGGCGAAACGGGCAAGCGCAACGCTCTCGACGCCCGCGACCATCAGCGCGAATTCCTCGCCGCCAAGCCGCGCCACCGTGCACATCGGGCCTTCCCGGCGTTCCAGCCGCTGCGCGATGCAGCGAAGCACCATGTCGCCGGCCTCATGCCCATGCGCGTCGTTGATCGATTTGAACCGGTCGATATCGATCAGCAGCAGCGCGGCCGATGCGCCTTCGGACCGCACCCGGTCGAGCAGCGGCTCGACCGTCTCGAGGAAACCGCGCCGGTTGAGCAGCCCGGTCAGCGGGTCGCGCCGCGCCAGCTGGTTCGCCTCGGCCTCGCCCGCGCGGGCATGGTCGCGCTCGACCCGCAGATGGGCGAGCCGCCGTGTCGCGACGATCGACAGCCACAATGTCTGCCAGGCCGCCGCCAGCAGCACGACGATCTTCGATCCGCCGCCCCAGAATGCCCCCTCGACATTGACGATCTGGATGAAGGCGAGCGTCGCCATCGGCAGCGCCCATGCCCCGGCGAAATCGCGCGCCTCGGCGCTGCCGCGCCGCCACGCCCAGGTCAGGCAGGCCGCGACGAGTACCAGATCGGCCAGGATGAGGATGCCGGTCACGCCCGCCAGCGTCTCGATCGCCGCGCTGCGCATGATGGCAAGCGGCACGCCGAGCAGCCCGACCGTGGCGCCAAGCGCCAGCATCGACCATTGGGCCCAGCGCGGCAGGGCGTTGCGATCGAGCGAGGTGACGACGCTCGCCGTCGCCAGCGTCACGGCCAGGCAGGCGAGAAAGGTGCAGACCTGCGACGAGATCGTCCCGGCCATGCCGGGCAGGACGAGCAGGTGCATCTCCGACCAGATCAGGCCCCAGAGCAGCATGCACCCCGCCCAGGCGCCCTGCCACACCAGGAACTGGCGGCGCACCGCAAAGGCGAGCGAGAGATTATAGAGCAGGCCGATCAGCAACAGGGTCAGCGCCGCACCGATCGCCGCGCCGAGCGTTGCCGATTGCAGGCCGCTGTCGCCGCGCGTCAGCAACCGCATGCGCAGCAGGTCGACACTGGCGACCTTGTCGAAGCGCATCGTCACCGCGACGAGGGGCGCGCTGCGCACCGGGGCCTCGAACGCGATCTGCCCACCGGCGCGCCAGTGCGACCCGTAGTCGCCGCTGCGCACCTGCTGCCATTGCTCGACGCCATCGGCATAGGAGAAGACCACGGCGAGCCGGTCGAAACGCGAATGATGGACCATCAGCACCAGGTCGTTGCGATCGACCGGCGCCGGCAAGCGCCTGAGATCGGCGCGGAGCCACAGGCTCGCCTGCTGATAGCCGGCAGGTGTTCCGGTGCAGGTGAACTGGAGCGAGGGAAGGGTGCGATCGCCCTGATCCAGCGCGGAGACCGCGTGGCAGAGCGACGTGTCGAGATGCAGCGGCTCGGCCCTGGCGGGGATCGACCAGCACGCGGCCGCAATGCCGGCCATGGCAAGCAGCAGCCAGGCCTTCATGACCCGGAATCGATCTCCCATCCCCATCATGGGCGGAGCTATGCACCGATTCCCGTATGAAAAGTCTTACTTCTTGGGAGATTTCGGGCCCCGATCATAAAAAAGGCCGCCCCTTTCGGGACGGCCTTTCCATTGTCAGCCGATCACGGCTCTATATCAGGCGCGCACAGCCCCCGCGCTGGAGGTCATGCCCACGAGATCCGCCGTGGCCGGCTTACGACAATGAGACATCAGACCACCTCCTTTCCGTTGTTGAACAGTGACTTGCATATGGGAAAGGGGGATGCGCGGATCAAGAACCCGCGTTGAGCACGCCCCCTCCGTTCGGGCTGAGCTTGTCGAAGCCCTGTTCTTCTCTTCCGACCGATGCAAAGAAGAACAGCCCTTCGACAGGCTCAGGGCGAACGGAAGTGGGGGCCTTTCCCATCCCGGACCCGCCACCCCCTACGGCAATGCGCCACGCGCTCCCGGCACATCTTCGCTCGCCATATGCCGCCATTCTCCCCGGTATGCGGCACCGCCAACCGCGCAGGCGGTCCCGGTCAGCGCGCAGACCATCGCGTGCCGCGCCGTGGTCGCCAAGTCCTCATGAAATCCTCGTCGGCCCGTAGCTGGAGCTGGATCATCCCGTGAATCGGCATATCTATATCCGTGGGCCGTCGTCATGCGTTGGACGCGGCGGGGCGGTGCATGTTGCGTGACAGGGCGGGGCGGCTGTGAAAGGATGCTGCGACCATGAAGCGCGAGGAGAGTCGCCGTGACGACCGGCAAAGCCCACGCGGTAACGCGACCATGATCGCCGCCCTCGCGGCCGGTGTCGCGGTGGTGGCCGGCGGGCTCGCCCTGTTCTCGCGTGTCGCCGCGCGCCGGATCGAGCGGGACGTGCCGCCCGACGGGCAGTTCGTCACCATCGACGGCGTCCGCCTTCATTATGCCGATCGCGGCCACGGCCCGGCGATCGTGATGATCCATGGGCTCGGCGGGCAGATGCGCAATTTCGGCTACGCGCTGGCCGACCGGCTCGTCGCCGACCACCGCGTCATCCTCATCGATCGGCCTGGCTCGGGCTATTCGGCCGCGGCGCCCTCCGCCGCCATCGCCGCCCAGGCAAAGCTCGTCGCCGGGCTCATCGAAACACTGGAACTGGAACGTCCGCTCGTCGTCGGCCATTCGCTCGGTGGCGCGGTCGCGTTAGCCCTGGCGCTCGACCATCCCGACAAGATTTCCGGCCTCGCGCTCATCTCCCCGCTCACCCAGCCGCAGGACAGTGTGCCGGCGGCGTTCCGCGGCATCGCCATCGGCTCGCCCGCCATCCGGCGCGCCGTCGCCCTGACCCTGGCCACGCCGGTCGGCCTGCTCTCCGGCACCAGGGGTGCGGTCGCGGTGTTCGCGCCCGAGCCGGTGCCGGCCGATTTCGCCACGCTGGGCGGCGGACAGCTCGTGCTTCGGCCGGGCAATTTCCACGCGGCCTCGACCGATCTCGCCGCCGCCCGCGCCGACATGGCGGCGCTCGCCGCGCGATATGGCGATCTGGCGGTACCGGTGGCGATCCTGTTCGGGCGGGGGGACCAGATCCTCGACCCGGCCATTCACGGCGCCCGCATTGCCACCGACGTGCCGCGTGTCGCGCTGACCCTGATCGACGGCGGCCACATGATCCCCGTCACGGCATCGGAGGCGGTCGCGCACTGGATCCGCGGGCGGATCGG
Organism: Sphingomonas sp. P3_C6; assembly: GCF_056402595.1. Lineage (NCBI taxonomy): Bacteria > Pseudomonadati > Pseudomonadota > Alphaproteobacteria > Sphingomonadales > Sphingomonadaceae > Sphingomonas > Sphingomonas sp. P3_C6. The sequence goes on from NZ_JBFUHB010000003.1 coordinate 87,737, forward strand.
CGCGACCTGAGATGGCGCCGCCATGGAGGATTCGTTAATCGGTCGCTGGTAGAAGCCCGGTCCATGAAGTTCGTGCTCGCCGCCATCCTCATGCTGGTCCTCGGGGACCTCGCCTTCCTTCACGGGAAGAATACCTCCATGGTTGCCAAGGCGACCATGCGGCTCTTCCACTCGACCGGAAGCGAGACGCGCTCCTCCGTCTTCGCGAAATAAGCGCCCGGACAAGCGGTCAGGCAAGTGGAGCGGTCCGGGCCTGATCGAACAGGCGTCCGAACACGCTCCGGCACCTACACGGCGCCAGCTCTTATCGCAGGCTCATTGCGGCGCCGCCGCCACCGCCTGGCCGAGCTGCTGGCCGACCAGCGTGATCTCGACACGGCGATTCTGCTGACGGCCCGATGCCGTCTTGTTGTCGGCGACCGGTTCCCTTTCGCCATGGCCGACCGCCTCGATCCGCGCGCCATCGACACCCATCGCGCCCAGCGCCGTGCGCACCGCGGCGGCACGCGCCTGGGATAGCTGCTGGTTCGATGCGTCCGAGCCTTCCGCATCGGTATGCCCGTCGATGCGGATCTTCACCGCCGTATTGGTCTGCAGATATTGCGCCAGCGGGCGAAGCCTTGCTTCGGCGCCCGGCTTCAGGTCGGCCTTGCCGGTCTCGAACACCACATCCTGCAGCACCAGCGTCGCGCCGAGCGCCGTCTGCTTGAGCTGAAGATCGGCAAGCTGCTTGCGCGCCGCTTCCGCATCGGCCTGTGCCTTGGCGGCATCGGCCTGGGCGACGGCCGCGTCCTGCTGCGCGCGTGCCGCATCGGCCCGGGCCTGCTCCGCCTGGGCCTGGCTGTCTGCGAGCCGCTGCTGGTTGGCGACCGCTGCATTGGCCGCACGGTCCTTGGCGATCGCAGTCTGCGCATTGGCGCGCGCGGCGGCGATCAGCGTGTCGATCCGCAGGATCGAGGCGCGAGCGCGATCCGCCTTGTTATGGTCGAGATCGTCGGCAAGCGTGGGCAAGGTCGAGGCCGCTTCGTCGAGCTGCGCCGCGCCGTAACGGCCGACCAGCGGATCGGCACGCGCCGCCTGGATCTTGGCGCGATACTGGTCGACGACCACCTGGTCGGTCTTGTCGGCAAAGGCCGGGGTGGCCGCGGCCATCCCGGCGCTGGCCATCAATGTCATCATCACGATACGCATGTTTCTCTCCTGAATCCTGGGGACGGCCATCTTTCCGGCCATGGTTTTATTGCGGGACGGCCGGCGCGGGCGGAGCCAGTGCCGTCTCCTGCGCATGCGCCTCGTCCTGTGCCGCCTGCTTCTGCTGAGTCGCGGCGGCCAGTTCGGCGAGCGAGCTCGCCTCGGTCGCGGCGGCGATCGTCTTGTCTTCCTTGCTCATGCTCCATTGCAGCCGTGCCTCGGCCAGCGCTGCACTGGCGCGCGCCTGGATCTCGGCCGCCTGGCCATCCATCGGCACCTTGTCGTTCATGCTGACCTTGGCATCGGCGGCGGCGAGCGAGGTCCGGGCGGTATCGCGCTTGCTGGCCAGCGCCGGCGATGCCGACAGCATGGCAGCCACGGCAAATGCCGCGCCGATGATCTTCGCGTTCATGGCAACAACTCCGTCTGTCGCCCCCGCGCTTCCGACCCCCTAAATAGCCGAGAGGGGTGGATTGTTCCGGATGCGGGTCGAACGGACTTGACAGACGGCGCGGGCAATTCGTGCTCGGTTATCGCAAGCCTCTGGAAAGAAAGGGAGATGCCGAAAGGAAAAGAGCGTGCGGGGGCACTCCGGCTCATCCCACCACCTTAGATGGAGGCGCTTGCATCTCGGACGGCATGGATAGGTATAAATTTCGGAGGTAGTTTGAATTCCGTAATTCTGCGGGGGAGGGCGAGGGGGACACTCGTCCCGAACCTCACTCCCCCTCATCCTTCCGTCGCTTCGCTCATCCCTCCTTTTCCCCAGGGAGAGAAGGAGAGGGCGAAGAAGGAATCCGCCACCCCATCGCTAAACACTTGCCCACCCGCGCTCCGATCAGCCAAAGGGCAGGGACATGACGTTTCAGGTAGATATGGGGACGGACGGCACGGGCAAATCGGTCCATGTCGATCTGGAGGAGCTGCTCGCCACGCGTCTGCTCGTCCAGGGCAATTCCGGCTCGGGCAAATCCTATCTGCTCCGCCGCCTGATGGAACGCAGCGCCGGCCAGGTGCAGCAGATCGTGATCGATCCGGAAGGCGATTTCGTCACCCTCGCGCCCTATGGCCATGTCGCGATCGAGGCGGTGGATTATGCGGTCGGCGAGATCGCCCGCTTCGCCGCGCGCTGCCGCGAGCATCGCACGTCCGTGGTGCTCAGTCTGGAGGGGCTGGAGATGGAGGGGCAGATGCGCTGCGCCGCCGCCTTCCTCAACGGCCTGTTCGATGCCCCGCGCGAACATTGGTACCCGGCGCTGGTCGTCGTCGACGAAGCGCAGATCTTCGCCCCCGCCGCCGGTGCCGAAGTCAGCGAGGAAATCCGCCGGGCCTCGCTTTCCGCGATGGCGAACCTCATGTCGCGCGGGCGCAAGCGCGGCCTTGCCGGCATCATCGCGACCCAGCGCCTCGCCAAGCTCAGCAAGAATGTCGCGGCCGAGGCGAGCAATTTCCTGATGGGCCGCACCTTTCTCGACATCGACATGGCGCGCGCGGCCGACCTGCTCGGCATGGAGCGCCGCCAGGCGGAATCGATCCGCGATCTCCAGCGCGGTACCTTTCTCGGCCTCGGCCCGGCCATTTCGCGGCGGCCGGTGATGGTGAAGATCGGCGCGGTCGAAACCAGTGCGCGCAGCTCCAGCCCGGTGCTCACCCCGCTGCCCCAGGCGCCGTCCGACGACATGATGACCTTCCTGCGCGAAGGCATAGAGGAGCCGCCCAGCACCCTGTTCCCGCTGCTGCCCCCCGGCGTCTCGCCCGCGCCGCGCACCCCGCCGGCGGCGCAGCTGTTGCAGGATCTCGCCGCCACCCCACCGCGCGAGCATGACAGCGCACCCGAACATTCCCCGGAGGAGCTGGAGGACGTCATCGTCCAGGTGCTCCGCGCGATCATGGACGATCCCGAGGCGGCGCTGCGCTCCACCGCCGTGTTGTTCCAGGATTTCCAGGTCCGCTGCCGCATGGCCGGCGTCAAGCGCAGCCCGCTCGATCCGTCCGCCTTCGCCCGCCGTCTCGCCGCCGCCCGCGCCGGCATCTTCGACCGGCTCGACGAGGAATGGCAGCAGGCGCTGGAGCAGGCGAGCGACCTGCCCGACGACATGCTCGGCGCCTTCCTGCTCGTCGCCCGCGCCGCCCGCGAAGGCGAGCCCTGCCCGAGTGACGAGGACGTCGCCCGCACCTATGGCACCAGCTCGCTCGGTCGCGCACGCCGCGTGATGAGCTATATCGAGGGTCGCAACATCTTCGTGACGCGGGTGGACCTGTCCGGCAAACGATCGATCACCATTCCAGGGCTCGGCTGGACGACCGCCGCGACGGAGACCAGCGGAGCCTGACGCCCGGTCAGAACGGGAAACCGTTGAACGCGTCCAATGCCCCGGTTCCGGTCAGCCGCTTGCACAAGGTCTCGATCGGCCACAGCGCCAGGGCGATCCCGACACCTGACAGCAGGAACCCGATCAGGAACGGGGCAGCCGCCGGGTTTTCCCAGCTCGATCCGGCGATATCGATGCTCGCGGTCATGACGCCGATGAAGATGAGCAGGACCAGGACAAGCTCGACGATCAGGAAAAGCACCAGGAGAAGGTTTTTCACGAAGCCGCGGGGTGGTGATCGGTGACGCATGCGCTCAGCCTCACGCCACTGCACCGCCCGCTGGCGTTGTACCTGGGTCAAGGCGCGCTCGAACCGCCATTTCATGATGGCGACAGTTGAGCCGGCGACAATCGCGACAATAGAGAAGACGACGGCCGAACTCGGCGTCGCTGAAGTCTGGGTCGAGGCGGCCACCATAAACACGACGACCGTGAGAAGGATCGCTCCGTAACTGGGCCAGCGCGTCACATCGACGTCTCCGGCCGGGCCGACCGGGGGGCGATTGACCAGAGCGCGTGCCGGCGCGCGCGTGGCCCAGACATGGGATCGATACAGGACCAGGCCGATGGCCGACACGATGATCGCCCCGATCCCGACGCGAATCCAGGCGGCGCCCTCCGGGTCGAAACGTGCCGCGAGCAGCATCGCCGCCAGGATGCCGAGCGCCATCGCGGCGAGGTGCAGCAGCAGGGAGTGCCGGCCGGCGCGAACGAACGTGTCGCGCTCGGCGATCGTTACCGGGATCGGCGCTCCCCACCCGTCCCGGCGATAATGATAATCCTTTCCGGTCCAGTCGAATTGTGGGGCGACCCCGGCAAAGCGGTCGATCGGCCCGATGCTGGCCGGGCGAAGCGGTGCGGTGCGCGTCATGGCTTAACCTCTCTAGCTGTCGGGGGTAGCGCCCCGTTCCAACAATGCCGCCGCGATGCTCTCCCGCACGCGGGCGAGCGCGATGGCCTCCACATCCGTCTGTCCCATCGCCGCCCAGGATCCGGTGATCGCGAGGCTGCAATGGCCGTGAACCGTGGCGACGAGCGATCGCGCCAGCGTGCCGATCGCTTCGTCGGGCGCGCGGCCCAGCGCGGCGGCGACCTCGGCCACGACGATTCGCATCAGCCGGCCGCGCGTCTCGTGCTGCGCGGGGGTGATCGTCTCGGCGGCGGGCCGGTGGTCGTAGATCGCGGCCCAGCGGCGGGGATTGTCGCGGGCGAAGCGGAAATAAGCCTCGACCAGCGCGGCGATCCGGTCGTCCTGCGCGCGCGCCTCGGCCAGGCTGGCCTCGAGCGCATCGGCCCATTCACCGAAGGTCCGTGTGCTGATCGCGGTGACCAGCCCATCGACATTGCCGAACACGTTGTGGATCGTGCCGATCGAATAGCCGACGCGCTTCGCCACTTCGCGCGCGGAGAAATCGGCATAGCCGACCTCCGCCATCAGCGTCTCCCCGGCGCCGAGGATCAGTTCGTACAATTCTTCCCGGCTGTGATCGAATCGTCGGCCCAAGGTCGGTTTCCCCTTTGTCGGTGGGCGGCAACGTCCGCCGGCGCATAGCCGGCGGACGTCCCGCAAGGTGATGGTGGATCAGCCGGTCCGCCGGAACAACTGGCCACGACGCGGCGTGGCGTCGCTCGACGGGCTCAGCGCCTGCAACTGGGTGACGATCCCGCCGCCCGCGCGCGTCATGGTGAACAGGGGGGCGCCGATGGCATAGCCGCCGCCACCCAGATTGTCGGGGCCGAACTTGTAGAATTTGATGATCACTGAATTGCCCTGCGGCGTCGCGGTGCACTGCATCTGCCGGTTGGTCTGATATCCCTCGCCGCGCAGCAGACAACTGGTCGATCCATTGCCCGGCCCGAGTGCCAGCGTATAGGTGACGAAGGTGGCAACGCTGTCCGTCGGCGACGATCCGCCGACCCGGCCGAGCGGCTCTTCCCAGACATAGCCGCCATACCATTCGGGCAGCGGTTTGGCCGCCGCGGGGGTGATCGGGGCCAGGGCGGCCAGGGCCAGGCCCAGCGCGACGGTGCTCTTGATTCTGTTCAACATGATTAGTCTCCCGTTTTCAGCAAGCGTATAACGTTCGAACCGCGTCCGGGGCTCAGTAGCTATGGAACGGCATGCGGCCGGTGAGCGGCGTCACCGCAAAATCGGTGCCGCCGCGCGGCGACGGCCACATCGCGATCTGGAAGCGCTGCTTGGCGGCGCAGGCATTGACCGTCCACTCTTCGAAATGGCCGCCACGAGCGACCGCCGGCATGGTCGGCGCGACCGGGGCGTAGCTGCGCGGCATCACCTGCATATGCGCCGAAAAGACGAAGGAGCAGCCGCCGGTTGCCTTGGAATAGGCCGAGATCTGGCGGAGCACGGTGACCGCGAGTTGCGGGCTGGTGAGCGTGCGCCCGGTGGTCTTGATCGGATAGGCGGCGGCCGGTTGGCTGGCCATCGCGGTCATGGCGGCAATCGCGCCGAGGATGATGCTGGGCTTCATGGTCGTTCTCCTTTTCGGGCCGCCGACGGGGCGGCCTTTCGCGGCGTCCTGTGCCACGCCCCTCAATTAAGCAGTGATCAATTAACGTCAAATGAACAATGATCAATTATACTTCGGCCCGTCGTTGAGAACGGGCGCTACGTCGCAAGGGATGCTCCGCAGGGGGTTTTGAGAGGCTCATCGTTGGCTTTCGGGAACGATCTGCGCCGGCCGCGCGTCGTGACAGCGATAACCACGACACTGCGAGGAGAGCGACGATGGCCTTTTGCAGCCAATGCGGTTCCCAGCTTCCCGAAGGGGCGCGCTTTTGCGCCAAATGCGGCGCATCCACGGAAGACGCGTCCGCCACACCCCCGCCCGCCGCCGGCTATGCCCGGCCCGAGCCGCTCGCGCCGACGGTCGCGCCGGCGAACGGCGGCGCGCGGCTGATCCTGCCGATCGTGATTGTCCTCGCGGTGCTGGTGATCGGTTATCTTTTATGGAGTCAGCGAGAGGGCACGCGCCCGATCGCGGGCAATGAACAGCAACAGGCCGCCGCGTCAGGCGCCGGCTCGGATAGCGCGTCCGATCGCGGTCAAGAAGCGGGGGACGGCGCGATGGCCGATCGGCCGGCTCAACCGGAGCGCGTGGTCGACGCCGCTCGGCGCGATGCCGACCGCCTGACCACGCCGCCGCCCTTCACCCCGACCTTCACCACCGCGTCAGCACTGGATTCCGCCTTTTTCAGCGATCCGCGCGGCGCTGCGCAGCGTTATGACGGTCCGGTCCGGGTGTCGGGCATCATCGCGACGATGGTCACGCCCGGACCGACCCCGGCGCTGTCGCTCGAGGGACGGTCGCGCTTCAACCACATGATCGTCAACTTCCCGCGCGGCTATCGCGAGCGCCTTGCTCCATTGGCGAAAGGCATGACGATCACGGTTTCGTGCGGCAGCGTACAGGCACTGGGCGGTACCACGATCCTCAACGATTGCAGCCTGGACTCCTGACATCGGCGTCCGCTCCTGGGGAGGGGGCGGGGAACCGTGAACGACGCACCCGCGCCGGCCCGGCATGACGCCGTTGTCATGTCGCCGTCACTGTCGGGGCGGTCATGCCCGCCTAACCTCCGTCGCAGCCGACCAGATCGGCAGGAGGAATGCCATGATCCGCACGTCACTGTTCACCATCGCCTCGCTGGCCCTGCTCTCCAGCACACCCGCGCTCGCCGCGCCGTGTAAGGACGCCAAGGGCAAGTTCGTCAAATGCCCCGCAGCCGCCGCACCGGCCGGCGGTGTAACGAAGGACGCGAAGGGCAAATGCCACATCGCCTCGGGCCCGAAAAAGGGCCAGTTCACCAAGTGCTGAGGCTGACCCGGCGCAATAGGTTTTGATGTCCCGTCATGCCGGACTTGTTCCGGCATCCATCGGCCCGCGGGCGCAACGCCTGTTGAGGGGCGTAACGGAAAAAGTCCGGGATGTCTGCTATTGGCCAGGCTCCCCGGCAGGCGGGATGTCATCGACGATCAATGTGGGTACCCGCCGCGCGACGGCGAGGCCCGCTGCGATCGCGGCGGGTACGTCGTTGGTGTTGTCCAGGACACGCTCAAAGGCGTGGTCGATCGCCTTGGCGTCGGCCGCGCTGCACACGCGCATCTGGGGTGATCGGGCGATATCAACCGAATACCATTTCCCGATGCAGGGGCCCTTGTCGTTCAGGCATTGAAAAACGGGCGAGGTCGGCACGAGCGCATTCTTCGAAGCCCCTAATGGGGTCAGCGCGCTAATCTTGGCATCGAACGCGCGCCAGCACTGGGCGCGGGCCGGGCCATGCGTGCGTGCCTCGCAAGCGCAGGACGCCTGCGCATCGCGCTCCAGCGCCTGATATCGCTCTTCATCCGTCGGCGCAGGTGCCCGGCAGGATGCGAGAAAGATTGCCATGATCAGGATTGTGGAGCGAAGCGAGTTCACTTCTTCCCCTTCTTCCCCTTCTTCACCTCGCACCGCACCACGGGGCGCTCGATCTTCAGCCGGCTCGGCCCGCTCGCGCAATCGGGCGGGCTGTCCAGGTGGAGCAGCATCATGCCTTTCTCCGCGGGTAACGGCCCGGCACCGGGCGCGAGCAGCTGGCGCAGCACCGCGCGGCCCTCCGGCGTGTCGATATGGTTGCTGTGCCCAAGCGGCCTGCCGGGAATGTCGGTCCCGTCGATCACGGTCAGCTCGCCCGGGCCGCCGCGCGGATCGGGGTAGCAGCGCGGCTCGGCGATGAGCGGCCCCTTGCGGCGGCGCAGGCGGAAGGTGCAGCCGACATCTCCCACGCGCGGGTTGCCGTGCACCGCCCAGCTGCTGCGCAGCGGCAAATCCTTGCCCGAGGCGAACAGCGCCACGCGTCGCCCCGGCCGCACCAGGTCCGGCGCCATGTCGCGGTCGAACAGCTCGCGGTCGATATCGGGCGAGGCGAGGATGACGGTGCGTACCCGTGCCGCCAGCTCGGGCGATCGCCCTTGCAGGTGCTTCAGCCCGTCGATCGCGATCCGGTTGCCCATCGAATGCCCCACCAGCACGACCTCGGGCGCCATCGCGGTCAGGTCGGCCAGCACCTGCTCGAACCAGAGCTGCGTCCAGCGCGCATTCTCCTCGTCCCAGGTATATTTGGCCAGCGCATGCTGGGACGGCCAGAGAAACGCCACCACCGGCCCGTCGAACCGCGCCGCCATGGCGATCTGGTCGGCCTGGGACAGCGCCTCGGCCACCGTGTTGTTGTAACCATGGACGTACAGCAGGATGCGTTTCGGCGGCGCCTGCAGGTCGCGCGTCAGGCGCGCGCGCCACGCGTCCTTCTCCGCCAAGCTCAGCACCGGCAGCGTCGCCGTGCCGGCGGTCGCCATGCCGTACCGCACCGGGTCGGGCCGTTTCTGCCCATATTCGCCGAAGGAGCCGCGCGCGACGGAGAGCGACAGCGGCACGCCATCGACGCAGTCGGGCATGCCGGTCGTGATGAAATAGACCGGGTCCTTCGCCGCCACCGGATCGCCGGTCTGCGCGGTGCACGCGCCGGCGGACGGGCCATAGCTCGGCGGCACCGTGATGCAGCCGGAAAGGGGCAGGGCAAGCAGGGAAGCGAGCGCCAGCAGAGGTTTTCCCAAGATCGTCTTCTCCGGCCACCCGCACCCGGACAGGCGGTGCGCAGGCTCGTCGCCCGCGCACCGCCTATCACATCAGGCGCGCGTTACCAGATGCGCACGCGATCGGCCGGGGCGAGATACTGCTTGTCCTCAGGCTTCACATTGAACGCCTCATACCAGGCATCGACATTGCGCAGCGGGTTGATCGCGCGGATCTGCCCCGGCGAATGCGGATCGCTGACGAGTTGCTGGCGCAGCGCCTCGTTGCGGAACAAGGTGCGCCACACCTGGCCCCAGCCCAGGAAGAAGCGCTGGTCCCCGCTCAGCCCGTCGATCACCGGCGCGGGCTTGCCGCCGAGCGACTGGTGATAGGCGTCGAGCGAGATCAGCACGCCGCCCAGATCGCCGATATTCTCGCCCATCGAGGCGCGGCCGTTGATATGCACCCCCGGCAGCCCGTCAAAGCTGTACGCCTCGTACTGCGCGCCCAGCTTCACTGCCTGCGCCTCGAACTTGGCGGCGTCGGCGGCGGTCCACCAGTCGCGCAACACGCCCTTGCCGTCCGACTTGCGGCCCTGGTCGTCGAAACCATGGCTGATCTCATGGCCGATCACGCCGCCGATCCCGCCATAATTGACCGCGTCGTCGGCCTCGGGGTCGAAGAACGGCGCCTGCAGGATCGCCGCAGGGAAGACGATCTCGTTCTTCACCGAGTTGTAATAGGCGTTCACCGTCTGCGGGGTCATGCCCCATTCGCCCTTGTCGACCTGCCCGCCCAGGCGGTTGCGGTCATAATCCCATTCGAACTGCGCCGACCGCTCGGCATTGCCGACGAGGTCGCCCGGCGTGACGGCAAGGCCGCTATAATCGCGCCATTTGTCGGGATAGCCGACCTTGACGGTGAAGTTGGCAAGCTTGCCAAGCGCCTCCTGCTTGGTCTCCGGCCCCATCCAGGCCAGGTTGCGGATGCGCCCGCCCAGCGCGGTGCGCAGATTGCCGACCAGCACGTCCATCTTGGCCTTGGACGATGGCGGGAAATACAGCGCGACATAATCGCGGCCGATCGCCTCGCCCATCGCCCGCTCGACAAAGGCGACGCCGCGCTTCCAGCGCACCCGCTGCTCGGGCTGGCCGTTGAGGAACTTGGAGCGGAATTCGAAATTCGCATCGACGAACCGCTTCGACAGCATCGGCGCGACATCGTCGGTGACGCGGAACGCTTCCCACGCCTTCAGCGTGTCGAGATCGGTCGTGGCGAACACCTCGGCGATCTTCGGGAAGGCGGTGTTCTGCGCGACGATCGCACGCCCCGCCTTGCCGATCCCGGCCGCGGTCCAATAGGCCTGCCACGGGAAGCCGGGCGCCGCCTGCTGCAACTGAGCGAGGGTCATCAGATTATAGGTCTTGTCGCGGTCGCGGCTTTCGGCGCGGGTCCAGTGCGACTGCGCGATCTTGGTCTCCATCGCGACGACCTTGGCGGCGGCCGCCTCGGGCTCGGCCCAGCCGGCCATGCCGAGCATCTGCGCGACATATTGCTGATAGCGCGCAAGCTGCGGCGCGAACTTGGCGTCGAGATACAGGTCGCGGTCGCCAAGCCCCAGGCCCGACTGGCGCAGGTACAGCGCATACACGTCGGGCTGCTTCGCATCGTCGTTCACGCCGGCCCCGAAGAAGCTCGCGCCGAAGCCGCTCATCGACTTGCCCATCAGTACCGCGATATCGTCCTTGGTCTTCGCCGCCTTGACCAGCGCCAGCCGCTGGGTCAGCGGCGCCGCATCGGCCTTTTCGATCACCGCCTCGTCCATGAAGGTCTTGTACAACGTGGCGACCTTGGCGCGGTCGGCATGCGCCGCGTCGCCAACCTGATACCCCTCGACCAACGTGCGCAGCCGCGCCTCCGACAGGTCGCGCAGCACGGCAAAGGCGCCGTAGGAGGATCGGTCGGCCGGGATCTGCGTGTTCTTCACCCAGGTGCCGTTCACATAACGGAACCAGTCGTCGCCCGGCTTCACCGTCTTGTCCATGCCCTGCAGATCGAAACCCCAGCTGCCATAACGGGTCGGCACGGACGCGTCGGCACCACCGGCTTGCGCCGTGGCGATCAGCGACTGGAGGGTGCAGCCGTCATCGAGACAGGCCACATCGTCCTGCGCGGCCGCCGGGGCGACCATGGCAAGCGTGACGAGGGATGCGACCAAAGCGAGCTTCTTCTTCACGGGTAAGTCTCCGGCAAGACACGGGAAAACGCGATCGTCCGACCGCGCTGATGTGCCTTGTCTGCATGAAGCACCCGCCCGCTGCAATTGCCGGGCGTAAGATTTTTTCGTGCGTGGGTAAGTTTGCACCAGTGTGGATGCATCAGTATCGCAGGCGCCAAGCGTCTCTATCCCTGGAAAATCGGGAGCGTCGGATTGGATTGTCCCCGGCGATCCACGATCCCACGCCCCCTACCCGCGAGAAGGGGAAGGGGCGTGGCCGTGCGCGCGAAAGGGAAAATTAGGACCCGACTTGATATTCCCCGGACAGCGTGAACGCTCCACCGTTGATGCCGGGATAGGATCCGTCAAAATTCTGCATCACTACAGTCGTCGCGCCGCCATCGATGAAGCCGGTGAACGCCTTTCCAGTGACTGCGCGCTCCTTGCCGACGCACATATCTCCGCTCAGGCCCGCGAGCGCAGCAATGGGGAGCGTCGCTGCTAAGGCACTGCCGCCTGTTCCATTCGACGTGATCTGGAACTGAACCTTGAATTCTGCCCGCTTTCCAAGCTTGCGATACGAACCGACGACGCCCGTAACATTGCTGAGCGTGCCGGTGAGCGAACTAATGGCTGGCATATACTCAATCCAATCATCCTCGTTCAGCCCGGATTGATCGTACCTCCAGTGAACGCTTGCTCCGTCGTCGATAATCGGTGCCGGCGTGCCGTTTTCGCCATCGATGCAGAAAATGGTGTTGCTGATGGATGGGTAGATAAAGCCTGTGCCATAAGCATGCAGAGGCGTGTTGGCGGTAAAAACGTGGAAGCGTTCCGCCCTGGAGTTTCGTGCAAATGCGTTTGATCCATTCAGCGAAACACATTCAGTCGCCAGGCCATCGCCGACCTTGAAGCAGCGAACCAGCCGCCAGTCGTTATTGTCACTATTGTTGCAATATATCGCCTGGATGTTTCTGTGCTGGCAATCGACCTCGATCTCGTTGAACGACGTATTGGCGCCTGTATCGCCGCTGATCACGAGCACGCATCCGCCGGGCGCCTCAATCTGCCGTCCCTGGATTCGGATGAAGTTGCGCTGGGTGTCCCGCGCCTCACCAAGTGACGGCACGACAGATATATTCACTGCTCTGTCGGATGCATTTGCGATGGCGACGTTGATCGTCGATTTCTGGACGGAAAGGATCTCGAGGCCATAGCCGACTGTTCCCGAGTTGCAGTCGATACCGATGCCTTTGAACGTGACGTTCGCAACCCGCTGGTTCGATGCGCCGCTCACGGCGGAAATGGAGCAGACGCGTGTCGTCGGACTCGACGATCCTCCCCACACCAGGACAGTACCTGTGACGAGGGTCCCGGTATCGTGGATTTCAGCTCCAGCGCCCTCGATCCAGACGTTCGAAACATTGATGGTCGGCAGGGCGGCGGTAATTTTATAGCGCCTGGCGCGCATCCGATAAGGAACGCCGGGATTGGCCATGGCATCGTTCCAGAAGGCGGTCAGGGCCGATGTGTCATCCGTGATGCCATCGCCGACCGCGCCAAAATCCTCAGCCCACATTCTCAAACTCCTTATGCGAGATGATCTCGTATCCGGCGTATGAGCCTTGGGTAGTAACCTTTGAATCGCACCATTTTGCATTGATATGAGCGATATAGGCCGTGGAAAATTGGGGAGGCGCGCGACGCGGGCCGCCCGTCAAAGCTTGAAGCAATGCTCCCGGTGCCATCGCAGGAAATGCGGGTGCGGCCGGTCGCCCGGACGCAGCGGCGTCCGCGCAAAGCCGCTCTTGTTGATCAGCCCCCGCACGCCGTCCGGGTCGTTGATCTGGCGGGAAACCAGGATGCGCAGGTCATCCTCCAGGCCGATCAACCCGCGGTCGAACATCCAGTGCACGGTGCCGGACAGCGCAAGGCCATTGCCGATAGTGTCCGGCCCGTTCTTCTCGACAGGGCGGATATGCGCCGCCTCGACCTCGGCGCGGCCGCCGCCATTGATCAGCTTCAATCCGGTGATCGCACACCGCTCGTCATAGGCGCGCAGCACAAGACGGCGAAAGATCTGCTTCCGGACGAGGCGGTTGGAAAGATAGGCGACGCGCGTCCGTTCGTGCTCGAATTCGAACGGCACACGGTCGTCCTGCACCACCGAACCCTCCGCCGGCTCGGCATCGCGCGGCAGCAGCGAGTCGTCCCCGCCAAGGCCAAGCTCGATGATGCGGTTGAAATCGGCTGCCGACAATGGACGTACCGCCGATTGCGCCCGGCCGGAGATCGCGCCGGCCTCGTTCAACAGGCCGCGCTCCACCAGCCCGTCGGCATCGCTGAACGGCACCGGATTGGGAAAATCGAGATAGCTGCCCGGTTCGATCACCGCGATATACATCCCCGGCGCTCCCGGATCGGGAATGATCTGCCTCACCTTCGCGACGGCAAAATAACCGCGTGTCTTCGCGACCTTGCGCGGCTCGAGATAGACGATCCAGTCGCCGACCATCGGCTCGGCGCGGCTGAGATAGGGGCGGGGGAACTGATACTGTTCCGCAGGGCTGTCGTCGTAGATCGAATCCGCGCGATGCAGGAAGACGCCAAAGGCCATGCGGCAGGATAGCGGGGAAATCGCCCGGGATACAATGAGCTCGTATCGGTGGCCGGCAATGCATCGAGCCAAGCGCAGGCTTTAAATCGGGGACACTATTGGACTGCACCCCTTGAGTGAGACAATCTAATTGAGTGCCACGTCCTGGAAGAGGGTATGTGTCAGAGCGAGTGCCGAGGGCGACCGAGTTCAAGGTGCGAGCAGTCGAACGGCTGGAGGCGGGCGCCTCGGCCTCAGCGCTGGCGAGCAGAGCGGCGTGGGCAACCCGCTTGGTATCCGCTTCATGGTCTGAACATCGGTCAGAGCCTGATTCAATAATAGCCGGCCGCCCGGCAGAGTTTGAACAGGCGCCGGGTCGTTGGGTGATCCATGCCGAGGTTGGAGGCGACGGTGTAGCGACGCGCGCATTTCGCGCGGGCGCTCGCTTCCGAGGCGCTCATCGGCGGTACGCGACGCGTGCCGCGGTGTCGCAGGCTGTATTGCGCCGCCGCGCCGCCGGCCCAGCCCGTCATCGCGCCAGGGTCGAGCGCGGGGCCGACATCCTGCGCAGCGGCCGGGGCCGATCCGCAGACGACGGCGAGAACGAGCAGGGTTCGCGGAAAACGCATGGCCAGACTCCAGACAATCGGGGGATCGTTGCTGAAAGAAACGGGGCCCCGAGACTTTCGTCGTGAACCCCCCGCCAGGAAAACAATTTTGCGGTGAATCGCTCACTGCTTGCGGGCAGTCGACGACATGCGTTCGCCGATCCGCCCAATTCAGGCTCCGTGAGGAAACCGAGGACGAGCAGATGGCACGTCCGCGGCCGTATCTTTCCAGGAGCCACGGCAAGCTGCGGGTTGATGGCCGACGGGCGCCGAGCGGCATCGGTTTCGTCAACCGCAACGGGGTTCGGCCGCATGATGCACCGCAGGACTATGGTCCGCGCAAGACGTTGTAGAACCGTTGGAAGCGCTGGGGCGAGATGGGTGTGTTCGTCCGCATGATGAAGGGGTGGCTGCCGCCGATGCTGATCCCACGACCGTCATGATTGACGCGACCTGTTTGAAGGCACACCTCACGGCATCGAGCCCTGCGTCCCAGGTCGGAAAACACGCAACAAACCCGTCAAATATGACAAGCGCCGGTACAGGCGCCGAAGCCGTATCGAGACCATCTTCAGAGTCAAACTTGGCGTGAGCCGACACGAAAAACGAAAACGGCGCGGGGTTTCCCCCGCGCCGCCGCGTCGATCAGCCTGTCGGCCGGATCAATGCTTCTTCTTTTTCTTCTTCGCCGTGTCCGCACTCGCATCGTCGGTCGGTGCGGTGGCCGAGGCATCCGTCGGATAGTTCGGCGTCGTCGTCGCGGTCGTCGCGCTGTCCGGCGCGGGTGCCGGCGTGCTTGCCTCGGGCGGTGCCGTCGGCGCGGGCTGCGCCGTCGTGTCCGGCATCGACGTCGTCGGGGGTGTCGTCGGCGTCGTCTGGCCGGCCGGCACCTCCTGCGCGGTGGCGGGCAGGGCGATGGCGAGGGTGGCGCTGGCGATGGCCGTGCTCAAGATCTTGATATTCATTGCTGTTATCCTCTCGGCTATTGGGCCCCTGTGCCCTAGACATGGGCCGCGCCGGTCTTTGTTTCGACCCTGACTCGATGGACCGAGCCTGTTGCGGGGCGTGCGGAAAACGCCGTGTCGGCTCGTCGCGCACCCCCTGTCGGCTCGTCGCAACGCCCCGCCCGGCGGCGTCACCAGGCGTCGCGATACAGGTCGTCGTCATCATCCTCGCCGCGCCGCCGCCGGCGCTGCTGATGGGCGAGATCCTCCCACACGCCCTGTTTCATCGTGCGCAGATTGGCCAGGCACACCGCATCGCCCGAATCCGGCGAGCGGCCCAGGATCGTCTTCATCTCGTCCTTCGACCGCACGAGAATGCCGCGCGCCGTCGCGCTCCATTGATACGCCGCCAGGTCCGCCCGCAGCGCCGCATCGTTCGGCAGCGCGACCGGATCGGCCCCTTGCGGGTCGAGCGCCTCGCGCAGCCGCCACACCATCTCGGCGCGCATATTGGCGAATTTCAGCCGCCCGTCGGCGGTCCCGGTCGCGCTGCCGGCGGCGGCGTTGACCGCGACCGTCTGCACCTCGTTCTGGGTCAGGAAATTGGCGGTGGTCAGGCCCCACCCGATCACGTCGACATGCACCACCGCCCGGTCGCGCCGGTGGCGGATGACATGGCCGGCGGTCACCGGCCCGCCGCTCTCCTGCGGAATCTCGCGCCCCGGAATGCGGATCAGCGGCGCGAACCAGGCGCCATGCCGGCACGCGATGACGAAGCTGTCGCGCCCGCCCACCGCCACGTCGACGCCCATCGAGTCCATCTCCGGCACCGGATGGCCCGGGGGATCGTTCGGCCGCCACCGCGCCATCGCCGCGTCGATCCAGGCGCTCGGGATGACCTGCCAGTCGTCATCCTCCACGCCCGCCGCGAAATCGCCGTTGAGCATCTGCGACCGCAGCGGCTCGGGCAGCGCCTGCAGCGTGTCGATATAGCCGGTGCGCATATAGAAGAGATTGTCCGTCACCCGGCTCGGTACGAAGGTGCGGGATTTCGGCGTGATCACCTTGTCCGCGCCGAAATCCTCCGGGTCGAAATCGTACAGCGGCGCGCCCCGGAACAGCACGAACGGCTCGCGGTGCGGCACCTCCACATCGCGCCCGCGGATGGTGGTGAACCAGCGCAGCTCACCCGGTTTCGCCGGGTTCGGATGGCGATCGTCGAGCCAGGGCGCGAAATACTCGATCACCCACCGCCCCTCCGCACTGGTCGGCGGGTTGAACGTCATCACCACCCGCGCGCGCTGCGCCGGGTCGCTGGTCCGCGCCCAGCCCATGGTGAAGCGCACCTGCGCCTCGCGCATCTCGGTCGCCTCGTCATAGGCGATCAGGTCGTGCGCCCGGCCCTGCCATTTGTGGTGATCGCCCGGATTGTCGAGCCCGCCGAACTCGATCAGCCGGGTGCCCGCCCCATCGGGCAGGCGCCACGCGCCGCGGCCCCGATTGAAGCCGATCGTCGATCCCAATATCTCGGCGATCCGCTGGACGATCCCGTCGGTCTGCGCCTTTTCGCGCCGCAGGATCAGCGACCGGCGGTGGCGCGTCAGGGCCAGGCCGGCGACCAGATCCGATTTGCCGCCGCCCGCTGCCCCGCCATAGCCGGTGATGTCGGCCTCGCTCCCCAGCGCCTGAGCCTGCGCGCCGGGCTGCGCGCGCCAGGGCGCGGCGATCGTGTCGGACGCGGCAAGCCTCACTATCTCCGCGCGCTCGTCCGGCGTCGCGCGGCGCAGCAGCGCGTCGAGCCGGGCCGGGTCGGTGTCGATCATGCCGCGCCCTCCGTGCCCATATCGTCATGCTCGATGACCGGCCCGTCGCCCCAATCCTCGCCATCAGCCTCACCAGGGTCGCCACCGCGCGCGTCGCCGGAAAAATCGTCCCCGTCCTCCAGCCCGTCCCCGGCCGGGTCGCGCGCCGCGATGGTGGAAAGGATCGAGGAAAGCCGCGCCGCGATCGCCGTCGCATCCATCGGCGCCGTACCCGCACCCTGTATCCGGCTGGGTGACCCGGCATTCGCCGCCGCGCCGATCGTCGCCAATCCGCCCATGCCGCCGATCCGGCCGGCCATCCCGCCGAAGCGCAGCGGATACCACCGCGCCAGGACACGCATGCGCGTCTCGATGCGCAGGCGGGATCGCGCGACATTCTCCGGGTTGCGCACCGGCGGCGTGTCGGCCTTCGCGTCCTTGCGGTCCATCCAGTCGTTGCGGGCGTCGTCGGCGATCTCGATCATCTCATCGACCAGCGCGTCGAACCCCATCGCCCGCGCCCGCGCCATGCGCGCGGCGAACGCCTCGTCCTCCATCCATCCCCAGACGGTGGTGTACCCGATCTTCAGGTCGCGACAGAGCTCCTTCAGGGTGATGCCGCGGGATATCCCCTCGACGATGGCGTTCTCGATGGCGGGGCTGCGATGTTTCATCGCGCCGGATTAGGGCAGGGCGGGGCAGGGTTGAATCGAGCGGATGCCGGCTACCGGTGCGGCGGCTGGGCGGCATGGCAGGCGTCAGGCAGGTATTACGCCACGTAACCGTAATTGCGGCATCCTGTCTGTCCCGCCCGCCGCCGTGGTGCTGTGCGGCGGCACCAACGGCGTGTTTTTTGGGCAGACGCTATCGACGTTCCAAACCGCCTATCAGACCTATATCAGCGGCGTCCGCGCTGAGGCCCCGAGCGCAAAGATATTCTGTCGCGAAATCCTGCCAACAATCGCAACGGCCCGACGCTCACGGCATCGTATAACGCAAAGATCGAGGCGGCCTTTGCTGCGGTCGGCGATGGAAACGCAGCCTATTGGAACGTCGATACCTGGATCAACGCCGATGCGACCGACCTGATCGACAATTCGGTGCACCCGAGTGTGGCGGGTGAAGCCAAGATTGGTGCGCAGGAAATCACTAAGCTGACTGCCGCAGGGTTCTAGAGCGGAAGGGGCGTGTCAGCGTGTTTGCCCGGCCGCAGTCTCGGCGATCAAAGGATGCGCCCAACAATTTAGCTCCATGGGGCCATTGGCAATCCCCCATTGCCTCCCTACAGGCGGGGCATGGGGGCAGGCGTCAAGGGCGGCGAGCGGAGCCGCATCATCGCACTTGATGGGCTACGCGGCTGCGCCGTGCTGTCCGTTCTGGCCTATCACTTCGTGTATGTTCAGATCACGGCCCCGATCGGCAGCCTTTTTTATTATTTCCGGGCTCCGTTAAAACTAGCGTGGAGCGGCGTGGACCTTTTTTTTGTATTGTCCGGATTCCTAATTACCGACATTCTAATCAAGGAAAAGGGATCGCCGAGATATTTCCGGGCATTTTACGCGAGGCGTATCACGCGCATATTTCCGGTTTATTTTCTGGTCCTCGTCACGTTCTACGGCGCTCGCGCGACCCTCCCGAACGATCTTCCCATTCTGGCAGATCCCAAGCCTTGGTGGTCCTACGTACTGTTCATTCAGAACATAGCCATGTGGCTCGATGGAAATGGTGGGGCGCTCTGGCTCGGGCCGACATGGTCACTCGCGGTGGAGGAGCAGTTCTATCTTATTGTCCCGCTGATCGTTCTATGGCTGCCGCGCCGAACCGCGATCGCCGCCTTGATATTTCTCGCCGCTATGGCGCCAGTTTTGAGATACCTTAACCCTGGGCCGACCGCGTTCATGGTGACGGCCTTCCGCACGGACTCCCTCCTGTTCGGTTCGTTGCTCGCATACGCGATGCAGAGCGGACGCTTCGTCCGAGCTTGTCGTGAAAGGATTCGAGTGATCTACGGATTGCTCGGCGTGGCTTGTGCGATGACGATTTTAATGATGGCGCGGAGAGAGTGGTTCGAACCATTCGACTTCACCTTACTCTCGACAGCATTCCTCATGCTCATACTCGCCGTCCAAATCGATCAAGATGGACTGCTCGCTCGGGCACTTCGCGCCAAATTGTTGCTCTGGTTCGGCGCGATGTCTTACGCGATCTACATGTTTCACGAGGCCGTTTTAGGCCTCACAAAATACATTTTCTTGGGAATGCACTCCGCTGGCTTCGATGGCCCCGCCTCGATCGCGGTGACGGCCCTCGCATTCGCGTTGACCTGCGCTCTCGCCGCACTCTCGGCGCGATATTTCGAAGGGCCAATTCGTAGATTCGGCCAGCGCTGGCGGTATTGAACTAACGCGCCCTGCTCGGCCGATTAAGGCGCGATCATTCGTTGTGGCATCTGGCGCATTCTTCGTAGCCAGGAGGCGGTGGGACTTCCCCGCAGATGACGCACAGGCTGGCGGCTCGGCGTTCAGCGATCCTTGCGTTCGATTCGCGCAGCGCCCGGAATGGAAGTGTCAACAGTCCGAGGAATGGTTGGCTCCTAGCGAGCAAAATTCTCGGTGCGTGGAGAATGGTGAATGCGACCTTTTGCATGCGGCAGGTTTCTACGTCCGCTCCGGCTGCCGCTCAAGTGATCATTCCGGCCAGTGACATTCAGCGGCTCGCCCAAAATTGCCAAACCAAGGAGCGCAGTCGGGGCCAGGGAGGACCGTGCTGTCACGTCGCCAGCGGGCCGCGGTGCCCTGCAAAACGACGGAGCCACTTCCGTGCCGGCTGCTCGACTACCAAGAACGACACTCGGGCCACCACCATCACGGCTGCCAAAAAGGCAAGGAGAAACCACGGCTGCTGGACCGCGCTGCGCGCTTCGGGATATTGGCTAAAGTAAGTGAGCACCACGATTTGGATCGGGATGTGCCAGAGGTATACCCCATAGGTGGAGTCGCCGATCCAACGAGCACGATGTATGTGGTCGCCGACCGAAAGAGCTTCCAGCCCACAGATCAAGAAGAGCGCCGCGATCATCAGCAATGGCATTGTATATGCCGTCATCGACGGGACAGTTGGGCTCTTGACTACCACTGCGACAAAGGTTGCCATTAGGACCGCAGCCGCCGTGAGCAGCGGCGTCGGCCGGTGCCGCCAGTGATTGAACAGCAAGAAGACAACGGTTCCCGCAAAAAAATAGAACACGCATTCACGCTGCAAATGAAGGTGCCCGCCGACCTGGAATGCCGCCAGCCAGGCCGCCACAGTCAGTCCGGCAGGACCGATGATGCCGCGACGGAATAGATAGGGCAGTGTGACCCAGAAAAGCGCGTAGACAAGGACCTCTACCGACACTGACCATATGGGGCCATTGAAGGAATATCCTTTCTGGGCGCCCCAGTAGGAAGCCAGAAAGATCTGCTGAACGAAGTGATAGGCGTCGTTGAACTCATAGATCTGAAATTGGCCGGAGACCCTATAGCTCACCGCCTGAAGGACGGCCACGATGATCAGGGTAAGGAGATGCAGCGGGTATAGTCGCGCGAACCGGTTGACCACGAAGCTGCGCGTAGATGCCCTTTGCGTTACATAGACCGCTGCGAACACGAAGCCCGACAGTAGCCAGAAGAACTGCACGGCAGCATGCCCGAAGTCGAAGAGTGGCCACAGCCAGGAATAGAATGGCTCGGTCATCGACTGCGCCGGCGAGAGAGGCTGGACGCCGGGCCGCAGGTAGTAAAAATGCTGATAGTGCCAGAACAGCACGGCCAGCGCCGCTAACCCGCGCGCCAAGTCTACGACATAAAGATGGCCCGTCTCGGTCCTGACGGGCGCTTGAAATAGGCTCATGCGATTCTTTCCGGCCTGATTGCCGCTTGGGCATATAGCGCAGAACACCTTGGCCTTGTCATGAAATTCTAACTTGGGTTGGCGTCTGGGCCACCCAATCCTACGGAGTCGCACTCGGGGCAGGCCCACGCTTGCGCGGCGCCAAGGTCATGCCCGTGCGCGCCTCCATATCGGCGAGCCACGCCGTCGAGCCGGCCGGACGCCCGACGCGGCTCCTCACTTTTGTCTCCTCCCTCGCCGGCTACGGAAGCCGGGGGTATTTTAGGGACACTATACTAAATCTTTCCCTTTTGGCCCCCGCTTCCGTGGCTTGAGCGTTCGCCCGGTCGCCAGTTCCATCGCCTCGACAAAGGCCTCGTCGCCGAGCGGCCGGCCGGTCCGCATCCGCGCCTCGATCGCCGCTTCTTCAGCCGCATCGGCCTCTCCAGCTTCCAGGCCGTGACGCAACATCGCGCGCCAGTTGCGATGCAGGCCGCTCGTGCCGGCAAGGTTGGTCAGGCCGTCGGCCGAGCCCGCGACATGCGCCGCGGCGCTCGACCAGCGCCACGCCTCGGCCCGCGCGACAAGCTTCGCCGCCACCGGGTTCAACTCGACATAGCGGATCGCCGCCAGCAGATGCGCATAGTCCATCGGATAGCTGGCGAACCGTCCCTGCCAGAGATAGCCGGTCCAGCCATGCGCGATATTGATCCGCCGCGAATAGCGCCGGTGCGCTTCGGCGAGCGCCGCGCGCAACCCATCGGCATCCGCAGGCACCAGGATCAGATGCACATGGTTCGGCATCAGGCACCAGGCGAGACACCGAACCCCATGGGCCGCGCAGGATGTCGCGACGAGATCGGGATAGGCCGCATAATCCTCCTCGCCGAAGAACACCGGCTGCCGCCGATTGCCCCGCTGCGTGACATGATGCGCGATGCCGGGAACCACGATGCGGGCGAGGCGAGCCATCGGGCGATGGCTAGCGCCGGCGGCAGGATGATGCAATTATATATTGTGTCCCTGAAATCCTCCAGGCAAAATCAGATTCTTATCACGGCGTGATCCAGCATTCGTTAAAAAAGTGATGCGGTCCGCGTAAGTCCCGCCAATCGAGGCGTCTTGCCGCAGTATTATTCGGCCTTACCACTTTCTCGATCGCATCGACTATGGATCAGCGCCTCACGATCGTTCATCTGAACGTCTTATATTCCACCCTCGCTGGGAATGTAGCTCTGGACAAGATGTTCATGTCATGTTTTTGATCCGATGCAATGGACCGGCATCTTACCCACGCCATGTCGAGAACTATATCATACACTCCATCGTCGACCTTAAGCGCCGAGTCATCCAGGGGCAGAGTGGTTCTGGAGTGCGCACTTACGATATAGAATGGGCCATATCCGTTCATGGATGAGCCGTAATCCCTCTGCTCTCCAGGAATTTGCTGAACTCCCGATTTAAAGAACTTTAGTGACCCAGAATGAGCGCTCAAGGATGGAACGGGAACGCACAATGCTTCATCCTGAGGGTTTGTGATCTCGAGTTGAAGGCCGGTGATCGGGTCCTTGAATTTGATTTCTCCCTTTATAGGAGGCTGCTGTGTATCATGGGGACTGGAGCAGGAGCACAGCCACAAAGTCAGCGCGGCGCAAGCAGCGAGGACGGGCGCCTCGATTTTCGGTAAAACGACCATGCTAGAAGCCCATTGCGTAGTTGAAGTTCTCATGGTTCTTCATGAGGTATTTGAAGTCACCCCGCCATTTTTGAACGTTATCAAGCGCCCATGCTCGCCCGCCATATCCATAACCCATATCGGGACGCATGGTAGCTTCTATTACGGTGACACGTGCAACAACCCCTAAACTATCGCCAGCCCCACGGCTTACCCTTCGGGGCAGGCCCACGCTTGCGCGGCGCCAGGGTCATGCCCGTGCGCGCCTCCATATCGGCGAGCCACGCCGTGGAGCCGACCGGACGCCCGACGCTTTCCGCGCGGCGGAGCGCAGCATAACTCAGCGCCTCGTCGAATTCCTCCCCCAGGAAGCGGGCAAAGTCACCCACACGATCGAGCGCCGGCACCACATCGACGAAGCGGTCGCTCTCGCCCGCGATATGCGCCGCCGTACTTGACCAGCGCCAGTCCTCGGGTCGCTCGACAAGCCGCGCCCGCACCGGATTGAGCGCGACATAGTGTAGCGCGCAAACCAGATGCGCCTCGTCCATCGCGACCGAGCTGAAGCGCCCCTGCCACAAATGCCCCGTCACCCGCATCCGCGCATTGATGTAGCCGGTATAGTGACGATGAACGTACCTGAAGGTGCGACGCAGCCCGTCCTCATCGCTCGGCGTCGCGATGATGTGGACGTGGTTCGGCATCAGGCAATAGCCCCAGATCGCCACCCTGGCCTGCCCGGCCGCCTCGGCCAGGAGATCGAGGTACAGCGCATAGTCGCCGTCCTCGAAAAACACCCGTTCGCGCCGGTTGCCCCGCTGCGTCACATGGTGCGGGATGCCCGGAAGAACGATGCGGGGGAGGCGGGCCATGCCGCTACGCTAGCAAGCCGCCCCGCATAGTAGAGGGGTTTTTGCACGTGTCACCGTAATCGTCCGCGGCACATCTCCCGCAGGGTCCGTCCGTCGGCGACCCTGGTGAGGAGTCGCTCCTGGATGCTGGCATTGCGTCTCGTCATCGCCCCCGGTTAGGGGAGGGCGGGGCCGGGTTGAATCGATGCGGTAGGGGAGATGCGGCTCTCGCCGGTCGGATTTCCGGTACTGCCGGACGACGGGTCAGGCCATCACGAAGATGTGCACCCAAAGGCGGGCACGATTTCCTCTGACGATCATCACGGCCTCGACTGATCTGCCGCCAATATAGGAATCGCCAGCATAGGCATCCCGAGGGGCGGATTTTATCCACCAGTCCAGATCATTGCAGCAATTCGCCACACGCGGTGTCTCATCCTGGCTAAGTTTTTTCTGCAGCAGATCTTCGGCAAACTCCCTTGTGGCCTTCACCGGCCCGTCAAATCTTATGTCCTGTATCGTATCCATGTATTGATCTTCATGGAACCACACATTGGATGCCGAAAATGGCAATCGCTCGCCACCTGCAACGATCTGGATCTTCGCGGCTTCCAGTGGCGTGAGTGGTCTATCTCCGCATGACGATAGCAGACATGCCAATGACAAGAGAGTTATCTTTGTCGAATTTGTCAGCATCGTCGACATACTGATCCCCTTTTCTGACGTCGCAGGATGGAATTGCGGGTTTACCTGTTGCCCGTGTTTCGGATTACGGTGACACGTGCAACAACCCCTAAACTATCGCCAGCCCCACGGCTTACCCTTCGGGGCAGGCCCACGCTTGCGCGGCGCCAGGGTCATGCCCGTACGCGCCTCCATATCGGCGAGCCACGCCGTCGAGCCGGCCGGACGCCCGACGTGGCTCCTCACTTTTGTCTCCTCCCTCGCCGGCTACGGAAGCCGGCGTCTCGTGATCGTCGTGCCCACAGCGTAGCCGGCACCGTAGATATCGATGACGTATCGATGATCGGGGAGCAGTGCTTCTTCAGACTCGCCATGATAGTGAGCCGGGATCTCAGGATAGATGATCTTGTTCTTACATTTATCGTCTTCCAGATCCAGATCGCTGCTCACTGTCCAGATATGTGACGAATCGATTTCGTCCTTTCCCTCTACCAGTTTGATAATGCTGACGCGTTCGATGCACGGCGGCTTTTCCGTTCCGTCGTCCGATGCGATCTCGATCCGGCCATCGGGCAGTTGCGCGACAATGATGTTCATCGGGAGTTGGCGCGACGAAAGGCATAAAAGGGCTGCTGCGGAAAACGACGAAAACTCGATCTGTCTAGGGCCCAGACTCAATTGGCTGTTGGGCGGCTGACCGTCAGCGAGATTGAGGCGTAGCGTAGGATGTACGGTTTTTCTGCAGGTTTTCCCGATGGCTCGTGATCACCAAAGAAAGCGACATAGCAGTCGTGGGCGTTGATCTCGTCGTCGAGCCAGCAATGGACAACGACCCCATATTCCGGGCCACCTTGCTCAAGTCCATCATAGCGGACGGGCGTTCCAGGTGGCAGATATGGGCCTGACGCGGCCTGGTCTTCGGTCATACTCTGATCTCGCTTTCCAAAGCCGTCATAACCAAAACGCGAGTGCGGTGGCGAGAGCCACACCTGACAGGAAGTTGGCAGCGAGTTTGTCGTACCGGGTGGCGACACGGCGGAAGTCCTTCAAGCGACAGAGAGTATTTCGGGGACACATGCAACAACCCCGAACCCACTTCTCCAATCGAGCGCCATGTCGATTGTCTCGCAGGCAATGTTCTTGCGGGGGCATGGGTTACGTCATTTCCGCGACCTGTACCCAAAGCCGGGCACGGTTTCCGTTGATGACCATCGCCGCCGTGAAGGACCTGCCGTCAATAACGGAATCCGCTGTATAGGTTTCAGGCGGCGCGGATTTGATCCACCAGTCAAGCTGTTCGCAACATTTCAACGCGTCAGCATCCTCGCCCTGGTGCAGTTTTTTATGGAGCAGGTTTTCGGCAAATTGACGCGTATCATCGACAGGTCCGTCAAATCGGATGTGTTGCGTCGATCCCTGGAAGCCGTCTTCGCGGACCCAGATGCCGGTAGCCGACGCTGGCAATCTCTCATCCCCGCCCAGTATCCGGATCGTCGCTGCCTGCTCAGGCTCAATTGGCCTGTCGCCACAGGATGTAACCAGCAATCCGCTCATCAGGATGAGATTTGCTATATTTGCGAACGTCGTCGACATATGCTCCCCCAGTCTCGCACGATGCAGATCGAACAGCGCCTTTGATGGACCGCTATCGCTCGACACGTGCGAGGAATCCATCATACGCAATGATCACTTTTTGTTCCTGTTCGTCAAGATTGGAAAGAACTGCCGTTACGAGAGGCGCCTCGGCGACGCGCAGCACGGGCGCTTTTGCTGCGTTTACTTTCGGGCTCTCTGTCTGGGTGGCTGTGGGACAGGCTGTGATGGCCGGCGCGTGCGTGGCTCCTGGTATTTGGACGGATCAAAGCTGAAGCGATAGGCTGGTAATTCCAGTGCGCCATGCATTTCATATTCGCGAGCCATGCCAACCTCCTGCAGCCTGCCCATCTGTGCGTCCGTAACCGTAACGACACGCCCCACACGCGCACCCTTCCCGCTGTCCCAATTGTACCGGTCGAACATATACAGGATCGGTCTGATAGAGACATTCACGGTTCCGTCGAGGCCGGGAGAATATTGAACAATCGCGGCGTGCGCTATGGCGAAGCCTCCGACAGTATAATACCAGTCTGAGTTCCAGTCCGATTGAACGGCAGTCCAGCCTCCGGTTACCGAGAAATATCCTTCCTCGCCGCGGTAGTTCCTCTTTATGTAGCGTTTAGCTCCGGAGACGATGACGTCGTCGAAATTTTCTTTTTGCTTTACTTTCAGCTGCGGAATGGTGTTGATCATATCGCGCAGGTCGATCTCCAATGGAGTTCCCGAGCTTTCAAGATAATGTACGAGATTGCGTGCGGCTCTTTTGTAGCCGAGCGTTTCTGCATGCTGTGCCATCGACCAAGCCCGACCAAGCTGATACCGGTCATGGAGAGTGGGTGTCGTTGACGCATATGGTCCGGCAGCTTGCCCATCTCCTTTCTTGAGGGGTGGAGGCGCAGGAGGTCCGGGCATTTCTATCTCATCCCCCTGCCGGACTGGATTCCATCCAAGTTGTGGCCTGGTGCCATAGAGCGGGGCGGACATGAGCGATCTATCCGCCACCGGTAACAAGTCCACTTGCGCGCTGCTTCCTTCCGCAAGCGGTTGCGCGATTGGTCCCTTACGCGAGATGCCATTCGCGTCGGGCGCTATCCTAAAATCAACCGCCGGCCTGATCGGCGGCGCGTCGGCTTCGTTGGGGTCATATCGCGCAATCATCTCATCGAAAAGTGGTGGGGCCTGGCTGTCAGTCCGCCTGCTTTGCGAGATTTCCATGTCGCCCGGTCGTGCTGCATTATCTGCTTCGGCGAGGGCGAGATCGTGAACGCCATTTGTCGTGTCAGAACTGAAGTCCGTACCCGCAAGAGAGTCATGGGGAGGAGCTGCACTGGTCGAGCCACCCAGCACCTGATACCCACCCGCCTTCCACCAGCGGATCGCCTCGTCGGCGGTATAGGTGAACGGCACCAGCCCTTCGGCGATCAGCGCATGGCCGAAATATTTATCGACCTCCTCATAGGTCGCCGCGCGCGTGCCGCCGGTCACCTCGTCCAGGTCGTCCATCGTGCGCGACATCAGGGCCATCGCCATATAGCCGCCCTTCGGGTGCGGCATGCTGAGATGATCGGGCACCTTCCACTGCGACCTTGGCCCATCCCAGGGCTGGGGTGGTGGCGCGGGCGGGCGCACCACCCGCGGCGAGGCGAGGTGTATATTCTCCTCGATGAACCGTCGCATCCACTCCTCGTCCGACTCGTCCTCCGGCTCGGCCGGCGCCTCGGGTGGGCGGTTCGGGTCGGGCTGCATCGATGCGGCGGGGCGGTCGGCCATCTCGGCGGCGGTATCGTCCTGCGGGTCGGTCGGGATCATCGGGCACCTCCTGGATCGGAAGCCCTTCTGCGCACAGCCGCGCCCCATTTGAATCGAGCGGGCCTTGAATCGATCGGCCTACCCCGCCAGCCGCCCGATCGTCGCGAGCAATTCGGTCCGCACCGCGAAGCCGCCGGACGAGGACATGCCGGGTGTCGCCTGGAATTGCGCGAAGGTCACCCGGCGCTTGCCCCTGGGGCCGGCCTTGTCGGCCCAGCCGACGAACCAGCCGAGCGGCCGCGTCCGGTCGGGCGCGCCGGACGCAGCTTGCATCCAGCCGCTCCCCGTCTTGCCATGGACCTGCCAGCCGCCGCTGCCCTCGAACACCGGCAGGATCGCCTCGGTCCGCGTACAGGCCTGTGCCGACAGCAGCTTGCCCGCCAGCATCCGCCGCAGGAACGCGACCTGCTCGTCCGTCGAGATGGTCAGCGACGACATCAGCCAGGCATTGCTCAGCCCGTTGTCCTTGCCCGGATCGCCGCTCACGTCGCGATTGCCGTAACCCAGCCGGTCGACATAGGCCCTGAACCGCGCCGCCCCCAGCCGCCTCGTGATCTCGCGCGAATACCAGATGACCGAATCCTTCTCCCAGCGGGTCGGGTCGGTGCGCGCCTTGTCGATCTCGCGCACCGCTTCATGGAGGTGCGGGTCATAGTCCCAGGCCGGGTTATGCGAGTCCTTCAGGATGCCGGCGTCATAGCCCATCAAGGCCAAGGGAATCTTGAAGGTCGAGCAGGGCGACAACCGCGCCGCGCACTGGCCCGACCGGTGCAGCACCGCGCCCGTCGCCTGGTCGACCAGCAGGGCCGCACGCAGCGGCGGGGTGACGGTCGCCGCCGCTGACACGCGCGGCAATCCGGCCAGTCCTGCGCCTGCGCCGAGCAGGAGGTTGGTGGTGAAGGTCCGCCGATCGATCGTCATGTGCCGCTCTTCCTCGATGATGATACTGCCCGATGCCCGGCACGCTACGGCCTTGGCCCGGCGGGTCGCAAAGGATCAAAGCTGGCGCCAGACCCTAGATTATCTTATGGCTAGGCGATGGTCCGCCCCTATCTGCCGCTCAATGCCCTGCGCGCGTTCGAGGCGTCGGCGCGGCATTTGTCCTTCACCCGTGCCGCGATCGAACTGTGCGTCACCCAGGCGGCGGTCAGCCACCAGGTGAAGGGGCTCGAGGGGCGTCTCGGGGTGCAGCTCTTCCGCCGCCTGCCGCGCGGGCTCGCGCTCACCGACGAGGGGCTGGCGCTGCTCCCCGCGCTCGCCGACAGCTTCGATCGCATGGCCGAGCTGGTCGAGGGCATATCGGGTGGCATGGCGGTCCAGGTGCTGTCGGTCGCCGCGGTCGGCACCTTCGCGACCGGCTGGCTGCTGCCGCGCCTGCCGGCGTTCCGCGCCGCCCATCCGCTGATCGACCTGCGCCTGTTCACCAACAACAACCGCGTCGACATCGCCGGCGAGGGCCTGGATTTCGCGATCCGCTTCGGCGACGGCGCCTGGCACGGCACGGAAAGCGTCGCGCTGATGGAGATCCCCCTCACGCCGCTCTGCACCCCCGCCATCGCCCGCACCCTGTTGGAACCGCGCGACCTGCTCGCCGCGACCCTGCTCCGCTCCTACCGCGCCGACGAATGGCCCCGCTGGTTCGCCGCCGCCGGCGTCACCGCCCCGCCGCTCCACGGCCCGGTCTTCGACAGCTCGGTGACGATGGCCGAGGCGGCGATGCAAGGCGCCGGCGTCGCGCTCGCCCCGTCCGCGATGCTCGCCCGCCAGATCGAGGACGGCGCCCTGGTCCGCCCCTTCGCTCAGCAAGTCGCGACCGGCCGCTACTGGCTCACCTGGCTGAAGTCGCGCACGCCAAATCCGGCGATGCTGGCCTTCCGCGACTGGCTGCTGGCCGAGGTCTGACCCTCACCGCCGCACATGTTCCACGATCAGCGCCGCGATCCGGTCGAGCTGCGACGGCGGCAGGTCGTGCCCCATCTCCTCGATCACCTCCAGCCGGGCGCCGGGCACGCGGCGTGCGATGTCCTCGCCATTGGCGAGCGGCACCAGCGGATCGGCCGCGCCATGGATGACGAGCGTGCGCGCGCGGATCGTCGCCAGCCGTGCGGCGCGGCTGCCATCGGCGATCACCGCCAGCAGATGCCGCCGTCCACCCTGCGGGTTATAGGCGCGGTCGAACGCGCGGCCCGCCATGGTGGCAAAGGCGTCGGGCGCGCGGGCCGCGTCGGGGAAGGATATCAGCGCCAGCATCGCGGCGCCCGTCGCGATCGCCTCCTCGCGGCTCGGGTTCGGATTGCGCCGGGCGATCATGCGGCGGCGAAGCTCCGGCGTCGGGCCGGGCAGGCCGGGTGCGCCGCTCGACGACATGATCGCGGTCAGGCTCAGCACGCGCTCCGGCCAGGATGCGGCGAGGATCTGCGCGATCATTCCGCCCATCGACGCGCCGACGACATGCGCTGCCGGAATCCCCAGCGCATCGAGCAGTGCCACCGCATCGGCCGCCATGTCCTTCAACGCATAACCATGGCGAAAGGGCAGGCCGATCCGCCGCGCCGCGAAGGCGAGCAGCGGGTTGGTGACGGGTGCATCGTGTAGATGCGTCGACAGGCCGATGTCGCGATTGTCGTACCGGATCACCCGGTACCCGGCCTGCCCCAGCGCGGCGACGAACGCGTCGGGCCAGGCGATCATCTGCGTGCCGAGGCCCATGATCAACAGGATCGGCGGCCCGGCCGGGTCGCCCGTTTCCTCATAATGAAGCTGGACGCCATTGGCGGCGATCACTGGCATAGGGGCCCTTTCGGCAGCGGCGGCGCAGAGGCTAGCAGAGATTGCCGGAAGGTCGAGGATCCGCTGGGTCGAGCCTGCCCAGCGCCGCTCGCCCGCCGCTCATCAGCTCGCGTCAGGCCAGTGAAGCCGCAGATATCGTTCCGATCCCGTCGCTAGGCCAAGGTCGCCATTGGGGAACGCTGCAATCTTGAACGGCATGCCCAGGCCTTCCGCATTGTCGTCCTGGATGTCGCTCATGTCGATCGTCATTGTCTCGGCGCCCTTCAGCCGGGTGAGCTGGGTCATCCACGGATCGGCATGGAACAGCGTGCCGTCGGCGGTGGCCGCGATCATGCCATAGAATTTCTGGCTGATCTCGATCTTGCGGAGAAATACCCCCTCGGGGCTGAACACGTAGATGCCTTCGCGCGTGTCGAAATCTTCCTTCTTGTGGAGCAGAAGGTAGATCGTGCCCGTCCCGTCGATCGCCATGTCGGCGATTTCGGGCGCCTCCCGGATCGCGGGGTCGGGGCGCAGCACCTTGCCCATCAACGGGCCGACCACGCGGGTTACCGCCCCGTCCGGGCCGATATGGACGATACGGTCATCCCCCACGGTCTGCTGCTGAACGCGCATGAACGCCGAATCGCGCGAATAATAGATCGCGAAGCCGCCATCCGGCGTCGTCGCGGTCTTTTCGGTGCCGCCGCGGATGCTCTGGTCCACCCCGTCGATCTTGGCGAGCACGCGGCCCGTCATCGGGTCGCGGCGCTCGAACCCGCTCGATGCATCCAGAATGAGATCGCCGCCGGGAAGCGCCGCGATCAGCGTTGCGCGATCCGCTTCGGTCACCCAGCGTGCAAGAAAATGGCCGTCGCCATCGAACAGCTGGACGATGGGGGAAGAGGAGGTGGTGATCGCGGAGCGCCCCCGGCCGTCGATCGTCACGTCCGAGATCGAATCGCGGAACTGCCCAGTGCCCGCACCCTTGCCGCCGATGTTCCACACGGGCGCGATGCGGCGCCGTGCCGGCGCGCTGCGGGATGTCGGCGACAGCAGCTGCGGCAGCGCTATCCCCGCCACGGCAGCTGCGACGACGACCCCGCCGGCGATCACGCCGCGCCGGGACAGGGAGGGCGCGTTGCTGCCCATGACGACGCCCGCGGGAAGCCGCACATCGACCACGACATGGGAATGGTCGACTTCATTGATGAGATAGGTCGTCTTGCAATGGGCGCAGCGCCCGTAAAGCCCTTCGTCCTCGACGTTCCAAGTATCGAGATCGCCCCCGCAACGGTCGCATTTCAGTGCCTGCATAGTGTGATCAGCCCCCTCACTGCCTTGAGGACGCGGATAGAAGCCGTAGCGACGCGTCGAGACAGGTTCGCACGATAACTCTTCGCGCTGGAATTTTCTCCCGCCGTGTGGGGACGGCTCAGGTCAGGACCCGTAGCCGCTCGCTCTCGCGGACGATCAGCGCGTGCGCCCGTTCATGCCGCAGATGCGCCAGCGCGGGGCACTGTCAATCCGCTTGCACACCGTTGCCGCTCCGCATTTCATCCGAGACACGCGTCAGGATAGCCCGCCCGGAGCATGCGTCGCAGAACCAATCGCCACCACAGTCGTTGGCCGCCTGTCGGCATCACGCCGCGATGGAAACGATAATGGGGCATGGCCCGAACAAGGGAGACCCGGTTCGCTGGTCCTGGGGCAAGGGCACCGGGGGCGGCCGTATCGCCAAACGGTTCGAACGGCATGTGCAGCGCACGATCAAGGGCGCGCGGATCGTCCGGAACGGGTCGCCAGAGGATCCCGCCTTCCTCATCCGCCAGGACGATGGCGACACGGTGTTGAAGCTCGGCAGCGAACTCGTTGCCGATTAACCGTTCGGGAGAATTTTGCGCGCCTCTCCGCATCGCCCGCTCGCCCGTAGCTGGCGCCACGCGTCAAATTGGGGACTGAATGACCGAGTTGGATAAAATCATCGACAATGTCACAACGCTGCGTGCGTCGCTGACGGTCGACGTCGAAACGCTCGCTTTGGCTGAGAAGCGCCTGTTGCGGGCTCATGTGGAGCATTGCATCCTCGATCTGCAGCGCCTTCTGTCGCACCTGATCGCCGCGCCCGACGCGGTGCTGGACAGTGGCAGCGGGCAGGGGACCGTCACGAGTATAAATTAACCATATTGGTTCGCGCGGTAGCGATCAGCCAGCCGGGCCAAGTCGCTCCTGGCACTTGTCGTCGAATGCGCTCGCCAGCGCCGCCAGGCTCACCGCGATCAGCAGCGCCTTCGCCTCACGCAAGGCGTCGTCGAGCGCTGCGTTCACGACCTGCTCGACGTGCCGTCGCCAGCCCTTATCGCGCTGGGGCGCCGGCGCTGAGCCCGACGAAGTCGAGGCGGCCGACTTCGCGGATGCGGCCATTCCGCACCGCGCCCTCGACCAGCTCATATCCCATCAGCGCGAACACGCGCCCACCGGTGAAGATCGGCCGCATATTGCCGTACCAGTCGACGCAGGAGGCCGTGCAGCCGTCGTCGACATCGCTTTTGCCGCGGCTGGCCAGTTCGCCCGCACGCGACAATGTGCGGTCAGCGCGGTCGAGATAGACGACCGCGGCAGCCGCGCCATCATCGTCATCGCGCTGCACCGGCAGGCCGATCATGCCGCTGGCCCCGTCCGGCGTGCGCGGGTCGGGCGAGAAGAAGAACGCCTGGCTGCGCGATTCCGCCTGGCTCGCCCTGGGCAGGACGAACCGATCGCCCAGGCGCGGCGGCGCGCCCGCCGGCAGCTCGATCGTCGCAAAGCCCAGCCCGTCGCCCCTGGTCCCGCCGATCACGACGCCGTCGCGCCCTGTCAGGTCGATCCGGTCGATCGATTGGTGCACCGGCAGGTCGGTGATCGGCCCGCCCGCCACCGGCACCACATGCACCACACCCTGCCTGTCTTTACCGGCGTCTTTGTCATAGTCGGATATGCCGTAGAGCAGCGCATCGCCGATGAAGCGGTTGTGGAACCCCCAATATTCCTCGCCGATCCCGGGCAGCGGGCGATAGTTCGCCAGTGGCAGCTCGGCCGATCCGTCGCCGATCGACCCGATCGGGATGCGCGCCAGCGCCGCGGCGCCCATCGAGACGGTGGGCCGCCACATCGCGTCCCCTCCGCCATCGTTCCGCACCACGACGTTCAGCCGCCCGGCGCGTTCCTGGAAGGAGAATTGATCGACCGGGCTGCCCCGCACGCCGATCGCGGCCGGCGCGGCGCTGCCCAGCGGCAGGCGGTACAGCAGCCCGCGCGCGCCGCGCCATTCCGACTGATCGGACCAGGCGTCCGAGACCCACAGATACATCGCCGTGGGGGAAACGTAGAAGCTGCGCGACGAAGCCCCCAGCACGCCGACCGAATTGCAGGTCATCTCCGGGGTCGCCAGCGAGCACCGCGTCAGCGTGTGAAGGGCGTCGATCTCCGCACCGCGCCCGGTCAGCGCCGATGGCGGGATATAGATCTGGTTGGCCCGGGCGATCCGCTTGAACGGCGTATCCGCCTTGCCGCGCCAGCGCCGCATGCCGGGCAGCATTTCCAGCGGATCGCTCTTCCATCGCAGATCGAGCGGCGTGTAGAAGATCAGCGTGTCGCCGATCAGCCGCGACGCATAATTGGACGATGAATAATAATCGTTCGATTTGAGCTGATAGGCATCCTCGAACCGCAAATGTCCTGCATCGTCGAGGCGAAAGCGGTTGATCTCCGTGCCGCCGCGGTCGGAACTATAGCCTATCACGACGACGCGATCGCCATGGACGAGCATTTCGTCATACCAGTCGCCTTTGCCCGTGACGCCGGGCGGAAAGGCGTTGATCCGGTCGACCGGGGTCATCCTGCCGCCGGCGATCGACACGGTGAACAGCCGCCCGCGGCGCAGCACGATCAGGATGTCGCCGCGTTGCTTGACGATGCCGCCCTCGTCCACCCCGGCTTCCTGGGTGTTGGTGATGCTGGTCGCCCTGGCGCCGGTGACGACGATATCCTCGGCCGCCGGATCCGCAGCCTGCGCTGCCTTCGCTGCTTCGCGCTGCCGCTTCAGATAGGTGCGCAACGCCGCGTCGGAAGAAAAGGGTTTCAGCGTCCGTGCGCCTGCCTTGCGTGGCGCTGCCTCAGCACTGCCGAATGCCAGCATGGCCAGCCCGGCAAGACCCGCGCTCAGGACACACCGCTTGAAAAAGCCCATTGTTTCCTCTCCCTGCTTGTCCGCGATTCTGGCAGGCTTTGCCGTCCGCGCAAAGCTGACGCGGCCCGGGCACGGCACGCATGGTCCCGAAATCCTCCGACGAACGTTACGGCGGGGAGACGACCGCGAAAGGCCAATCCCGCATGTCCGATATCCGAAGCGCGGCGATGGTCGTAAACGCGATGTCTCGCAAGGGCAGGGCGCTTTTCGAACAGGCCTGCGCGCGTTGCGACATGCTGCCATTCCCGGTCGATGCCCATGCCGTGGAAGATCCGGCGCAGCTCGAAGAGGTGGTGAAGCGGGCGCTGGCGAAAAAGCCCGACCTGCTCATTCTCGGTGGCGGCGACGGCACGATCAGCGGGCTGGTCGATCTGATGGTCGGCAAGGATGTGGCGCTGGGGGTCCTGCCGCTCGGCACCGCGAACAGCTTTGCCCGCACGCTCGGCATTCCGATGGATGTCGAAGGCGCGCTCGACGTGATTGCGGGCGGCAAGCGCAAGCGCATCGATCTCGGCATGATCGATGGCGATTATTTCGCGAATGGGGCCGCGATCGGCATCGCGCCGCGCATCGCCCAGTCGGTGCCGCATGCGCTCAAGAAATATCTCGGCCGCGCCGGCTATCTCGGCTGGGCGGCCTGGGAATTCCTGCACTTCCACCCCTTCACCCTGATCGTCGGGGAAGGGGCGGCGGCGGAACGGCTCGCGGTGGTCGAGGTGCGCATCTCCAACGGGTCCTATCATGGCGGCACCGAAGTGAACGAGCAGGCGACGGTGGATAACGGCATGATCGTCGTCCAGGCGGTGACGGGTCACGCGAGGAGCCGCCTCATCAGGAACTGGGCGGCGAGCATCCTGCGCCTCGACGCGCGGCACGAGACGGTGCGCCATTTCTCCGGCACCGAACTGCGCATCGCGACCGAACCGCCGATGGCGATCTCGATCGACGGCGAGCTGCTGGCCCGCACCCCGGTGACCGCGCGGGTTGCCGCCGGCGTGATCGAGGTGCTGGTGCCGTAGGAACGACATCTATGCTCTCTTCCACCGGTGCGGGTCGGTACGTGATAGGGCGAGTGCCTGAAAGGGAGATGCATGGACGCTGCCATCCTGGCTGATCCCATCCACCTGAACTGGCACTCGTCATAGGCACCGGTGCCGTTTGCTCGGTCACCCCAACTGGATTCCTGCCATCGGCGCCAAAGCGCAGAAGGCGCTTCGGCCCGGCCACGGGTGTGTGTGCCTAGTGGTTTTTGCCTGTCGATTGGCACCCGATTACGTGCTGCGCCAAATGACCAAAGGTGGGGACATTGCGGTCGTTTCCGAGTTGGGCCCGGAACGGTGGCTCCCAATCGAACACCGGACGTTCCGGAAATGAGCAGGCGATGGCTGGGAATGGGAACGGCTGGCCGGTTGCCGTCTGACCGCTTTGGAACGGCCGCGATAGAGAAGCTGCCATTCACGAGGATTGCTGCGAAACGACGGGTGTCGCCCACTTGCAGACATTCGAAGATTCGGATCAAATCTCTTGTGATGGATGATGTCGGCAACCGAAATACCCTCTGGGTCCGCGAGATACGCACACGCGATATGGATCGCCGGACGTTCCTATGCGTCTCGGACAACTATCAAGATGCCCACGTCGGGGATGTTTTCACTAAGTGCTACGAGGTGCGTAACGATGCGCATGAAGATGTGCCGCAAGGATGCGTCCGCTCGGCCGCAAACACCTGCATGGACGTCGAAGTCACCATAACCGCTATAGAGTGGCCGAAGGGTGCAGCCGCCAATTTACTCCCTCGCGGACACACGGGCGCGATCCAATTTACGGGTGCGGGGTCGGACAGCATAGTCCCCGGCAGCTATCTGGAAACGTAACCGCGAGCTAGAACGCGCATGTCTGCTTCCCACCACCTGTTGTCGTTCGCCCGAGGCAGTTCGCGGTCAACGCGGAACGGTTTGGCCTGGTGGTTAGCTGCCGTTCGCTCGTCGCTGCTTGAACGAACGAAGGAGTTGGTCGCCAGCCAGAATGGCGAGGGTGACCACATACCACCCGGGTAGAACGGCGAGCGACACGGACCCAATGTTCCATCCGACGTGGTTCACGATCGAGACTAGCATGGCGTTTGCGCAGACGACCGCGAAAAGGACGGCCGCCACCGACAGTCTGAGGATCGGACTGACTGGTCCAGCCTGTTGATCTAACGGGACCTGCGGTAAGAAGACCGCCGCGAAGCCAGCATATGGGAACAGGATGTAGGATTTCGTCCCGGATAGCCATCCGACAACCTGAAATACCCCTTCGCCTACGAGCGAAATTGCGAGCATCCCGGCGCTGAGCTTCAACGCTCGATGGATATACGCGAAGTTCATAACGAGAGGTTTTAGCAAGGAGCGCTTGAGTCCGCTATTGGGCGCTTGCCGTCATTACTTGGAAATTTACGCGAATGGCAGGTTTAAGGCTATCGTCACAGGTCCGGTCGACCCCGGTCGCTCTAGCAGGCTGTTGAAAAAGATGATTCGGACCGACCTCAATCGTCATCCCCGCGCAGGCGGGGATCCATAGCCCATTGCGTTTCAGTGC
This sequence comes from Sphingomonas sp. P3_C6, assembly GCF_056402595.1. Lineage (NCBI taxonomy): Bacteria > Pseudomonadati > Pseudomonadota > Alphaproteobacteria > Sphingomonadales > Sphingomonadaceae > Sphingomonas > Sphingomonas sp. P3_C6. The sequence goes on from NZ_JBFUHB010000003.1 coordinate 125,106, forward strand.
GATACCAGAGCGCCAAGCTTATGGATTCCCGCCTGCGCGGGAATGACGAAGGTTTTCTCAACAGCCTGCTAGGCGCGGTGGGCGTCCGCTTCTGATGGTAACGACGCGTCCCTTGCCGCGCGTGGTGGCGCGCGGCATCCAACTGTGGTTCGGCCTGTCGATTGGTGCGCGATTCCTGCGAAGGCCGCGCTGCCGTCATGGTTGAGTTCGAGGCGGGCCGCTCCCAAGGAAATCTATCTCCTCTTCGCGAGCGCGGCCATTAGCATTGACGCCAATATACCGACACGCCCTTGAGAGGACCGACGATGGCCGAGCGCACGCTGCACCCCGAAACGATTGCCCTGCACGCCGGCTGGCGCGCCGACCCGACCACCGGCGCGGTGGTGCCGCCGATCTATCAGACCACCTCCTACCAGTTCCGCGACACCGACCATGCCGCGAACCTGTTCGCGTTGCGCGAGCTGGGCAACATCTATACCCGGCTCGGGAACCCGACGACCGACGTGCTGGAGCAGCGCATCGCCGCACTGGAAGGCGGCGCGGCGGCGCTCGCGGTGGCCTCGGGCCAGGCGGCCTCCGCCTATGCAGTGCAGAATCTCGCGCGCGCCGGCGACAACATTGTCAGCGGCACCGATCTCTACGGCGGCACCTGGAACCTGTTCGCCAACACGCTGAAGGACCAGGGCATCGACGTCCGGTTTGTCGATCCCGCCGATCCGGAAGCCTTTGTCCGCGCCAGCGATGATCGCACCCGCGCCTGGTATATCGAGACGCTGCCCAATCCCAAGCTGATCGTCGGCCCAATCGGCGAGATCGCCGCCCTCGGTCGCCCGCTCGGCATCCCCCTGATCGTCGACAACACCGCCGCGCCGCTGATCGCGCGTCCGTTCGACCATGGCGCGGCAATCGTGGTCTATTCGACGACCAAATATATCGGCGGTCACGGCACGTCGATCGGTGGGATGATCGTTGATGGCGGCAATTTCGACTGGGAGGCTTTCCCCGATCGCCAGCCGCTGCTCAACACCCCCGATCGCAGCTATCACGGCGCGGTGTGGAGCCAGGCGGCCAAGCCGCTCGGCCCGATCGCCTACATACTCCGTGCCCGCACCGTGCTGCTGCGCGATCTGGGCGCGGCGCTGTCGCCGACCAACGCCTTCCATATCCTTCAGGGGCTGGAGACGCTGCCGTTGCGCATGCCGCGCCACTGCGAGAATGCGGCCAAGGTGGTCGCCTTCCTGCAAGCGCGGCCCGAGGTGATGAGGGTAATCCATCCGTCCGTCCAGACGGGCGTGCAGGCGGAGCGCGCCGCGCGCGTGCTGGCCGGCGGCCAGGGCGGTCTGGTCGGGTTCGAACTCGCGGGTGGGGGCGCGGCGGGGCGCGCCTTCATCAACTCACTGCAGCTCTTCTACCATGTCGCCAATATCGGCGATGCGCGCAGTCTCGCGATCCATCCCGCGTCGACCACCCATTCGCAGCTCTCGGCCGAGGAGCAGCTGGTAACGGGTGTGTCGGAAGGCTATGTCCGCCTCTCGATTGGCCTCGAGCATATCGACGACATCCTCGCCGACCTTAGCCAGGCGCTCGACCGCGCGAACGCAGCGCAGTGATGGGGCCGCGCGCGCCGGGGGGCGTGCGCGGCTGCCGGGTCGAACAGAGCGGCGGCGTCGCAGCGCCCGGCGCCGCCGAGCGCTTCGGCTCGAGCAGTGCCACGACGGAGGTGAATTCGAGCAGTAGACCGATGATCAGCCCCCCCTTGCTGGAACGCCGGGTCGTGGGACATTTCCGGCGGTTCGCTGCAATCGTAGCGAATGACCGCTGTTGTCAGAAGCGGCCGCAACGCATTCGACCGGTTGGGCGACCGCATACCCGAAAATCCTACCGATTCCGGATGGTCAACTCTGGAGCGAGCAAACCAGGATAGCTGCCCTTCGTCCAGGTGGCCGTGGATCGGCCGCTGTCGCCCAGTTGCAGTCATTCCCGATCCCGCCGACACTGCGTCCATGGACTTTCCACGCATCACGCTCGACGCCGCTCACCGCCATTCAGCCAACCATCGAGCAGAGCTGGAGCGCAGCGCTGTTTGCGGGTGCTTCTTTTGTGAAAAAGTGTTTTCAGTCAGTGACGTAGAGGAGTGGGTTGAGGACGAGAGCGGTACTGCCCTCTGCCCCTATTGCGGCGTTGACTCGGTCATCGGCTCAGCATCCGGGCTTCCCGTCGCTAACGCCAATTTCATCCGCGCGATGCATGATAGATGGTTCGGCTAACCGTCCGCTCTCCACCACCTGTTGCCGTTCGCCCGAGGCAGTTCGCGATCAACACGGAGCGACTTGGCCTGGTGGAAACCTGCCTGACTGCTCGTCGCTGATGCGAGGTCGAAGCGGCCGTTGCAGTCGGGTTCAGTTAGCGCTGCTGCTGGACAGAGCGATGTTGAGCGCGCACGTTCTCGCAATGGATCGTTTTGCCATACCCTCGGGAAGCTGGCGCTTTCGATAGCGCTCGGAATTGTCCTGTCTGAAGCGGCACCTGCCAAGGCGAGTGAACTCGTCGGGCCAGCGCGCTTTTGTGGGTATGCGCCGATCATCGATCTGCTGGCGGGCGAGAAGGTCACAACGCTGGAAGGCGGCATTCATGGCGGCAGCTTTCGGTGGGAAGGCGCGTTCGGCTCGTTCGAGGTTCAAGGCATCGGCTGGGCATCGCCTGCGAAGGGGCGGATGCTGAACCCGCCGACCTCAGACAGACCGGCCATGTTTGCGCAGCAACGGGTAAAACAGGGTTATCAGGTCGCGATCTGGAACGGTGCCCATGGAACCGCCTATTTCACATCGCCGACGCCTTTCGGCGCGCCGCAACTGGCGGCGATCAAGCGCGTCCGTTTGTTCGAGGAGGGGCAGGAGCCGAGCGGCTGCAAATTGCGAACGATCTTCGTCTGGGAATGACCGCAATCGGCACTCGTGATGCTGCCCCTGAACGGCAATATATGGACGCTTGCCGTCGTTCCCTGGAAATTTAGGCGAATGACGGGTTCCAGGCCACCCTCACACCCGGGAACGTCTGTGGTGGGCGCGATGCGGATCGTCCGGTACTGGCGCCGGCGACGGCAGGTCTTCTCTGAACCGGTCATTCCCCACCGTCACCCTGTACGACCGACTGTGGTCGACATCTGCCGGAATATCAGATCTTCGGCACATGGCGCGCGCGAATTTGTCGCTGGCATAGGTACCCAACAATATGCAGACGCCTATGCCGAAAGTAATGACAAATCGTTGAGCCACGTGGAGGAGCATGTTAGTTTGCGTCCTATGCTTGCGCTGTTATCCCTTCTCACCGCCATGGCCTCGCCACAGGACATGGTCTCCGCTGATCCTGTCCCTGGCATGTTGCCCAACGGCGTGGGAGCCGACGAAGTGGCCATCTCGGCTATTACCGATGCCACTGTTCAAAGGTGCGTCCAGTTTTTTGAGCGAGAACTGGCTCCCCAGGCAGGAATGCGCATCGACCGGCGTGCAATGACATCCAGTCCGAATCTCGGACAAATCTGGCGCGCAGATGCGGTGAGCATGAGCAAGCCTGTCCGGGCTTCAAGATTTGTTTGCACGAACGCTGGTAAATCGATCGAGCCGCTTGATGGGGCAGGCGCGGAGTAAGCCAGGCGCCGCTGTATCCCCGCCTCTCTGGCTACGGAATTCGCCTCGATCCAGTGGATGGAGGCCTCTTGCTCCGAATCTGCGCTTTTTCCTTCCGGGCTGTCTTGATCCTTGGGTTACGCCCGGAAACTTCTGGTGTCAGCGTTGCGGGCGCCAGGTCGATCTCGACGATGCGGCCATCGTGGGACGTAGGAGTCCGGCGTGCTCAAAAGGACGCTTCGTAGACGCCGAAAACCATATCGGTGCGGCAGATATCGTCATATCCATAGGACGAGTGCCTGAAAGGGAATGCCATGAGAGTGTTTGCGTCGCTTCTTCTTCTGTCGCTGGCCGCTCCGGCCGTCGGCCAATCCGCGCCGGCGCGGCAGACGATGCCGTCGATCGACCTGACCCAGCCGTTCGGCACGCGCTCGCCCTGGCGGTTCACGGCGTCGCAGGGCGCCGATATTCCCGATCCGCTCGGCATGGGCGACGACAAGGCGCCCGGCGCCATCCGCCTGTGCGTCAGCAACGATGGTGGCCGGACATGCCCGCCGGATCTGGCGCATATGCTGGCGCTGTCGACCGGGGACGACCTGTATTCGGAGGCGCATTTCCTGAACGATGCCAGGATCGTACAGCCGGAGGCCGGCAAGAAGCTCCTGTTGGTGCAGGTCGCGAGCCTGCACGGTGGCAATGGCGATCAGCGCGTGGCGACGATGGTGCTTGCCTATGACCGTGCGCGCGACAGCTTCGCGCCCGTCTTCGAAAAGCGGACCGGGCGGAACAACAATCAGGAAATACGCTATGTCGCCGATGGTCGCTTGCGCGGCGCGATGATCTCGGCCGAGCCGACCCAGGATGCGCCGTTCGGCTTCTGGATGACGGTCAGCAGGCTTGGGGCAGGCGGCTATGGGCAGGTCCTGCGCTATCGCAGCGCCACGCGATATGCGGACGGCAACCCGCTGGCTGTGATCGATTCGGAAATGCCCAATATCGAGGCGCGGCTGGGCCTTTGGCGGCCGGGGATGAAGATGGCCCTGCCGCCCGGCCAATGCCGTAACCCGCGTTTGGTCAAACAGGAATTATGGTGCTGACAGGATGGCCAGACCCACCTGCCGGGATCAGGCCCGGTAGAGCAGATGCCGTCAAGAGGTCCCATATCTCCTCAAAAGCGGCGTGGCGGGCGCTTTTCGCCCTTCTTGAAGGAAGAAGGCTGCTCGACCGTCAGGTCTCGGACCATTCGCCGCATTTCATCGTCAAGCCGCTCTGAGCATCGTGGGACCGGATAGGCCGCACAATCCGCTGTGCGGATCGCGTCCCAGCGTCGGGTCGCCTCCCGCGTCGATATCGAGTTGCTAGTCGACCTCCGCAGATCCGGCGTCCGGTCGATCCAGTCGAACAGACCCTGTTCGCCTCGAACTGGCTTGAGCGGCGACGGGATACTGGAAACCCCGGTCAATATCTCCGCCCGGCGGCGCGCAAAATCGGCATAGGCGGAAACGGTGGCGACGTCGCCCGCTAGGGAATCGCTTGAATAATAGGCGCGGTCCGGATTCTGCGCCTCCTGAAAGGCTGGGAGCATCGCAGCGAGGAGATCGTCGCGACGCGCGCCGGTACGCGCGCGCGGCAGGAGCTTGTTATAGGCATCGATCGCTTTGCCGTCGCACTCTTCGAAAAGTTGTGGCGAATAGTCATTCGCCTTGCAGGTTGCCCGACGCGCCCCGATAGCTGCGATCGCCCGTTTGGCGCGCGCTATCGAAAGTGTAGCGGCGATCCTTGCATTCGCGGCGGAACCAGGCCGAGCAACCGTCGCGGTAGGTGAAACGGCGACCGCTACAGCAGCGGCGATGACGGCACATATTAGGCTACTTGTCTCTCCCCGGCGCTTCACCGATCTCTCCTGCGATCATATTGCCTCTAACGATGATCTCTTTTTGTTCTCGACAAGTCAATGCCTGGGCACCCGTTCCCGTAGGACGCAAGCACCCGCACCGTACCGCAATGATGAGGCTGGCGGTGTACCATGACCCTATTTGGGCTGGCCGCGCAGGCTGCTAGTCGGGGGAAGCGTTACTTTTCCCGGATCGTACATATAGTCTGTCACGTCGATAAGATCGTCGGTGTATTTATCCATGAAGGTGTAACGGTGACACGTGCAATATGCGCCTAATGCTCATCGAATTTATTCTTCGCCCTTTGGACGGAGCGCTGTCGCCCGAGAGCCATCCAGGCGCGCGAAGCACGGGGGATTATTGCACGTGTCACCTTACGCAACCGCCGTTACGCAGCGCGCGGGCCATCCGGTTTAACGCCGCTGCGGTTTTTGTCGGGACTTTGCGCCGGCCAGTTTGATCTCCTCGACGAAGGGAAGGCGGTCGCACATCGGCTCGTCCAGCTTTCTGTAATCGTCCAACGTGTCTGATGATCGCGTGATGATCACATCGGCATAGTCGTGCCCACCACGGGCACCATAAGAAGGCCGGACAATCATCCATATGTCCCGGATATGAGCGATGCTTGGGCACCCTCGTTGCCGCGTATTTTCGAGGCTCCGGTACAGCCAGGCGCTTGCCTGCGGCCAATGCGGAAAAAGATACCGCATCGTCTGCCCATAAATCGGGGATACTTCGCGCCTGATCCTGGTCGTCCTGCCTTTAGTGAGGTCGAATATGGCAATCATCAGGATAATCTCTCTGGCGGGATCATTCGATCGATAAGGTTCGATCTGGACATCACCGATGCAGCCCTTGTACGGCCGAGTCCCCCAGTCAGGCAGACCGGCATCGAGGCATGGGAATCGCCTCGCAAAGTCGGCTGCGACAACCCTGGTCGGCTTGTCGATGCCGGGTTGGGGCACGCCTTTCCCGAAGGCCGGCGTAACCGGCAGCGCCAGCAGAATCGACACCCCAACGAGGCGGGCGCCGATGGCTCGATGCGGAAAAAACGCGATATTCATGCATCAACTCCGCTATCAACTTCGGCCAGTAGAACGCGCCTAGAATCCACTGAGCCCGAAAGACCGCCATTTCATGGGGGAGATAAACGCCTTAGTATTTCGGGGACACAATATTAAACTCGAGGTTTGCGCCCATGCAGTTGGCAGTGCGAGGGTGATCGCGCGTTGCAAGCTGGCCAATATGCCGACTCTTGCACTGTGTTTCCAAAATGTCCGGGGCCGAACCCTGGACACCCTCTAATCCCGTTCTTCACCATCCTCCGGTCGGTCGCAACCGGGGGGAGCCTTATCGCGCCACCTCGTGACGTGCAGTGTCTTGCCATCGGTGACATAAGCGCTGCCGTTGCGCCAATTCTCATCGGCAAACGCGACGACGGCCTGGCGCCCGCCAATATTGCAAACCCTAGACTCCAACGCGTCGATGCGCGCGTAAAAGATAAGCGTGACACGTCCCTTCGAAATACCTCCAGAGGCATCTCGTTCGGTGGGATCGGTTATCACGTAGAGAGATTTGCCAATATTGGAGCCATTCGGTTCCATTTGGTCATAGTGATCGAAGCAGCAACTATTCTCCATGAAGCCGTAGAAGCTGCCGCCCGTGTAAGACCATCCGCCGTGAAGGGGTGCCCGATCGTTTGGCACGATATCTCCGACCTTGGGAAAAGGCCGCTCAGGCAGCGGCGGCTGCCGTCCGGCCTCTTCGGCTTCACGATTCGCGCGGGCAGCATTCGCCCTATCCGGCATCGCCGCCGCCGTGCGCGCCGCGACGGTCCCGCCTGCCTTGCCTGAGCCTGACGACGTTGCAGTTTTCGACATGTCCGGCGAGGCGTGCGGTGACTTGTCGTTGCCGCACGCCGTGCACGCGAACAGCGTCACGACGATGCCGAGATTGATCCACGTGCTGGCCATCCGCATCTATCCCGCAGCCGATTTCAGTTCATCTGTACCGCAAATGTTCCGGATGATCTATAGCCTCTCACACCTGAATGTACTTGGTCACATGGCCCTTTTCAGTGGCGCGCTGCCGGCAGACGCCCGGACAGCCAATCGGCAGGGTCGTATGTTTTTGCCATACTTCTATCACGGACCTCGAAATGGACGTGACTGCCCTTCGTCGCAGCGTTCCCCGTAATACCCAGCCGCCCGATCTCCTGATCCGCGCGAACAGTCTGACCCTTTTTTAACTGTGGCACTTCCCGCAGATGCGCATAGACCGTCCGATAACCATCGGGGTGTTGAATGATGACGTAATTCCCCCAACCCACCACCTTCTTGCCGCGCCTGAAAAGCTTTCGCCCCTGCTTGTCCCGTTTGATCGCGCCGTCCTTGTCGCGTTCCCAGATCTTCTCGCGCTCGGTATCCGCCGCGACCACGACACCGTTGGCGGCGGCACCTACGACAGCGCCAATTTCTCCCGGCAGGTCATATCCCTTATGCTTACGACCGCCTCTCTTTCCTCCAGTCAGATCATAACTGCCGTCGGAATATTCCTTGCCGCGAGAATCCCTTTTTCCCTTCTGCGCGGTGCGCCCTCCGCCAGGCACCGGCCAATCTCTTTTAAGAGCACCGGGCAGGCTGTTCCCGGAAGCTGACGGCCGAGCAGGCGTCGGTCTAAGGGCTGGGGTAGGGCTGGGGGGCGACGGAGGTGTCGCCCTGGCCGGTGCAGACCGGCGTGAACCCCATGTTTCGACTCCCTTGATCACATCCGCCAACGTCGTTGCTCGCGCCGGGCTATTCGATGAACCGCCAGTTGGGGCTCCATTTGCCTCTGCGCTTCTGTCGCCTCTTCCCTCCCGTTCATCGACCCCGTCATCGATCATCATTCCGTTGAAATTCATATCGATGGATGACCGGACCGCTGCGCTGCCTTGGGCACCCGTTGTTTCGTCTGGCGCAGAGGCGTTGGCCATGAACGTCGCATTCGTCATCATGGCGGCCGCTGGCGAGTTGGTCGCTTCTTCGGCAGAGGAGCCCAGCACCTTGTACCCGCCCGCCTTCCACCAGCGGCTCGCCTCGTCGGCGATATAGGTGAACGGCACCAGTCCTTCGGCGATCAGGGCATGGCCGAAATATTTGTCCACCTCCTCATAAGTCGCCGCGCGCGTGCCGCCGGTGACCTCGTCCAGATCGTTCATCGTGCGCGACATCAGCGCCATCGCCATAAGCCGCCGTTCGGGTGCGGCATGCTCAGGTGATCGGGCACCTTCCACTGCGACCTTGGGCCGTCCCAGGGCTGGGGCGGTGGCGCGGGCGGGCGCACCACCCGCGGCGAGGCGAGGTGTATATTCTCCTCGATGAACCGCCGCATCCACTCCTCGTCGCTCTCATCCTCCGGCTCGGCCGGCGCGTCGGGCGGGAGGTTCGGGTCGAGGGCGGGCGCGGTATCGGCGTCGGGATCGGTCGTGCCCGGCGCGAGGGGCGGGGTCGTTGAGGGATCGATGCTGTCGACCATGAGGCTCTCCTTCGATGTCGCACCGGCCCTGGCGCCGGCGCCACGATTGTTGAATCAAGCCGGGCCGTTTCACCCGAGCGCCGCCACCCGCGCCGCGAACGCCTCCTCGCGCGATTGCCAGCCGGCCCAGACCAGTTCGGCGATGAAATCGTCCAGCCCCAGCCCTTCGCGCCGCGCCGCCTTGATGATCTGAATCGCCATGTCCGGATCGCGCGACTTCACCATGTGCAGCGTGGCGGAGGGCATGCGGCCGGGCCGTTTCTTCGTGCGCCAGTGCGGCGTCTTGTTGGTCACCGGCGCGGTCGCCTTGCCCGTCGCCAGCACCGTGATGCGCCGCGTGCGCTGGTATCGCTCGACCCGGATCAGCCCCTTGCGCTCGAGCCGCTGCACCAGGTTGACGGTGGTGCTGATGGAATCGCAGCCGCAGCGTTCCTGCAACTCGTCGCCGGTCGGCGCGACCCGGCCAGCCTCGGCCGCCTCGGTCACGCAGGCGAGCACCTCGCGCTCCCAGGGCGAAAGCGTCATGTCGTTCATATCGGTCTCCTTCAGGCGGAAAGCGGCGCGGCGATCCGCGCCAGGCGGTCGCGGTCGCGGTCGTGCGCGGCGATCAGGGTGCGGATGCGCGACACCTCCCAGCGCCGCACCGCGACCCCGGCGCAGCGCTCGCGGATCTCGGCGATCGAGGGGAAGAAGCGGCAGTCGCGCAGCACCCGGACACAGGCGGCGCCGAGCAGGTCGGCCGGGATGTCGCCCAGCCCCTCGGCATAGAGTTCCAGCCGGGCCTCCGCCTCCAGGTCGCTCGCCTTGCCGGCCGGAAAGCCGAGCGCGAGCTTGCCGATCATCCGCCTGATCTCGCGCGGGCTGGCCGGGGCCAGCGCCGCCTCGGCCGCGACGGCCAGTGCGGCGAGCGCGCTGCGCTCCTCGGGCGTGCAGACATGGCTAAAAACCGGCGCCTCCCTCACCAGCATCGCGAGCTTCGGATCGCAGCACGGCGCGGACGAGAGGGTTGCACGGCTCGGCGGGATCGCCGGGGGCGGGGCAGGTGGAACCGGATCGGTAAGGGCGGCGGTTGCCATGGCGGCGTGCTCCTTGATGGTCGTCTCGGGGATCGAAGATCTGCGCCCAGCCCCTCTCGGCGGCATGGGCCAGCAGCCTGCCGGGCGGCCATTCGTCGTCGCTGTGCGCGTCGAGATCGCGGATCAGCTTGCGGTAGGCCGCCCGGGTCATCGCCAGCCGCTTGACCTGCCGGTTGGCGAGCAGGTCGCGCCAGTCGGCCGGGTCGCAGCCGGCGGGGCAGGGGAACCGCCGGCCGGCACCGGCCTCGCGCGGGGAATCCCCCATGGGGGCACGGGGGATGGGATTAATTTTTGGGGTCTGGGGGCTTTTATCAAGGGAAGGGGGGATGATGCCCGTCACGCCGGACTGGCCGTCGGTTGCGTCCTGTAACGCGTTACGGGCGTCATCGGGCGAGGCCTGAATCTGCTCCTTTGGGATGGACGGATCGGTGTCGCCACCCCCATCCGTCACCCCGGACTTGTTCCGGGGGCCATCGGGCCGCGTACGCAACGGCCGCGGCGTTTGCGGCTCGATGGATGCCGGAACAGGTCCGGCATGACGAAGGAGGGGCGGCTCCTTATCTTCGCACGGGATCGCCAAAGCGGCGGAGGCGGTACTCCCCTCCACCCCCTCGAACAGATCGCCCGTCTCGTCCCCCGACAGCCGCTCGCGATAGCGCCGTTGCCGCCGCGCATTGCCGGCACGCTGCGCCGCGCGCCGCGCATCCTCGCGCGTCGCGGCTGCCTTGACCGCGGCGACGATCACCTCGGCCGAGGCGCCGGCCTCGAGCATGGCATCAAGGATGGCGGGGTCGATCACGCGCGCTCATGGTCCCGGGCGGCCGGGCAGGGCAGGGCGTCGCCCCGGACAGGGGGCGCGGCGAGCGGACACCCCGCCATCTGGCAATGCCGCGTGTCCGGGTGCCACCCCGATACCCCGCAGGGCGCGCATCGCCCGCTCCCCGGTTCGGCACGCATGCCAAGGGATTCCCGCAAAATGTCTTGCTGGTTCACGACTCGCTCCCGCTGTTCGTTCTATATATGTTCTCGTAGGAAATTTCCTACATTGCAAGCGCGATCTGATTCAAGATCGCGGCTTTCGGGCTTAGCGACCGTGCGGACAGGAGGGTTTGATGACCATCGATATCCCGCAGACCGAGAGTGAAGAGCTGCCCCTTGATCCGCCCGAGGCAAGCCGGTCGGCAGCGCCGGAACCTACCGACCCGTCAGGGGCGGCAGCCTCCGATGGTTCTCTCGAAGCGCAGCCCGAGCCGGAGGACGAGTCGGACGAGGAATGGATGCGGCGGTTCATCGAGGAGAATATCCACCTCGCCTCGCCGCCGGTGGTTCGGCCGCCGGCCTCGCCGCCCCAGCCCTGGGACGGACCGCGATCGCAGTGGAAGGTGCCCGATCACCTGAGCATGCCACACCCGAAGGGCGGCTATATGGCGATGGCCCTGATGTCGCGCACGATGAACGATCTGGACGAGGTCACCGGCGGCAAGCGCGCGGCGACCTATGAAGAGGTGGACACATATTTCGGCCATGCCCTGATCGCCGAAGGGCTGGTGCCGTTCACCTACACCGCCGACGAGGCGATCCACTGGTGGAAGGCCGGCGGGTTTAGGGTGCTGGGCTCCTCTACCGAAGAAGCAGCCAACTCGCCACCGGCCGCCAGGATGACGAACGCGACATTCATGGCCAACGCCTCTGCGCCAGACGAGACATCGGAGGCCCAAGGCGCGGCAGCGGTCGGATCATCCATCGATATGAATGCCAATGCCATGATGATCGGCGAAGCGCCGATCGGAACGACGCCGAAAACAGCGACCGCACCGACAACGCTCACTGACGTACTTGAAGACGTTGAAACTTGGGGACAGCCAAAGCTGGCGATTCCACCAAACTCGGGCAAGAGCAAGACTGGGCCGGTGGCGCCCAGCAGTAATTCTGCGGAAGCGCGCCGCGGCGATATACCTGTTCACAATACTGCACCTTCGACACCGGTGCCCAGCTCGGGCGTAAAGTTCCCGCGAAGCTGGCCAGTTCCAATTCCTGCGACGGGCGTTCATTTCCCTCGACGAGGCGAAAAGGACGTGAGGGGTGTCGCATATTCCGACGGACGATACTCACCCGAGGGTCGCTACAGAAAACAACGTACCGGAAAGCCTCAGCGTCATCTGGGAGATGACGTGCCCGGACCGCTCGGCACACCGGTACGGGCCGCAGCGGATGGTGTCGTCGTGACGGCCAGCACACAATGGGCAAAAGTCTGGGCCAGAGATCCCAAGACTGGCAAAAGGTTGTTGAAGAAGGACAAGAATGGAAAATTTGTCCCGTACAAGGTTCAGGGGCACGGGCCAGAAATGGCAGGTTGGGGAAATTACATCACTGTGGCCCACCCGGACGGCTACATTACCCTATATGCACATCTCCAAACGGTGCCGCGCCTGGCGAGCGGAACCCCCGTTCGCCTCGGGCAACCGATCGGAGTCCTTGGTTCCACGGGCAACGCTCGCGGTCAGGGAAGCCATGTCCATTTCGAAGTCCATGACCGTAACCGCAATACGTATAATCCCGTCGATTGGATGGAGGGTCGCCTCCCACCCAGAAAACGTTGACGCTGCGTGTCGGCGATGCACTCGCGCCCAGAACGGCGCCTTGACTCTTGCGGAACAAATGGAGATCATTTTGCAGGCACGATACGGGCGGAGCAGACGATGAGACTCGGATCGAGCGGAGTTGGCCTAGCCATTATTATCGTTGCCTGCGCTGGATGCAGCCCAGACACTACCGATGGTGCCGCCAACCGGTCCGTTGCCGCTGTTCGTGAGGGCAAATCCGGCCCGGGGCCGGCAAGAAACGTAGCGCGCGGTAGTGGGACGACTGCCGAGGAGGTTTTGCGCTTCCCCGACCCCGGTGAAGGTCCATGGAAAAAATGGCTGACTTATTCCGAATCGGAAGACGGGGAAGAAAAATATAAATCTTATCGCATTCCCGGAGATTCTTTTTCGCGATATTATGATGTCGAAGCAGACATGAGCCAGGGAGACCAGAATACGGTCATCCGCAATGACAAGGGCGAATATCTCAAAGCGAACTTCTATCGATATGCAGATTATATTGGCATAAGAAAAACATCAAATAATGTTATTGTTTTCGCATATTACTTGCCTGACGACGAAGAAACGATTGGAAATTACAATGTCGCCCGAATTCAAGGTGGAAGTGTGACGATGTATTGGTGCACCGTCAGCCGAAGCACCCTTAACCAGGTGGCAACGGAGCATTTTTCGACTCAGGCGCGATTGGGCACCGCCCGGTTCGAATACGCACCTAGCATCATCGATCTGCTGACGTCAGCCGAGCCTGATCTGAAACGGGACGAGTGCGAATGACACCGGGCCCAGATGAACTGAAATCGGCTGTGGGATAGATGCGGATGGCCAACACGTGGATCAATCTCGGCATGGTCCTGACGCTGTTCGCGTGCACGGCGTGCGGCAACGACAAGTCCCCGCACGCCTCGCCGGACATGTCGAAAACCGCAACATCGTCAGGCTTGGGCAAGGCAGGTGGAACCGTCGCGGCGCGCACGGCGGCGGCGATGCCGGATAGGGCGAATGCTGCCGGCGCGGATCGTGAAGCTGAAGAGGCCGGACGGCAGCCGCCCCTGCCTGAGCGGCCTTTTCCCAAGGTCGGCGATATCGTGCCAAACGATCGGGCGCCCCTTCACGGCGGCTGGTCTCACACGGGCGGCAGCTTCTACGGCTTCATGGAGACGATCGCGGCGGCGCGCAGGGCGTCGGGATGGGAAGCGAAATCGTCGATGACGACCAGTGGTTGTTTTTCGCGCCCGATACGCAGGATAGTGATGTCGGGCTGCCCCATCGCGCGCTATCCTCCCTCCGGTCATTCTATTGCAAAACCAGTTCTGTGAACGTCATCAGCGAGAACGACAGGGGAGAAGCCGAAATGCAGCGACGCAGCGCCTTGGCAACGATCGTCCTGGGCCTTGCCGCGCCCCGCATGACGCTGGCGGCCGAACCGGCCAGGGCGCCCGGCGTCACCATCGATCGCGCCCGCATCGACGCCGCGCTCCGCCAGATGGTCGCGAGCGGGCGGGCGACCGGCGCCTCGGCGCTGGTCTGGCAGGGGGGCGCCGAACGCTATTTCGGCGCCGCGGGCGAGGCCGATCGCGAGGCGCACCGACCGATGCGCCGCGACACGCTCGTCCAGATCTTCTCGATGACCAAGCCGGTGACCGGCGTCGCGCTGATGCAGCTGTGGGAACAGGGCAGGTTCGGCCTCGACGATCCGCTCGCGCGCTACCTGCCCGCCTTTGGCGCGGTGAAGGTGATCGACGGTACGGGCGCCGACGGCAAGCCGGTCCTCCGCGCGCCGTCGCGGCCGATCAGCATCCGCGACATCATGCGGCACACCGCCGGCTTCTCCTATGGCATGCGCGATACCGCCGCCGACGTCATCTTCCACGAGATCGATCCGCTCGCCCTGACCAACAGCCTGTCGGAGATGGGCGACAAGCTGGCCCGCGTGCCGCTGCTGTTCGATCCGGGGGCCGAATGGAGCTACAGCACCGGCGTCGACGTCCAGGCGCTGCTGGTCGAGCATCTGACCGACGAACCGTTCGAGCAGCATGTCCGCCGCACCATCCTCGATCCGCTCGGCATGCGCGACACCGGCTGGACCCAGCCGCAGGACAGGCTCCCCCGCTTTGCCGCAAGCTATGAGAAGGGGGCCGATGGCAAGCTCGTCCGCCAGCCGGACGACAAGGCGCGCGCGCTCAATTTCGGGCCGCGCCGCCTGACCATGGGTGGGGCCGGGCTCGCATCGACGCTCGACGATTATATGCGCTTCGCGCGCATGCTGCTCGGTCGGGGCACGCTCGACGGGGTGCGCATCCTCGCGCCGTCGACCGTCAGGCTGATGTCGACCGACCACCTCGACCCGCGCATCACCCGGCGTTTCTTCCTGCCGGGCAAGGGATCGGTCGGCTTCGGGTTCGATTTTGCCGTACGCACGGCGCAGCCAAAGACGCCCGGGGAGAATCGCGGATCGGTCGGCGAATTCTTCTGGGACGGCGCCCAGACGACCCTGTTCTGGGTCGATCCGGCCAACGACATGGCGGTGGTGTTCTTCGTCCAGGTCAGGCCGTTCGACGGCACGCTGCACCATGACATCCGCGCGGCCGTCTATGGCGCCGACTATCTCGGGCCGCCGGGCGACTGAGATATCCTAGCGCCGATAGCCGAAGGTGCTGCTCTCGACGGCGACGGTTGCTCTTGCATTGTCGCCGAGCGGAATATCGGCGGTGCCATAGGCGCCGCGCGTGCCGTTCGTGCCGATCATGACGCCGACCTCGCCGTGAATGCCACGTCCGGGGCCTTCCGAGTCCGGCAGCTCGCCGCGGACGGCGGCCGCCCTTTCCACGGTATTGCTGCTCAGGATCGCGTCCCGCTCCGCATCGGTCAGGCGACGCGTATCGCCCTCGGACGGTGCGGGCCGAGCCTCGCCCGTTTCGGGTGCCGGCGCGGATTGTGCGAAGGAAGCGGCCGACCAGCACGACGCGATCAGGAGGAACGCCAGGGGCAAGGCGCTCGCGGAGCATGGCGTCGGGCGGATCATGCCCCTTCTTGGGCGGCCGAACCTGTCCACAAAATGAACGTCACGGCGCCGGCTCACCGCTCCCGCACCGTCACCGGCCCCCCGTCATAGACCAGGGCGGTCTGTTCGTTCTCCGCAAAGTCCGGCGTCGCCGCCTTGCCCGGCCGATAGAAGCGGACCGAGATCCGCCGTGTCGCCGGCATGCCCTGGTAGCGGCCCTCCCGCGCGCCGATGGTCAGCATGCGCGTCGCCTGGTTCCACGCGATCGGTATGCGGGCATGGTCGCCCCGCTGATAGGCCTGGCTCACCCCATCGTCCTCGTAGAGCGAGAAGCTGGCATCGGCCCCGGTGAAGACATGCAGCACCAGCGGGCCTCCGGGCTGCTCGCGGGTGTTCTGCACCTCGGGTCCGGTGGGCAGGATGCTGCCGGCGCGGACGAACAGCGGCATGCGCTCATAGGGGGCGGCTGCGGCGACGGTGCGGCCGCCCGGATGCCAGGCGCCGCTGTTGAAATCGTACCAGCCGGCGCCTGCGGGCAGATAGACGGGCCGGGCGCGCGCGCCGAACGCGGTCACCGGCGCCACCAGCAGGCTGGGGCCGAACAGATATTCGTCGTCGATGCGCCACACCTTCCTGTCGGCGGCGAAGTCCATCACCAGCCCGCGCATGATCGATCCGTGCTTCAGCGCCGTGTCGGCGCCGAGCGTGTAGATATAGGGCATCAGCCGGTATCGCAGCCGGTCGTACCAGATCATCGAGCGCTGCATCGCCGGGTCGCCCGCGGAAATCTCGTAAATCTCCCGCTTGGGCGTCTCGCCATGGCTGCGGAACAGCGGGCTGAACGCGCCGAACTGGAACCAGCGCAGGTTGAGCTCCCGCCACTCGGCCCGGGCCTCGGGCAGCTGCCTGGTGTAGCGGTCCTCCACCGCGAAGCCGCCGATATCGTGCGTCCAGTTGGGCAGGCCGGACATCGAGATGTTCACCCCGGCCGAAATCTGGTCGCGCAGATCGTCCCAGCGCGCGGCGATGTCGCCCGACCACACGGCCGAGCTGGTGCGCTGCAGCCCGGCAAAGCCCGAGCGGGTGAGGATGAAGGGGCGCACGTCCGGCCGCGCGGCGCGCAGGCCCTCCGCCACGCCCTGGGCATGGACCAGCGGGAAGCTGTTGAACAAGGCCGCGGCCGGCCCCCGGGCGGTCGGGCCCATCGCGCCGATCCGCTCTTCGATCGACAGGTTGGAATGGATGTCGGGCTCGGTCGCGTCGAGCCACCAGGCGTCGAAGCCCAGCGTCACCAGCCGCTCCCGCACCTGGCGGAAATAGATGGCGCGCGCCTCCGCGGCATAGGGGTCGTAATCGGTATTGAGATAGCCGGTACCGACCCAGTCCTTGCGGCCCGCATCGAGATTGCCGTGGTAGAGATAGCCCTTCGCATCGAGCTCCCGGGCGTTCGCCGTGCCCGGATAGAATTTCGGCCAGACCGAGATCATCACGTTCGCGCCCAGCGCATGGACCTCGTCGACCATCGCCTTGGGATCGGGGAAGCGGGCCTTGTCGAACTCATGGCTGCCCCATTGGTCCTGCGGCCAGTAGAACCAGTCCTGCACGATATTGTCGAGCGGGATGCCGCGCCTGCGATAGTCGCGCACGACGCCGAGCAGCTGCTCCTGCGTCTCGTAGCGCTGGCGGCTCTGCCAGAAGCCATAGGCCCATCTCGGCAGCATCGCCGCCGCGCCGGTCAGGCCGCGATAGCCGGCGATGACATCGTCCATGCTGGTGCCGCCGACATAATAATAATCGATCGCCTTGCCGGCATCGGACGACATCCATAGCGAATGGCGGTCCGCCGCCGGCAGCGGATCATTGTGGTAGAAGGCGATATAGCCGGCATCCGGCTCCCACTCGATGCGGATGTCGACCGGCTTGCCGGCGGTCATCTTCAGGCTGAAATTGTGGAACCACGGGTTCCAGTTCTGGCGCCAGCGCTGCAGCACCAGCTTGCCATCCGCGAAGACCTTCACATAGCTGGAGGAATAGAGGCGGAACTTGTGCTCGCCGCTCATCTCCGGGGTGACCGTGCCGGTCCAGATCACACGCTGGGTCTGGACGGTCTTGCCGGCCGTGTTCTGGCCGCTTTCGGACGAGGCCACGGTCGGCACTTTCGCCTTTGCCGGCCATCCGTCCTGGTCGCGGATATATTCGTAATTGATCACCGGCTCCTGCCGAGTGACGGCAAGCCGGTCGCCGAGATAATAGCGGGCCTGCCAGCCCGGATGTCCGCCGCTCGCCACCGTCAAGCCGCTGCCGACAAAGGCATAGGGCGTGGGGTTGCCGAAACGGGTGATCGCATTGTTGTCCCACAGCAGCCCGTAGTTGCGGGTCGAGACGAGAAAGGGGACGGCGATGTCCATATTGTGCTGGGCGAGCTCGACGTCCTCGCCATTGTAATTCATCTGTCGGTTCTGGTGCTGCCCCAGGCCGTAAAATCCCTCGTCGGTGCCGCGATTGAACTGCTGGCGGATGGCGAGCCAGGGCTGGCCGTCGATCGCGACGGGGCGGAAGGCGCCGCGCGCCGCTTCGTCCAGCACGATCTTGCCGGCGGCGTCGCGAAAGGCGACATGGCCGTCCGCCAGGCGGATCTCGGCGCTGGCCTTTGCAGCCTTCAGCGTGACCACGCCGTTCGCCTGGTGGACGGCCAACTCGCCATGCGGCCGGTCCGTCACCATCAGACTCTCCGGCAAATCCAGGCTGGCGCCGGGCACCGCCGTCACGCGGAAGCTGCCCTCGCCATAGACGAGCACACGGACGCGCCGGGCCGGCCCGTCATCGGGGGTCACCACCACGCCGTGATCGATGCGCTGGACCTCGGCGGCGGAGAGCGGGGTGGCGGAAAGCGCGATCGTCGGCAGGATCGCCAGTGCCGATGTCCATGCCGCAGCCCTCAGCGCCATTGCCCGTCTCCCCTGCCCGGTTTGAGATCGCCCATGGTGATGGGCGATTCCGGTTGAGGACCTTATCCAGGTTAAACGCTGTCATGCCAATCGAAACTGGTCACGGCGCCGGTTCCAGCTTCACCACGCGCACTACCGGGCCGGTGCGGACCCCCGGTTCCGGCCGGAAGATCGCGACCTGCGTGCCGCCGCGCAGCAGCCGGGCATAACGGCTCAGCTCCTCGGGGAAATGCACGGGATCGTCGCGATAGCCGTCATAATGGGAAAGCACGGCATAGTCGGCACGGCAGCTCGGAAGCTGCGCCGCGTCCACATGCGCCAGATCGACCACGGCGCGTCCGGAGCGCAGCTTCTCGACCCGCGAATAGCGGATCCGGCCGCCCAATATGCCACGCGCGTCGAGGCAGCCGGCCGAGCCGAGCGGGAACAGCACGCCCCACGGCCCGCGCAGCAGGTCGAACCCGGCATGCTCCATCACCAGGCTGCTGCCAGGCGCGACGTGCTTCCCGATCCAGCTGGCCGCGACCTGCCGCGTGTCCTCCGACCGCTCGATGGCGCCGGTCCGCGCCGCCTGGAGCATCGGCAGCATCAGCAGCAACGCTGCCCCGGCCTCGACGAAGCGCAAGGGGCGGCCGGTCCATGCCCTCAGCCGGTCGGCCAGCCAGCACAGCGCCGCCGCCGCCGCCAGCGCGGCGAAGGGCAGCAGCGGGACCATCCAGCGTTCCCACAACAGGGCCTGCGCACCGATGACGATCAGGAAGGCGAGGCACCCCGGCAGGACGGCGGCCGCGATGCGCGGGCGCACGAACGCGCCCAATGTCCCGGCCAAGGCCAGGGCGAGGCCGGCCGCCCCGAACGAGCCGAGCAGCGGATGCCCGGCATACCAGCCGAGATTGGCGAGGAAGCCGCCGCCGGTCGCACCCGGATGGCTGGTGCGCGCCTCGCCGGCCAGGTTGCGCATCACCGCCGGATAGTCGAGCAGCAGATAGGGTGAGGCGATCACCAGGCTCGCCAGTGCCGCCACCGGCAGCAGCGCCACGCGCCGCCATTCGCCGCGATCGAGCGACACCCGGTACAATCCGGCGCAAAGCGGGTTGAGCACGATGATCGCCGCCGGCCATTTGGTCGCGCAGGCAAGCCCCGCCCACAGGCCGGCCAGCAGATAGTCGCGGGTGCGCCCCTCGCGCGCGACCGCCACGGCCGATCGGGTGCACAACAGCATGAAGACCGTCGCCTGCACATCGGTGCGGATGATCTGCGAATAATGGATATGCACGGCGTTCACGGCGAGGAACGCCGCGGCGATCAGCCCGAGCCTGGCCCCGCCGAGCTTCCTGCCGAGCGACCAGGTGAACCACACGCACAGCAGGCCACAGGCAACGATGAACAGCCGGCCGGGCAGGAACAGGATGCCGGGATCGGCATAGACCGCCGTCACCAGCGCCGGGCCGTCGGCAAAGCGCCCGGTGGCGATGCCGATACCCCCTACCGCGAGGCTGACCAGCGCGAGACAATAGAGCGTCGTGGTGCCGGGATGCCCGAACCAGCCGGGATTGAGGCTGTGGTTCCGCAGCATCTCGAGCGCGGTCATCATGAACAGCGGCTCGTCCGGGTCGTTGAGCGACGGCAGGCCGAACCCGACGCCGTACAGGCGCAATGCCGTTGCGGCGGCAAGAATCAGCAGCAGGGCGCCATATTCGGCCCATCGGATGCGTCGCCCGTTACGGGCCGGGGCGATCGAATTCGTCATGCTATCGAATGTCATGACGTGGAGCGACCATGCGAACCGTAATCCTGGCTGGCGGATTGGGCACCCGGCTCGGCGAAGAAACCAATGTGCGGCCGAAACCGATGGTCGAGATCGGCGGCATGCCGATCCTCTGGCACATCATGAAGATCTATTCCGCGGCCGGATTCAACGACTTCGTGATCTGCCTCGGGTACAAGGGCTATCTGATCAAGGAATATTTCGCGAACTACTTCCTGCACACGTCGGACGTCACCATCGACCTGCGCGGCGGCAACGGCATGGAGGTGCATTTCGCCCGCAGCGAGCCGTGGCGCATCACCCTGGTCGATACCGGCGCCGAGACCATGACCGGCGGCCGGCTGGCGGCGATCCGCCACCATCTCGATCCCGGCGAGCCCTTCTGCCTGACCTATGGCGACGGCGTGGCGGACATCGACGTCGGGGCGCTGGTGCGTTTCCACAAGGCGCATGGGCTCCGCGCGACGATCACCTCGGTCACGCCGCCGGGCCGGTTCGGCGCGCTGGAATTCGACGGCGACCTGGTGACCGATTTCCGCGAAAAGCCGGCCGGCGATGGCGGGCGCATCAATGGCGGTTTCTTCGTCGCCGATCCGTCCGTGCTCGACCTGGTCGACGGGCCGGAGACGGTGTGGGAATCCGGCCCGCTGGAACAGCTTGCCCGGCGCGGGGAGCTGATGAGCTACCGGCATGACGGCTTCTGGCAGCCCATGGATACGCTGCGCGACAAGATGCATCTCGATGATCTGTGGCGCGCCGGCAACGCCCCGTGGAAGCGCTGGTGAGCGCCGCCTGGAACGGGCGCCGGGTGCTCGTCACGGGGCATACCGGCTTCAAGGGAAGCTGGCTGAGCCTGTGGCTTCACATGATGGGCGCCGAGGTCACCGGCTTCGCGCTGGCGCCCCCGACCGAACCGAGCCTGTTCGAGGCGGCGCGGATCGCAGGAATGGTCCGGCATGTCGAAGGCGATGTGCGCGACCCCGCCGCCGTCCGCGCGGTGGTCGAGGCGACCCGGCCCGAGGCGATCTTCCACCTCGCCGCGCAGCCGCTGGTGCGCCTGTCCTATGTCGAGCCGGTCGAGACCTATGCGACGAACGTCATGGGCACCGTCCACCTGCTCGAGGCAGCGCGGCGCACCGCGGGGGTGAAGGCGATCGTCTGCGTCACCAGCGACAAATGCTATGAGAATCGCGAATGGATCTGGCCCTATCGCGAGAGCGACCCGATGGGCGGGCACGACCCCTATAGCAGCAGCAAGGGCGCGGCCGAGCTGGTGGTGTCGGCCTGGCGCCGGTCCTTCTTCGACGATGGCGGGCCGCTGCTCGCCTCGGTCCGGGCGGGCAATGTCATCGGCGGCGGCGACTGGGCGGCCGACCGGCTGCTGCCCGATCTGGTCCGCGCCTTCGAGGCGGGCGCCGCGCCGCTGATCCGCGCGCCCGAAGCGGTGCGGCCGTGGCAGCATGTGCTCGAAGCGCTGGGCGGCTACCTGATGATCGCGGAGCGGCTGCTCGCCGGTGAGCGGCAATTCGCCGATGCGTGGAACTTCGGTCCGTCCGACGAGGACGCGCGGCCGGTGTCCTGGATCGTCGAGCGTATGCGCACCGCCTGGGGCGGAGGAGCGGCCGATGCGATGCCCGATACCGGCCCGCGCCCGCATGAGGCGGGGTTGCTCCGGCTCGATTGCTCCAAGGCGCGCGCAGCTCTTGGCTGGCGGCCGGCGCTCGGGCTCGATCAGGCGCTCGACTGGATCGTCGCGTGGCACAAGGCGGTCGCCGACGGTGCCGATGCACGGGCGATCACCCGCGCGCAGATCGCCGACTATCGTGCCCTGACCGGCGATTCAGGCCAGCGCTCGGCCGCCTGAACCGGGGCGATCCTATCCCAACCGATGCCAGTTTTCAGGAACTCAGCGCCTACGGGTGTGCCGAGTTCGGTATGCGCCGCCCCAGTTCCGGCCGTTCAGCGTCACAACTGCGATTCCCAGAGCCCGCCGCTTGTTCATCTGGCCCGGACGTGCAAGCCCGGAGCGGATAACCTAGGTACTCAGCCGAAAGCGAGGGATTGAGGCCAAGCTTAGAGACGTACCGCAGCTGTGTGGGGCGCTACGTGCGCCCAATATTCAATCGCGCCGAACTCTTCCATGTCTTGAGCGACCTCCTGGATTTGCGCCAGGGTCGCCATCGCCGCGTCGCCATAGATCAAATAGATCGCGCGTTGATAATGGAACTCGTTGACGAAGAATGACAGCGTTTCGAGATCCTTGGCGATGCCAACCTTGCCGGCGCGTTCGGACTTGACCTCAATTACTGCGAAGTTGCCCGCCATATAGCCGGGTCGGTGCACGAGGAGATCGGGCTTGGGAAACCGATCGCGTAGTTCGATCATTTTCGGGTGCCGAGCCTTATCGACCTCGCCATTAAGATAGAACGGTGTTTGCGCCGGCCAGCGCATGCGCATCTGGTGATAGAGCTCGTAACAATAGACACGCTCGCGATAGACCGGATCGCCACCATCGACATTGAGATAGAAATAGTCGGGAGCGACACCCGCGGTCGCCTGCTCCAGGATCGACGAAAGCTCTTCCATCCGCGCGTTCATAGCACGACTCGGTGGGTGAGACAGGCCTTGACATTGCTGGCGGTAAGAATATCTTACCACCCGTAAGACACGGAGAGACGCGATGGACGCCAATTTCATTAAATCCAAGCTGATCGAGGTGCTGCAGAGCGTGCAGTCGCTGAGCGGCGAAGACTGTCCTGCGATAGACGGCGCTACTAAGCCCGCCGAAGCCCTGCCGAAATTCACCAGTAAGGTGTGGCCGGTCGCGGCCGGCATGCTCGGTATCGCCATTGGGAAATCGATCCCGTGCGAAGCCAATATCTTTGTCGATGAAGATACGAAGATGCCGCTCGCAATCAATCAGACCGTCGCGCTCGTCCTCAAGATTCTGGAAGAGCAAGAAGCTCAGGAAGCCGAAGAGGTCGAAGCGGAATGAGCGACGCTGCTTCGGATAAGACCACAACAATTCCGGCACGTCTTCGCGCTGCGCGAGAAGCGGCTGGCCTTTCACAAGGGCAGGTCGCGAAACTGATGAACATGCACCGGCCGACGATTTCTGAGATGGAAGCAGGCAATCGCCGGATCACTGCTGATGAACTGGCAAAACTTGCCGACCTTTACGACACGAAGGTGTCCTGGTTGCTCGGCGACGCGCCCGAACGCGCCGCTACGGACGACCCCAAACTCCAGCTTGCCGCCCGCGAACTCAGCAAACTCAAGCCCGATGACCTCGACCGCCTCTTGAAGCTCATCGCAGCAATGAAATCCGATGATGACGACAAGGGAGCCTAACCCATGAAAGCGCTCGCCAAGACGATGATGCACAACCGCCGCGCCTTGGCAGACAAGGCCATGAAGGCAGCGATCACCGCCCGGCTGAAAGCTGGCAAGGATCTAGTCAGCCCGGTCTGCATCTATTCGATTGCAGAGGCGCATGGGGTCCGCGTCACCTTCAACGACATCAATATGGAGGGGATGTACCAGCGGGGCTCGCCACCACGCATCCATCTCTCGAGCAAGCGCCCGCTGCCCCGGCGCGCCTATAATTGCGCGCACGAGCTTGGGCACCATGTCCTCGGCCACGGATCGTCGATCGACGAGTTGCGCGAAAACCAATTGGTGCGTCCGTGGGACGTGCCTGAGGAATATAGTGCTGACACCTTTGCCGCGTATGCGCTGATGCCGACGTTGGGCCTTCGCAATGCCTTCGCGAGCCGCGGCCTCAAGCCAGAAACAGCGACCCCGGTCGAAATCTTCCGCATCGCGTGCCTGTTCGGGGTTGGGTACTCTACCCTCGTCACGCACCTTCTTTGGGGCGAGACAATGATCAGCCACGCGCGAGCGGATGCACTGCGCAAATTCACGCCACGCTCACTGCGCGCTCATATTCTGGGATCGCTGGCACCGAACCCGCTTATCGTCGCGGACGAGGCTTGGGGCGGCCATGCCATCGACGCGGAGGTTGGGCATCTGCTCCTGCTTCCCCCCGGCACAATCGCGCATGGCGACGCTATTGCCCCGATCACCGATCTATCCGCCGGGCGCCTTTTCGAAGCAAAGCGCCCAGGCTTGGTCCGGATCGATCGCCCAGGGACGAACTGGGCCGCGTTCGGCCGCATTGCGCGCACCGCGTATGTTGGGCGCGCTGAATTCCGCCATTTGGAGGACGACGTCGATGACTAAGGCATCTCGATCGGACAACCCCGAGCCGTTGATGATCGCGGCCAAAAGCATATCCGAAGCCTATTCCCGCACCCTGCTCCACATCCTAGGGCATCCGGGGAATGAAATCGCTCCACTGGTGCTCACGATCGATGGCTTCGACCAGGGGCACGACATCCCGGAAGACCCCAAGGTTCGCACCGCGCTCGACGCCCTACTGGGGGAAAAGGAGAAGCGCGACGTCGAGGACGTCGCTTATACCATCTTTCCGCAGCGGCTCTGGAAGATGGCGCAGGGGGATCGCGCCAAGCTGTTCGAGTTCTACAAGATGGCATTCCCCTTTTATCGAGCCCAGAATCCGAAAGCTAACGGCAAGGGCCTCTATTTTGAACGGCTGATGATGTACGGGCGCGGTCCCTGTGATGGTAATCAGTTGGAGTGGATTTTGAGTCAGTATGAAAGCCGACCAGGCGTGCGCCGGTCGATGTGGCAGGCAACCACGTTCGATCCGGAACGCGATCACAACGCAACCGCCCAGCTCGGCTTCCCCTGCCTTCAGCATGTGAGCTTTGTGCCGACCAAAGCTGGCTTGGTCGCGAACGCCTTTTACGCCACACAGCAGCTTTTCGACAAAGCCTATGGCAACTATCTCGGCCTCGCCCAGCTCGCCGCTTTCATGGCCCATGAAATGAGTATCCCGCTCGCGCGCCTCAACGTTACGGTTGGTGTGGCCAAGCTGGAACGGATCAGCAAGACGGACGATGCGATGAGACCGCTCATCGAAGCGGCGCAGGCATGCGTGACCCCGCGCATTCCAGCAGCAGAACGCCAATCTTCGTCACTTCCGCTCGCCGCGCAGTTGGCCTGACGCTCTGTGGCCAAGACTGGTATCCATAGCGGCCGCAAGCGCGGCCGCCCTGCCAAGATTCCCGCTGCAACGCCGCGGGCCCTTGAGTTCGACTATCCGACTGCGAGTGCGCCCGTAACGCCGGCGATCATTTCGAGCCATCTTGCTCCAGCCAAGACGACCGCCGTCTATGACAGTTACTGGCGCTTCGCCGCCGAGCGCCAGCGGGTATTTTATCGGCGAGCGCTCGGTAATCCGTGGCCTTGGACCGATAACCCCGTAATGGCGGTTTACAAATTCACCAATGCCTACCGGGCATCCGACCGAGTCAGCCAATATCTGATCCGGAATGTGATCTATCGCGACGACCTGCCAGGCGCGGTCGACGAGGTCGTGTTCCGCATCCTCCTCTTCAAACTGTTCAATAAGATCGAAACATGGGAGCGACTTGAACAAGCGCTCGGCCCGATCACATTCGCGGACTATCAATTCGACCGCTATGATACCGTCCTCACTCGGGCGATGGCGGATGGGCATCGTGTCTATTCGGCTGCTTATATCATGCCGCCGGGCAGTTCGGCCTTCGGCCACAAGGCTAAGCATCAAAATCACCTCAAGCTCCTTGAAATGATGATGGCGCAAGCGTTGCCGCAGAAACTTGCCTCGGCGCGCTCGATGCAAAAAGGCTTCGAATTGCTACGCGGCTATCCGACGATCGGTGACTTCCTTGCCTATCAGTTCGTCACTGACGTCAACTATAGTCAAGTGACCAACTTCTCCGAAATGGATTTCGTGATCCCCGGACCGGGCGCGCGCGATGGCCTCCGCAAATGCTTCGCCGATACCGGCGGGCTGAGCGACGCCGAACTGATCCGTTTGATGGCTGACCGGCAGGAGCAAGAATGTTCAAGGCTGGGTCTGGAATTCCCATCGCTTTGGGGCCGCCCGTTGCAGCTCATCGACTGTCAGAACCTATTCTGCGAAATCGATAAATATGCTCGGGTAGCCCACCCCGAAGCTGCGGGCCTGACGGGCCGAACGCGTATCAAGCAGAAGTTCTCTGCACAGGCGCAGCCAATCGAATTCTGGTATCCGCCCAAATGGGGTATCAATGATCGTATTGCCGCGGGCGCGGTGCCGAACGAAGCTTTTGGAGCATCTCGGCCTGGCGTCGTAAACGCCCAAGACGAAAGCGCCTAAGTCGGGAGCATATCGATGGACCTCAAGGCATACCAGGCACAAGCACTGCTTACTGATCAGGTGCCGATTAAGGGCGACGGCGATTCCACCGTTGCCCTGATCGTGCCGATGCTTGGGCTAGCTGGAGAGACCGGGCAGCTTCTTAGTGAGTATAAGAAACATCTGAGAGACGGTGCCGCACACCGCTTGTTCAAGGAGCGGGTCAGCGAAGAGCTCGGCGATCTTCTCTGGTACATCGCGAACGTAGCGAGCAAATTCGGGCTCGATCTCGATCAGATCGCGGAGAAGAATCTCGAGAAGGTGCGCGCGCGTTTCGCGCCCTTGAGTCCGCAAGCGCCCCAGCACGATTCCGAATTCCCAGATCTAGAACGGCTGCCCCGGCAGATGATCGTCCGACTGACGGAAGAACCCGGTTCCGGCACGCGACCGAAGGTTCGGATGACGATCAACGGTGAAGGAATCGGATCGCTGCTAGGCGACAATGCCTATGATCCAGATGGCTATCGCTTCCACGATGTATTCCATCTTGCCTATGCAGCGATCTTGGGCTGGTCGCCGAACCTTCGGGCTTTCCTTAAGCGCAAGCGCAAGAGCAGGCCGCTCCTCGATGAGGTGGAGGACGGCGGCCGCGCCCGCATCATCGAAGAGGGCGTGTCCGCTTTGGTGTTCGACTATGCGCGAGCGCACAGCTTCCTCGCGGGCATCAGTGAGGTCGACTATCGGCTGTTACGGACGATCCAGAGCATGACCTCGCACCTAGAGGTGGGCGAGGCCAGCGCAGCCGATTGGGAACGCGCGATCCTAGAAGGCTTTGCTGTCTGGCGCCAAGTTCTCGCCAATAATGGCGGTGAGATTTCGGTCGATCTTGACGCGCGCGCGATCAGCTACCTCGGCACGCCCTGATCCGCGAGACCGATCACGCTGGCGATCGCCATGTCACCTTCATGACTGGTGCTGACGAGCCATGAGTCGATTCCGACTAATTCCGCGCGACGTAATGCTTCGCGATGCAAAACAATGCTAGGCGCCCCTGACGCCAGCGTCACGGTTTCGATGTCGAGAAATCCCAGCCCTTCCGCAAAGCCTGTACCGAGCGCTTTCATCACGGCTTCCTTGACCGCGAAGCGCCCAGAAAGCCGGGCGGCGCGATCAACGCCATTGCCGGCGCTGAGTTGCTCCTGGGCTGTGAAGCATCGCTGCAGAAATTGACCAGTAGGATCGCCGAGTAGGCGAGCCGTCGAGGAAATTTCGACCAGATCAATGCCGTGCGCGATCATCAAAGCGATTCACCCTGGTCGCAGGTCATAATTAGTCCTGATAATTTAGTGCAAAAACGGTGTGAGGATGTCGCTTCTAGCGTCCAATGGCTATAGCCACGAAATGACCAATTCCGTTCGTTTCCTCCACATCACCGATACCCATATCACCGGAGCCGGCGTTCCGCTGAAACGTGATGATTTTAAGGAAAAAATACCCGACATCGAGCAGGCGACCCGCGAGGCCGCGCTCGACTTGGTATTCGAGCGCCTGAGCGAGCGTCTGCGCGACAAGGGCGATATGCTCGATGCCGTCATTTTTACCGGCGACGCGACGCTCAAAGGCGACGAAAGCGGTCACAAAGCCCTTCTCGAACTTTTGCTCAAACACTTTGAGACCGTCGGAATCACTCCCTCGAACATCGTTGCGACCCCCGGTAATCATGACGTCCCAAAAGGAACCCAACCTGGATCGCAAAAACGCTACGAGGCGTTCGTCAAGATATGGCGAGATGCGGGTTGCATTACGCCTTGGCTAGACGGCATCGACCTGCCCAAAACTGCAACGCCGGAAATTCATCGTCTTGTTGATCCCGACGCTCGCTGGGCGATCTATCCGATCAATAGTGCCAACTGGTCCCATGTAAATTCTATCCTTGCCTCCCCGCTCAAGGATATATGGGACCAAGCTCATACTCTTCTGGCGAAGCGCGATGCCGAAAAGGCGGCGGCGCTGCGCAAACAGTTCGACGATCTTGCGCAATTCGACATGGCGCGGGTGTCCGAAGCGCAGCTCGAAGAGCTTCGTCGTATCGTCAACGGTACGCCATCCAGCGCCACAGGTCACCAGATCCGCATAGCGGCGTTGCATCATCATCTCCGAGCCCCCAGTCTTCGCGAGGAGGTCAAGGCCTTCGCCGACTTCACCAATCTTGCTTTGCTGAGACAGACGCTGCGCGAACGGGCGATCGATGTGGTGCTGCACGGGCACAAGCACGAACACTCCGCCAGCTTCGATCATATCTACGGCGACGAGGGTGGAGAACCACACAGAACCCTGGTGCTCTCGGGGGCCACTTTCGATGAAAAACGTGACAGCGATGCGGCCCGTTTGATCACTCTCGACGAGATGCCTTTCGCGCCAAGATTGGCGACCGCTCCTGTTGCGGTTCCGCGCGGCGGCACGGAATTGAAGATTGGCGCCTCTCAAGAGTTTCGCCTGTGGTCCCTCGGCCATCTGTCCGACGGGCCGGTGGTGATACAGGGAACCGATTTTGAGACCGTATACCACCGCGCGTGCGCGCTTGCGCTTGATGAGGCGAAGCGCGGAACGCTGGTGACGCATCTCGATCTTGACACTCAGGAAGCAATCACGCTGCCCCTTACGTATCCGCTGCCCGAGACAATGACAGAGGAAGAGCGACAAACCTGGCTCGATGAACTTGTCAGTTGGTGGCAACTGGATCGTTCTCAACTCGATGAGCGTATCCCCTTCATTCATGGGAATAGATTGCGTCGATTTGCTGGCCGGATCGATCAAATCGACCGCGTCCGCAAGATGATGGCAGGCAAAGGGAGCAGTCGTGCTGTCGCCACGCTCATCGATCCAGCGAAGGATTTCGAGCCGAGCGGGAGTGATAAGGAAGCTTTCGCGTCATTCTGCCTAGTGCAATTTCGGAAGCGCGGAACCGGTGCTAGCGCCGTTATCGACATTGTAGGTTACTACCGGGCGCAAGAGTTTGCGCGATGGTGGCCGATCAACGTGGCCGAACTGCGCGCTCTGCAGTTAGCAGTCACACGAGGCACTCGGATGGCTTGCGGTCGGATCACCACAATTACCGCCGAGGCGAGGTCTAGTGGCAAATCGCCCACGCAGGTCGCGATGCCGGTAATCGATCGCTGGCTCGACCAGTACCCTGAGCGACTTTACGTGTTGGCCAACTCCCTGCTCGGTGCTGGCGGTGATCTGCCACTACGGAGTCGGGTTTTGCGCGAATGGTTTCAGACCCTCGATGACCTGAAAGAGGCTACGGAGCGTTTCAATCCTGACGGCGTCCCGATCGCGATAGAAGGCCTTCAGGCTCTCGCTTCCTATCTCAAGGCCAGCGATGCTTCAGGCGATGCAGCCGAGCTCCTCAACGCGCTCAATGGCCTGATCACGGCGAACCGCGCCTATTCCGCCACCCCACAGTTGTACGAGGACTTTGAGCGCTGGGGTGCCGCGAGCTATCTCAAAACGGTGCGCAATATCAGTTCCAAGCTACTTGGAATGATCCGATAGTGAATCGAACACATGTTCAATTCAGAGCGACTGTCGCGTAAGCCTATCCGCCTGGATGAAAGACAGATTTCGTTGCCGCCATCCGAAAGTTGCCTGTAGCAAGCGGCCCAAACCGCGACGTACATTGCCATCCATTTCGAATGAATGCCTTGGTCCGCGATTGTTGCGAAGCGCCTGGTACGCGCTTCCCCGCTTCCCACCGCGAGAACTTACCCTCATCCACACCAACCGAGTAGGTAGATTGCGCTATTGAGAACCCCTCCCGACGCCATTCGCTGCGCAGCTTCACAGCGAGCGTCTTGGGTCTGGCCACGGCTCATTGCCAGGAACCGCGATGATGGCCGGATATTGGCTCACCATCGGCGTCTTCGAACCTTGCGCCCGGTTGATTAGGCTGTGTTGGTCAACGGCCATTTCTCGCGCCACGTCGATCGGCCTCAAGCCCGGTTGGACACGCTTGCGCTTGAGCTTTGCTCCAAGCGTCTCGCCTTCGAGCGCCGCAATCTCAGTTTTTGCACCGCGTGCCCGTGCCCGAATAGCTGCCAACAGGAAGGCAACGCGCCACACCCGTCCGTTTCGAGCGAAGTCGGGAAAAATTGGCGGAGGGTGGAGGCGGGAAGATTCCGTCGATTCAACACCGCCGGCACCTGCCCCATCATGGCGCCGGAGGAGTGATTTTCGCATCCTCCGGCTCCTTCTCATCGTGACCGGAATGTTGGAGGTTTTCCTGCGCCTTTCAGGGAAAAACCATGCCCGAACAGCGCGGTTTTTCCTCTGTTATCGCATAACAGGGAAAGCCTGCCCTAAGTCTTTGATCGAACGACCGGAATCCGTCCTGGAAATCCAACATAACAGGGAAAGAAAAAACATCCGCGAAAACAGCGGCGCTGTTGGAGAAAATACCGCACCCGGCCGCCACTCAATCCGTCCGGGCACCAGCGCGAAAAGTGACGTGATTGTGCCAGAACCAGCTGCCCATAATCAGCACGGCGGTAAAGCCAAGCTGCGCGATCACCGGCGGCAGGCCCGCAAGCTCGACCAGCAGCGGCAGCGCGGCCCAGTTGGCGGCATAGTTGAACAGGTAGAAACTGGAGAAGGTGGCGAACTCGCGCAGCAGATTGCCGCGCGTCCTGAACACGCCGAGCTTGTAGGTGGTGAAGGCGAAGCACAGGCTCACCGCCTGGGCGATGCCGAGCGCCAGCAGATAATGGCGCTGGAGCGTGTCCGAACTCCACAGCAGCAGCGGATAGATGCCGAGGCCGAACGCGGTGTTCGCCGCGCCCGCCACCAGAAAGCGCAGCGGGCGCCGCGCGCGGCCGGCAACGCCCGCTGTCACGAGTCCTCCCAGAGCGGGATGCGCATATTCTCGCGCAGCACCTCGCGCGGCAGGAAGGGCGACAGATCCTCCAGCGCCGGCGAGGTGATCCGCCCGTCGGGATGCGCCTTGGCGCCGAGCTTGGGCGCGAAGGAGACATGCTCGTCGACGAACAATTCGCACAGCACCGGGCCCTCGGTGGCGAGCGCGGCGGCGATGGCGCCGGGCAGCGCATTGTGCGTATCCGCCCGGAAATAGGCGAAGCCGAACGCGCCCGCGACCTTGCCGAAATCGGGGAAGGTCACGTTGCTCTTCGGGCCGCCGCCAACCTCGACACCGTTGAAGAAATTGCGGTGGGTCTGGAAGATCGAGACATAACCGCTGTTGTTGATCAGGAAGACCTTCACCGGCAGGCCGTATCCGGCGATGGTCTGAAGCTCCTGCAGGTTCATCATGATGCTGCCGTCGCCGGCGATGGCGATCACGCGCTTTTTGCCGCCGGTCGCCGCGCAGACGCCGATGGCGGCGGGCAGCTCATAACCCATCGTCGCGCAGCCGGAATTGGTCCAGAGCCGCTGGCCGCGCTTGATCTCCGCCGCCTGGAAGCTGACCACACAGGCGCTGCCATTGCCGGTGACGACCAGATCGTCCTCGCCAAGCTGTTTGAACAGCGCGTCCATCGCGACATAGGGATGCATCAGCGGCCCATGGTCATGATATTCGGGCAGCACGACCGGGAAGCGGCGCACCCGCTCGCGCGCCCACGTCGTCCATTCCAGATGATCGGCATTGGGGCCGTCATAGGGCTGGTCGAGCAGGGCGGGGATCAGGTCGGCAAGGTCGGCCACGACCGGCATGTCGGGCACGACATTGGGCTTGCGCAGCTCGACCGGGTCCACGTCGACCCAGATCTTGAACGCCTCGCGCGCGAAGCTCTGCCAGTTGTAACTGACCTGACGGATGTTGAGCCGGCTGCCGAGCACCAGCAGCAAATCGGCGCTTTGCGTCACCATATTGCCGGCGCGGTCGCCCACCGTGCCGGGGCGGCCGGCATAGAGCGGGTGATCGTTCCACAGCACGTCATGCGCGTTCCAGCCGGTGACGACGGGCACGCCGAGCTTGTCGATCAGCGTCAGGAAATCGTCATAGGCGCCCGACAGGCGCACGCCGCCGCCGGCGAACACCACCGGCCGCTCGGCACCGCGGATCAGGTCGAGGATCGTGCCGGCGATGGCGAAATGGTCGGTGTCGGCCCAGGGCTCTTCGAGCTCGGCCGGATCGAAGCCCGGCAGCGTGTCGGGATCGATCTTCGACGCCTGCACGTCGAGCGGGATGTCGAGCCACACCGGCCCGGGCCGTCCGCTGGTGGCGAGGTGAAGCGCCTTTTCCAGGTGATAGCGGATGGTCTGGGGGTCGTTGACCATCGTGGCGTATTTGGTGATCGGGCGGATCAGCTCCTCGATGTCGAGCTCCTGGTCGCCATATTGGCGTAAGGGCAGGCCGGTCGAGCGCACCGTCGTCTCGCGCTTCACCTGGCCCGACAGGACAAGCATGCCGATCGAATCCACATAGGCGCCGTACACGCCGGTGATGGCGTTGGTGCCGCCCGGGCCGGAGGTCACGTTCACCACCGCCAGCTTGTTGGTCAGCCGGTAATAGGCCTCGGCCGCCATCGACAGCGCCTGCTCGTGATGCGTGAAGGTCGTGGCGAGGGCCGGATTGGTGCCGAGCGAATGGTTCAGGTGCATCGCGCCGCCGCCGGTGAGCATGAAGACATGCTCGATGCCGTGGCGGACTAGCCGTTCGGCCACCCAGTCGGAGAGTTTCATCAGGGTCATGGTGTCCATCCGTTCGAAAGCGCGGTGCGCCGGATCGCCTCGTCGAGGCCGATCATTGGGGAGAGGCCGAGCGCGCCGCGGATCGCGGCGGTCGACGGCACGTAGCGGCCGGGGTTCCAGCCGGGATCGGGCCGGCCGAGGATATCGACGCCGGGCGCGCCGAGCAGGGTCGCGGTACGCCGCGCGAGATCGGCGATCGAGACTGCCTCCTCCGACCCCATGTTGAAAACGGCACCGCGCTTGCCGGAGATCAGCAGCGTCCAGAGCCAGATGGTGAGGTCGGCAGCGTAGAGATAGGATCGCACTGCCGACCCGGCTCCGTCGACCCGGATCGTCCGGCCGGCCGTCGCGTCGCGGATGAAATTGCCCGCCGCGAAGTGGATGTCGAGCGACAGGAGTGGCCCGAGCAGCGCGAAGATGCGCGCATTGACCACGTCCAATCCGAACTGCGTGCCGTAAATGGCGCAGAGCATCTCGGCCGCGCGCTTGCCCTCGCCGTAAGCCGATCGCGGATCGCGCTGGTCCGGGCCGCCCATCCAGTCCTCGCCCACATGCGTGACGTCCCAGGGCTGAGCGCCATAGACGGCGCCCGAGCTGAGGAAGAAGAAACGCTCCGCCCCGCGCTCGACCGCGAAGTCCAGG
This sequence comes from Sphingomonas sp. P3_C6, assembly GCF_056402595.1. Taxonomy (NCBI): domain Bacteria; kingdom Pseudomonadati; phylum Pseudomonadota; class Alphaproteobacteria; order Sphingomonadales; family Sphingomonadaceae; genus Sphingomonas; species Sphingomonas sp. P3_C6. The sequence continues at coordinate 159,139 of NZ_JBFUHB010000003.1, forward strand.
GCATGGCGGGTGCCGGTGACGATCGTGTCGAACATGCGGCGCGGGTCGGTGGCATTGAGTGCGGCGCTTGCGTCGGTCGCTGCGTGGATCACATGGGTGAAGCTGCCGCCGGGCGGGGCGAAGACGGTGACGTCGCCCGCAATCACCTGGAAACGCCGGGCGAGGTGCGGCACCCTGGCGGCGAAGGCGCCAGGATCGCGGCTCAGCACCGTCACCTCGATATCGATGTCGGCGCGGGCCAGCGCCTCGAGCATCCAGCGGCCGATGAATCCGGTGCCGCCGGTCATGAACACGCGCGCACCGGACAGCCGCCACCAGAGCGGGGCGAGGGCGGCCTGTACCGCGTCGAGATCCTGCTCCAGGATCATGCCGGCATCAGCCCGAGCGAGGGGCGATGGGCCGAATGGGCCCGCACCACCCGCGCCACGCTGTCGAGCGCGAGCGCCCAGAGGATCAGCGCGACCAGCCCCGGCCTGACGAAATGCCCGATGGCAAGGCCGAAGCTCGGGCTGACCGGACGCCCGCCGAGCCAGCTTTCGAGCGACAGGTCGAGCACGGTTGACAGCGGCCAGTCGGCGACGAGGCACAGCAGATAGGCGCAGACGATCGCGGTGATCTGACCGGCGCCTCGCCATGGTTCGAGCAGGACGAGGAACAGCAGGAAAGTCTGGGTATAGCCGCCGGGCGACTGGGTGACGAGGAACGCACCGAGCAGGATCGTCGCGATGCGGTGCGGCGGCAGCGCGCGGGGCTGCAACCAGGCGGCGGCCAGCGCCAGCACCGCCACCCCCTGGCTGGCGTGGATCAGGGCGGGCACCACCATCTCGATCGTCTCGACCGTGCGCGACGGCACGAAGTCGAGCACCGGGATCTGCGCGTGGCGTACCTGGAGCAGCGGCGCATAGCTGGTCGAATAATGGATCTCGTTCCAGACCTGCCCGCCCTGGAAGGTCACCCAGTTGGCGGTGTTCGCTGCGATCTCCATCGGCGTGCCGCTGCCGATCAGCGCGAGGGTCACCAGATACAGGCCGATCGTGGCGAGCCCCGCCAGTTCGAGCCCGCGCCAGTCGCGTTTCACTGCCTTGGCCAGCACCGGCAGCAGCAGATAGGGCTTGAAGTTGATCGTTGCCGCGGCGGCCAGTGCCCGCCATGCGCCCGACCTGACGATCGGCCCATGCGCGACGATGAAGAAGGGCAGGGCGACGAGGATCAGATTGCCGCGCTCGAGCGTGAAGAGCAACGGTAGGCCGAGCCCGAAGGCGATGGCGCGCATCGGCGCGGTGCGCTGGTCGGTGCGGTGGAAGCTCCACCAGACCAGCACCACGTCGAGCAGATAGAAGCCGAGGATCGTCGTGCGGGCGAACCCGTCGCAGTCGCGTGCGTAGAAGGGCGACTGGAGATAGCAGCCCGGCATGCTGAACAGGTCGAGAAACACGAAGGACAGCGGCGGATAGACCGTCCGCCACACCGAGAAGGCACCCGGATTGTTCGCCCAATAGGCCGTGTTGAACCAGTCCATGAAGGTGTCGTTGGTGTCGAACACGAACGGCTGGGGCAGAAAACCGGTCTCGCGGAACTGCACCGCCGTCCAGGCGACGCTCGCCACCACGGCAAGCGCCAGCAGGATTTCGGGCAGCAGGAAGAGCCGGCCGCGTATGCTCACGGCCATCGGACCAGCGTCCGTGCGGCCGGCCGCGCGCGGTCGGCGGGGAAGTTGATCCGCTCCTCCTCGATCACCAGCGGCACGTTGCGGCCCCGCTCGGCGAGCATGCGGATCTGTTCGCCGATCAGCCCGAGGAAGAGCAGGACGATAGCGAACATCGCCGTGGCGATGGTCAGGCCGAACATCGGCCAGGCGCTGCCGCCCATGACGGCCGCCGCAACCGTTCCCAGCGTAAGCGGCACGACTGCGGCGGCGGCGAGCAGGGCGATCGGGATCGGCATCCGCAGCAGCGACTTGGCCGATCCGGCAAGGCCGGACAGCGCGAAGGAATAGAGCGCGGCGACACTGTTCTTGGTCTCGCCCGCCGCGCGTTCCGGGCGGTCGAACGGCAGGATCGCCATACGGAAACCGCTCTCGACCAGCATGCCGCGAAAGAAAGGCTCGGGCTCGTTCCACGCAGCAAGCGTGTCGACCACCTCGCGCGCATAAAGGCCGAAGCCCGTCGCGCCCGGGATCACCGGATAGTCGCCATAGCGGCTCAGCAGGGCGTATCCGAGCTTGCGCGTGAGCGTCAGCAGCGGCGCCGTCCGCTCTGACCGGCGCTGCGCCAGCACGACCTGGGCGCCCGCGCGCCATTGCTCGACGAACGCGCCGATCATCGCCGGCGGATCCTGGAAATCGGCGCACATGCCGATCACCGCCGCACCCTCGGCCTGGTAGATGGCATAGGTGGGGGAGCGCATCTGGCCGTAATTGCGATTGTTGAAGATGGCGCGGATGCGGTGATCTTCGGCGCACAGCGCGCGCATCAGGGCGCGCGTCGTATCGGTGGAATCATTGTCGATCAGGATGATCTCGTGCGACCGCACATGGCGTTCCGCCTCCGCCGTCACGGCGGCGCAGATCGCCCGGACATTCTCTTCCTCATTGTAGCAGGGAATGACGATCGACAGCTCGATCGCCATATCGGTGCCCGTCATCGCGCGCCGTCCTCACGGCGCTTCAGGCCAAGGTCGATGCCGGTCGCCGGCGCATAGATCTCGGTGAACAGGGCCGCCAGGATCGTGAGGATGAGCAGCGCCACTGCCGAGATGTTGTATTTGCGATCCGCGTCGAGGCGCGGCGCCTCGATCACCTGCACGTCGGACGCGGTCTCGGAGGCGAGCGTCTCGACCGCCACTTCCTCGGACGACCGGGCATAGACCTCGTACAGCGCCTGGGCGAAACGATAGTCGCGATACAGGTTGAGATATTCGCCCGATACCTGCGACAGGCCGGCGACATTGGGTCCGGTGACGCCGACCTTCGCCTCCGCCGTGCGCGCGAGCTGGGCGCGGATCGAGCCGACCTCGGACTGAACCGACTGGAGCTGCGGATTGTCCGGCCCCTGGAAACGCTGGAGCGTCTCGAGCTCTACCAGCTTGGCCTGGAGCTGCGCCTCCAGCCCGGCGCGGAGCGACAGGGCCGAGCCGAGCTGCGCCTCGGGCTCGGCCAGGTTGTTGCGCCGGCGGAAGCCGTTGAGCGCCGCCTCGGCCGTCGTCACGCGGGTGGCGGCTTCCTTGAAGCGGTCCTGCACCACCGCGCGCTTGCGGCGGACCCGGTCGCGGCCGAGCGCGATGATCCGGTCGCTGATCGCCTGCACATAGGCCGCGGTCAGCGCCTGCGCCTTTGCCGCGTCGTGCATGCGCACCTCGACCTCGACGATGCCGCCGGTCAGCGAGTGCACATCGACCTTGCGGGCCAGCGCGAGCCGCGCCGCGTCAGCGCTGGCATAGCCGCCGGGGCCGACCAGCTTCAGCCGGCGGACGACGTCGTCGGTCACTTCGGTGCCGCGCGAGATCGCCAGATACATGTCGATCGGCTGCTTGGCGCCGCCGAGCAGCGCGGCGAAACCCTGGAGCTGCCCGCCGAGTGCGTTCATCATCGACCCGAGGCCGACGCTGTTGCTGTCCTGCGGCACCATCTTCGCCCGTGCGACATAAGGGCGCGGCAGGACGCAGAGCACCGCCAGCACCAGCGCCAGCACGCAATAGGCCAGCCGGCGCGAGCGCGGTTCGCGCACCGCATCGGTCACGCGCGTGATCATCGTCAATCTGCCAGTCCCTTGATCGTCGCTGCGCCGACCAGCCCTCCGAACAGGCTGCCGGTGATGTCGCGCAGTCGCGCCCAGAACTCGCCGCGATTGGCGTCGATCGGCACATAGACGAGGTCGCCCGGCAGGGCCGGCGCCTTCAGCACCTTCCTGCCGTTCGACAGCACGGTGCCGTTTGCGCGCACCACGAAGATCTCGCTCTTGTCGCCGAGCGACTGAACGCCGCCGGCCGAGCGGATGAAGTCGCCGATCGACTTGCCGTCGCGGTACGCGAAGGAGGCCGGGCTCGGCACCGCGCCGAACACGCCGACCGTCACCGGGCGCGGCGGGACATAGACGGTGTCGTTGTTCTCGACGATCACGTCGTCGGGCAGCGACGCCGCCGTGACCGGCAGGTCGAACACCAGCCGGCCGCTCGGCTCGCGCGTGCGGAGCTGCTCGACGATCGAATGGACCAGCGCGAGATTGCCCGGCTGGGCAAGCTGGGCGCGATTGGCCGACACCACCGGCTGGGCGGTCAGCTGGAATTCCATGTCCTTGATGGCGCGGTCGAAGCTGAGCTTCTGCTGCGCCTTGACGCTCTCGCGGGTGATCACGCTCGCATAGGGGAATGCCTGGGCGGTGAGGCCGCCCGCTTGCGCCACCACATCCTCGAGCTTCGTGCCGGGGCGGAAATAATAGCGGCCGGGCCGGGTCACTTCGCCGCTGATCGTCACCAGCACCGATTGCTGGTCGAGCGGGCGCGCGATGCCGACATCGGAGAGGATGCGGACGATATCGCCGCGCCGCGCCTTGCGTGTCCGTGCCTCGGCGGCGGTGACCTGCTGCCAGCCGGCGTCCGACTTGCCGAGCGAGTCCAGCACCAGCAGTCGCGTGTCGTCGGCGACGGTGTTGACGCCGCCGGCATAGAGGACCGCATCGTTCAGCGTCTCGTTCGGCGCGATTTCGAAAATGGCCTCGCGATTGACGCTACCGATCACCGCGACCTGCTCGCCGGCCGGGGCGACATAGATGACGTCGCCATTCTGCAGCGCCGCGTCACCGGTCTTGTCGCCCTTGAGCAGCAGGTCGTAGAGGTCGAAATCCGAGATCAGCTTGCCGTCGCGGCGAAGCTGGATCGAGCGGAAGCTGCCGCCCGAGGACGGGCCGCCCGCTGCCAGCACTGCGTTGACCAGGGTCGACAGGCTGCTGACCGTGTAGGAGCCGGGCGTCGCGGCAAAGCCGGTGACATAGACGGTGATGCCGTGCAGTCGCCCGACTGACACCTGAAGGTCGAACCCGCGATACTGGCGCGAGACCTGGCGGGCGATCACGTCGCGCACATCGCCATAGCGGACCCCGCCGACCGCGATCGCGCCGACGCGCGGCACGAAGATCCTGCCCTCCTGGTCGATGGTCAGCCGCAAATCGGCCGCCTGCACCGATCCGGTCAGGCCGAGCAGCAGCTCGTCGCCCGGATTGAGATGATAATCCGGTGGCACGGTGGTGGTCGGCGGCGCGGTGAAGTCGCGCGCGGCGGGCACCAGCAGCTCGGCGCCGAAGCGGCGCAGCGGCTTGCCCGCCGCGCCCGACACGAAGGTCTCGAACTCGTTGGCGGCAATGGACGCCGCCTGCTTCTTCGTCACGGCATCGTCGGCGCTCCCGGCCTGGGGGGCGGCAGGCCGGTTCTCGATCACGGTCGGCTGGAACGCGCGGACCTCTGTCTGCGGCACGGCGACCTGCGCGGCGGCGGCGCCGCGCGAGATCGCGTCCGTGTCGCCCTGTTGCCCGCCCGTCGATACCGGCGGCGAAAGCTGGGCGGTGGCCGGGGCAACCGGTAGCGCGAGCGGGAGGGCGAGCGCGCAGCCGAGCAGCAGCTGCTTCCAGGGAGTCTTCATGCGGTGCAATCTTCTCTTTCGGTCAGGCCGGCCGCCGGGCCGAGCAGCAGCCCGGCGCCGATCGACCAGAGCCGTTCGTCGGCGGCGGCGAGGATTCCGCTGCCCGTGCCGACCCGGTAGGGCTTGCCGGCCCAGTCGGTGACGAAGCCGCCTGCCTCGGTCAGGAACAGGGCGCCCGCCGCATGGTCCCAGGGCAGGCTGCGCTGGAACAGGGTCAGGTCGTCCTGGCCGAGCACGAGGCGCGGATAGCTTTCGGCCGCGCAGCGCGGCACCGGCACCCGCTCGAACATCCCGTCGGCCAGGGCATGGACATGCGCCGCACGCTCGGGCGTCATGAAGTGCGTGCCCAGCGCCGCGACCGGCCTGGCATTGCCCGTCGGCCGGGTGCGCACGGCAATGCCGTCACAGGTCGCGCCCGCGCCGCGCTCGGCATGGCACAGCCGCCCGCCGACCGGATCGAGGATCCAGCCGGCAAGCGGCACGCCGTCCTCGATCAGCGCCACCATCATGCCGAAGGGCGAACGGCCGGCCGCGAAATTGGCGGTGCCGTCGAGCGGGTCGATCAGCCAGACCAGCCCGTCGCCGATGCCGTCGAGAAGCTCGGGTTGCTGCGCCGCGGCTTCCTCGCCGACGATGCCGGCGGGGATGCCGAGCGCTTCGAGGCCGTCGTGAAGCAACTGCTCCGCCTCGCGATCGACGATGGTGACGACCTCGCCCGGGCTTTTCTCCGCGATCTCATGCGCCGCGAGCATGCGGAAACGACGCATCACCGCCGTTGCGGCGACACCTCGCATCAGGGCCGTGACTTCGTTCTTCAGCGACATGCCGGATCAGGCAGCGACGCTGGCCAGCCGTCCGCGCGTATTGGCGGCCATGCGATCCTGGATCATCCGGATGCGCGCCAGATCCTCGTCGGCGATGGAGCGGTAATAATCGCGCTTGTTCTCGAGCCAGGCGAGCTCGAACGCGACCGCATTGCTGATCGCCGCCTCGAAGCCGGGCATGTCCGCGGCGCTGCCGTCGAAGATCACCTTGCGCGTCTCGAACCGGTCGAGGCGGACGCGGCGCATCTCGCGCAATGCCGGCCCGGACTCGACCGCGACCGACCCGCCGACGACCAGTTCCAGGCCATGATGGGCACAGGCGCGGGCGACGGTCAGCACCGCATCGGTGATGCCGCGATCGTTGATCGCGCCGCGCGGCAGGCCGCGCGAGAGGGTGAAGTCGACCCGGCCGAACACGATGCCGTCGAGCGATTCCTTGGCGATCGGCAGCATCTCTTCGAGGTTCTGCAGCGTCGTTTCGGTTTCCAGGTTGAACAGGAACTCGGTGTCGGTGTCCCCGCCATAGGCCTTGGTCTTCGCCTCGACGAACTTCGACAGCGCGTAGGGCGTCTCGACCATCGGCGCGATGATGTAGTTCGCGCCGTACAGCTTCGCCGCATACAGATCGGACACCGCCTCGCAGCCGCCGATCTTCAGCGCGACCTTCAGGTCGGCGCGATAGGCGAGTTCGAGCAGGCGAAGCAGCTCGTCGGGGCGCGTGCCCTCGGCTTCGAATTCCGCCTTCACCGCAACGACGCCGAAGCGGTCGCGGCCTTTCTTGAGCATGTCGAGCATGCGGCGTTCCGTGGGATTCACCCTTCGCCTCCTGAGTGTTAGCGTTGTTGGTGATCGGTAGGACGGAGCTGTCCGGCTGATCCCGCACGGCGATCCGCCCGCGAAAAAATATTTGAATCCGGCTTACGGGACCGGCCGGACGCCTCCGTCCTTCAGACATAATGCCGTCCTTTCTCGTCCTTCCGCTGACCGGTGCCCTGACTGGTGCGTTATGGCTTTTGGGCAGTTACGGGCCGGTCGCGGCCGATAGCGCCGACAGGCTTCCGGGCGGGGAGGGCGCGGCGTTCCGCCAGCGTATGATGGACTGGTCCGCAGTTCCGGCGCCGGACCTGCCGGTCGCTGCACCGCAGGCGCCGGCGCGCAGGGATCTGCCGCATCTCTCCTCGGGCTTTGGCTGGCGGCTCGATCCCGTCCTCGGCACGCGGGCGATGCATAGCGGCATCGACATACCGGGGCCGCTCCGGTCTCCCGTCATGGCGGCGGCCGGGGGCACCGTCCATTATGCCGGCAGGGCGGGCGGTTACGGCAACATGATCGAGATCGACCATGGCGGCGGGCTCGTCACCCGCTATGCGCATCTGTCGCGCTTCCTGGTCGCGTCCGGTGCGCGGGTCGAGCGCGGCCAGGAGATCGCCATGATGGGGTCGACCGGCCGTTCGACCGGCAGTCATCTGCATTTCGAGGTACGGGTGAATGGCCAGGCAACCGGCCCTCTTGCGTGGCTCACCGGGGAGCCGGCGAGCGGGCGGATGTCGTCGCGGGTTTCGCCGCCGCAGGGGGAACCCCATATCTCTGCTTTTGCCCGCGCTCGCGCGGAAACGGAGTCGGTGGTTGGAGCGGGTCGCTGATGCTGATGCAGAAGTCGTCGCGGCAGGGTGCGCCCGCCGCGCCGCGACCGGGCTTGGCAAGTCGGTCGGCACATGGTTTGCGTCCCGCCATGGAAGGTGAGTCGATCGACGGCCTGCAGCGCGTCATCCTGAACGAGCGGGCGCGGTTGCTCCGTTTCCTCGCCGCGCGCGGTGCCGGCGACGAGGCGGAGGATGTGCTGCACGATCTGTGGCAGCGCGTGGCCGTCGCGCCCGGCCAGCCGGTCGCCGATCCGGTCGCCTATCTGTTCCGCGCCGCCGAGAATCTGATGCGCGACCGCCGCCGCTCGACGGTCAGCCGGGAACGCCGCCAGATGGACTGGCATCAGGCCGGTCCCACGCCCGAGGATGCGCCGCTGGGCGAACGCGTGCTGATCGCACGCGAGCGGGTGCGCCAGGCCGAGGCGATGCTCGCCGGGCTGGGCCCGCGCGTCGATCGCGTGTTCCGCCTCTATCGTCTCGACGGCATGGGCCAGGCGGCGATTGCGCGGGAGCTCGGCGTCAGCCTGAGCTCGGTCGAGAAGGATCTGCAAAAGGCGTATCGTGCCCTTTCCGAGCTGAAAGCGCGGTTCGATGCGGAATAGCGCAAGCGCCTACGTCATGTCAGGTGAGGTGGCATGATGGCAGATGAGTCCGATATCATTGGAGAAGCAGCGCGGCTCTGGGCCATCCGTGCCCAGGACGCGTCGTTCGCCGATTGGGACGGGCTGACCGAATGGCTCGAAAGCGATCCCCGCCACCTGCCCGCTTATGAGGCTGCCCTGGACGATGCGTCCTGGGCGGCCGATCTCTTCGCCGCGCACCCCCCTGTTGCGGCGTGGACAGCGCCCGCGCACTCCCCCCCGCGCGGGCGCTGGTTTGCCGCCGGCGGCGCGGTCGCGGCGGCGCTGGTCGCTGTGGTCGGCGCCGCTGTGCTGTTGCGCGATGCCCCGGTGCGCGATGTGGCGACGGCCATGGGCGAGCATCGGACGATCGACCTTGCCGACGGGTCGCGCGTCATGCTGAACGGCGATACGCGGGTCAGCTACGATCCGGATACGCCGCGCGTGATCACGCTGGCGAAGGGCGAGGCGCTGTTCGACGTGAAGCATGATGCGGGCGACCCCTTCGTCGTGGTCGCCGACGGCACCCGGCTGGTCGATATCGGCACGGTGTTCAACGTGGTGCGCGACGGCGGCGCGATCGACGTGGCGGTGGCCGAAGGCGCGGTCGATTATGAGGCAGGTCCCCAGAAGATTCGCCTCAACCAGGGCGACGCCCTGTCCCGCACCGATCGCAATGCGACACCGGCGCTGCGCAAGGCGAGCCCTGACGGAATCGGCAGCTGGCAGTCGGGCCAGCTGCAATATGACGACGCAACGCTCGACCAGGTCGCGCGCGATCTCTCCCGCAATACCGGACGCTCGATTCGGGTCGCAAACGGGGCAGCACGCATGCGGTTCACCGGCACGCTCGTCCTGCGCGGGCCGCCCCGCGAGGTGCTGGCGCGGGCAGGGCCGCTGCTCGGCGTGACCTTCGCCGAGCAGGGCGATAGCTGGACGATGACTCCTGCCAATGTTCGGCGGCGCTAACACCGCACTCTCTTTCCCCCTGATCGCCGCAGCCCTGCTGATCGGCGCGCCTGCCCGCGCCCAGGAACAGGCCGCTGAGGTGGACGTGCCCGCCGACCGGCTCGACCGCGCGATCAGGCTGCTCAGCCGCCAGAGCGGCACCAGCATCGGTTTCCACGATTCCCGTCTGGCGGCGCTTCGCGTCAGGCCGGTGCGCGGCACCTTCAATGCGGCCCAGGCGCTGGAACGCATGCTGCTCGGCACCCGCCTGGCGGCGCGGCGGGTCGCGCCCGGCACCTATCTCATCGAGCATATCCCGCTGCCGCCCCCGCCGGCCCGCAACGTGCCGCGCGCCGCCCCGCACCAACCGCCGCCGCCCGACGAGCTTGCCACCCCCGAGATCGTGGTGACGGGCACCAAGCGCGGCGTGCCGCTCAACGTCTATCCCGGCGGCGTGCAGATCATCGATGGCGACGATGTGTCCAAGGCCGATGGTGCGCGCGGCACGGATGCGATCAGCACGCGCGTCGCCAGCGTTGTCTCGACCCATCTCGGCCCCGGCCGCAACAAGCTGTTCATCCGCGGCATCGCCGATTCGAGCTTTGTCGGCCCGACCCAGGCGACCGTCGGCCAATATTGGGGCAACAGCCGCATCACCTACAGCGCGCCGGACCCGAGCCTGAGGCTCTACGACATCGGCAGCATCGAGGTGCTGGAAGGGCCGCAGGGGACTCTCTACGGCGCGGGCTCGCTCGGCGGCGTCGTCCGCGTCGTGCCGCGCGCGCCCGACCTGACCACCACCGGCGGTACCGTCTGGGGCGGTGCCCAGGCGGTGCAGCACGGTCAGCCCGGCGTGGATGGCGGCCTCATCTACAACATACCGATCGTCGATGACCGGCTCGCTTTCCGCGCGCTCGCCTTCGGGTCGGTCGACGGCGGCTATATCGACGATACCGGGCGCGGGTTGAAGGACATCAACGAAGTCCGCACCGTCGGCGGCCGTGCCGCCCTGCGTTTCGTCCCCGGTGACGACTGGACGGTCGACCTCAGCGGCGTCGGCCAGCGCATCAACGGCGCCGACAGCCAATATGCCGAACGGGGCGGCGACGGCCTCACCCGGTCGAGCAGCGTCGCCCAGCCTTACCGCAATGATTACTGGCTCGGCGACCTGGTGGTGCGCAAGCAATGGGGTCCGCTCGAGCTGACGTCCTCGCTCGGCTATGCCCAGCAATATGTCTTCGAGCAGTTCGAGGGCGCGGCGCTCACCGATCCGCTCGACCCGGTGGTGAAGCCGGACGCGAGCGCCGCCGCGGCCGCCTATGTCCAGACCGACCGGATCTCGATGATCACCGGCGAGACCCGGCTCGCCCGCCGCGGCCCGGACGGCACCGGTTGGGTGATCGGTCTCAGCGTGCTCCACAACGAAGCGCGGGTGAACCGCCTGATGGGTGTCGGGCCGCTGACCGCGGTCCTGACCGGCGTGCGTAACCAGGTGGACGAACAGACGCTTTACGGCGAAACATCGTTCGAGCCGGTCGACCGGCTGACGCTGACCTTCGGCGGGCGCCTCACCCATTCCCGCCTGACGGGTGATTCAGAGGATGCCCTCCGCGCCGTGGCCTTCAGGATCGATCCGGGTGCGGACAGCGGACGGTCCGAGACCCGCTTCCTCCCATCCGCCGCGCTCGCCTGGCGCGCGACCGACCGGCTGATCCTGTTCGCCCGCTACCAGCAGGGCTTCCGCCCGGGCGGGATCGCGGTGCGGCAGGATTTCGTCCAGCGTTTCAAGGGCGATCGGGTCGCCACCACCGAAGGCGGCGCGCGCTATAGCGGCCGTAATTTCAGCCTGTCGGTCAATGCCTCCTGGTCGCGCTGGAGCGACATCCAGGCCGACCTGATCGACGGATTCGGCTTCCCCACCACGGCCAATGTGGGGGACGGGCGTGTCCTGTCGGTCGGGCTGTCGTCACGCTGGCAGCCGCTTCACGGCCTGTCGTTCGACGCGTCGATCTATCTCAACGACAGCAAGGTGACGACGCGCGACCTGACCAGCTTCGCGATCGTCGGCGGGACCACCACCTTGCCCGCCGACCTCGCCCGGACGAATTTCGACCGCCTTCCCAATGTCGCCGATGCCACCGGCCGGCTCGGCTTCGCCTATACCGCGCCGCTGTCGGACACGCTCGATGTCGAGGTGAACGGCTATGGCCGCTATGTCGGCAAGTCCACGCTCGGGATCGGCGAGATTCTCGGGCAGCTACAGGGCGACTATCTCGATACCGGGCTCGACTTCAGGATCGGCACCCGGAAACGCGCCGTCACGCTCTCGCTGACCAACCTGCTCGATTCACGCGGCAACCGCTTCGCGCTCGGCTCGCCCTTCCTGGTGCGAGACCGCAACCAGATCACCCCGCTTCAGCCGCGCAGCATCAGGCTCGGCTTCGACGTGAGCTTTTAACGGACGGGCGCGGGGGCGCCGGGAAGAGGGCGTGTTCGATCGGCAATGGTTGCTTGCATCGCGCCGCCGATCCCGCAAGGTAGCGCTACCGTCAACGAGCGGCAGGGGAGAGAGAGTTGGCCGATTCAGAACGCCTGGCGCGCATCGCGGCCGACCCGCGCTATCTGGCGCTGACCCGCCAGCGCGGCCGCTTCACCTGGACGCTGACGATCGTCATGCTGGCCGCCTATCTGGGCTTCATCCTGCTCATCGCGTTCGACAAGGGCGCGCTCGCCGCGCCGATCGGATCGGGCGTCACCTCGATCGGCATTCCGGTCGGGCTCGGCGTGATCCTGCTCGCGATCGGGCTGACCGGCCTGTATGTGCGCCGCGCCAATCGCGATTATGACGCACTCGTGCAGAGCCTGCTCGAGAGCAAAGGCGAATGAACCTCGCCCGCGCCGTCGCCGTCGCCTCCGCCGCCCTGCTGATCGCTACCCCCGCCCTTGCCGACGGCGTCGCCGGTCAGACGGTGCAGCAGGCGACCAACTGGACCGCGATCACCATGTTCGCGGCCTTCGCCATCCTGACGCTCGGCATCACCCGCTGGGCCGCGCGGCGCACGCGCACCGCCTCCGATTTCTACACTGCGGGCGGCGGCATCACCGGCTTCCAGAACGGCCTCGCCATCGCCGGCGATTACATGTCGGCCGCGTCGTTCCTCGGCATCTCGGCGCAGATCTTCGCCGATGGCTATGATGGCCTCATCTACTCGATCGGCTTCCTGGTCGGCTGGCCGATCATCCTGTTCCTGATGGCGGAGCGGCTGCGCAATCTCGGCCGCTACACCTTTGCCGATGTCGCCTCGTTCCGCTTCGCGCAGACGCCGGTGCGTACCTTCGCCGCGCTGAGCACGCTCGTCGTCGTGCTCTTTTACCTGATCGCGCAGATGGTCGGCGCGGGGCAGCTGATCAAATTGCTGTTCGGGCTGCGCTACGAATATGCCGTCGTCATCGTCGGCGTGATGATGACGCTCTACGTCCTGTTCGGCGGCATGACCGCGACGACCTGGGTGCAGATCATCAAGGCGGTGCTGCTGCTCGGCAGCGCGAGCTTCATGGCGTTCATGGTGCTGGCGCAGTTCGGCTTCTCGCCCGAGGCATTGTTCGCCCGCGCGGTGCAGGTGAAGACCGATCTCGCCGTGGCGACCGGCCTGTCCGCGCCCGAAGCGGCGGAGCGCGGGCGATCCATCATGGGCCCGGGCAATTTCATCAAGGACCCGATCTCGGCGATCTCGTTCGGCATGGCGCTGATGTTCGGCACGGCGGGCCTGCCGCATATCCTGATGCGCTTCTTCACCGTGCCCGACGCCCGCGCCGCGCGTAGCTCCGTGCTGTGGGCGACGGGGTGGATCGGCTATTTCTACCTGCTGACCTTCATCATCGGCTTCGGCGCGATCGTGCTGGTGGCGACCGATCCGGGCTATCTCGATCCGGCGGGCGGCTTGCGTGGCGGCAGCAACATGGCCGCGATCCATCTGGCTCAGGCGATCGGGGGCAATATCTTCCTCGGCTTCGTCTCGGCAGTGGCGTTCGCGACGATCCTCGCGGTGGTGGCGGGGCTGACCCTGTCGGGCGCATCGGCGGTGAGCCACGACCTGTACGCAACGGTGTTCCGCAAGGGCGCGGCGGATTCGGCCGCTGAGCTGCGCGTATCGCGGCGGACGGTGCTGGTGCTCGCGGTGGTCGCGATCCTGCTCGGCATCCTGTTCGAGAAGCAGAATGTCGCCTTCATGGTCAGCCTCGCTTTCGCGCTGGCGGCGTCCGGCAATTTCCCGGTGCTGTTGCTGTCGCTGCTGTGGAAGGGCTGCACCACGCGCGGCGTGGTGGTGGGCGGGTCCCTCGGGCTGGTGACGGCCCTGGTGCTCACGGTCCTGTCGCCGGCGATCTGGGTCGCGATCCTGCACCACGACACGGCGATCTTCCCTTATTCATCGCCGGCGATCTTCACGGTGCCGCTGGCGTTCTTCACGATCTGGCTGGTGTCGGTGCTCGATACGTCGAAGCGCGCGGCGGTGGATCGGGGGGCGTATCTCGAACAGCGGGTGCGGTCGGAGACGGGAATCGGCGCGGAAGGGGCGTCGGCGCACTGAATCCGGCGCGGATCGCCGTTTCATGGGCAGGGAACGGGATTCTGCGCCCGCGCACCGGCGATCCCTCGCTATCGCAATGATCATTCGGTAGATTTTCCCCGCAACAAGGCAGGGCCGGCATGAAGTTCTCGACAGCGACGATGATGGTGCTTCCGGCGACGATGCTGGCCGCGTGGCACGCCGCCGCGGCGCCCGGACAGGCGGCCGATCCCGAAACCCGCGCCTGGTGGGCGATCACCGAGACGCTGTCGGCCGACGGCATGGAGGGGCGCGACACCGGCGCCGCGGGCTATGATCGCGCCGCCAGGCTGGTCGCCGACAGGTTCAAGGCAGTCGGGCTGAAGCCGCTCGGCGACAAGGGCAGCTGGTTCCAGCCGGTCGCGATGAACGAGATCAGCGTCGATCATGCCGAGATCAGCGTCGGCAATCGGCCGCTCGCCTTCCTGCAGGAGGTCACCGTCGACCCGTCCGGCGCCCTGCCGCCGACGGTCGATGCGCCGCTTGCCTATCGCGGCTATTGCAGCGCAGCGGTGCTCGGCGACGTGCGCGGCAAGATCGTGATTTGCCACGGCGTGAATCGGCCCGGCTTTCCCGACGCCGCGCAGCGGACGGCGGCGGTCAAGGCCGCCGGCGGCATCGGTCTGGCGACGATTGCCGATCCGGGCTTCGCCATCGAGCCCCCGCGCTGGCCCTTCGCCTATGCGCGAACCGTGACGCTTGCGAACGCTGCTCCCGATACCGATGGTTTCCTGCGCCTCAGGCTGAAGGCCGAAGCTCTCAAGACGGCGATCGGCAGCCAGGGGCCCGATGCGGACGGCCTGATCGTCAAGGGAAGCGCGGGCGAGCCCCTGCCTGCTTTCGACCTCCCCGATCCGTTTCACGCGACGTTCGTGCTGAAGCGGCGGCAGATCGCGGCATCCAACGTGATCGGCCTTCTGCCCGGCACCGATCCCGCACTGGCGGGCGAGGCAATCATATTGTCCGCCCATCTCGACGGCTATGGTTTCGGAACGCCGGTCGATGGCGACGGGCTCTACAACGGCACGCTGGACGACGCCGCCTATGTTGCGCTGCTGATCCAGCTGGCGGAGCAGCGCCATGGCAAGGGATATCGCCGCCCGATCGTCTTCGCGATCTTCACGGGCGAGGAGAAAGGCCTGCTGGGATCACGCTGGTTCGTCGCCAACCCCACCCTGCCAAGGGCGTCGATCGCGGCGAACATCAATCTCGATCAGCTGCGCCCGATCTTCCCGCTCGACCTGCTCACCGTCCATGCGCTGGACGATACCAGCCTGGGCGACGATGCCCGGGCCGTCGCGGCCAGCCTGAACATCGCCGTGCAGCGCGATCCCGAGCCCGCGCGCAACCTGTTGCGGCGATCCGATCAGTGGCCGTTTCTGCAGGCCGGCATTCCCGCCACCGCCTTTGTTTTCGGCTATCGGCCAGGGACGGAGAGCGAGCGCATCTATCGCCAATGGTACCGGACCGGATACCATACGCCGAAGGACGACCTGCACCAGCGGATCGACTGGAAGGCAGCGGCGGATTTCAACCGCTTCTTCCGTCAGCTGGTCGACCGCGTCGCGGACAAGGAAACGGCCCCGGCCTGGAAAGCCGGCAGCGCGCTCCGGTCCGCCGCTAACTGATCGACTTAGTCCAGAACCGGCCGCTCGGGCAGATCGCGTCCGGAGGGTGATGCCGTAGCCTCCACCGACTTCGCACCCCAGAGCGCGTAGAACAGCACATAGAGCTCGCATGCAGCGGTCAGCAGGAACGACATCTGCAGGCCATATCGGTCTGCCAGCCAGCCCTGCACGATGACCAGTGCGCCGCCGGCGATCGCCATGATCAGCAGGCCCGATCCTTCCTCCGTCAGCGGCCCCAGGCCGCGGATGCCGAGGGTGAAGATCGTCGGGAACATGATCGAGTGGAACAGCCCGACCGAGATCAGCGCCCACATCGCGACGGTTCCGGTGGTGAAGGTCGCGATCAGCATCACGACGAGCGCGCCGACGCTGAAGGCGGCCAGCACGGTTTCGGCCGGGATGCGCTGCATGAGGTAGCTGCCAAGGAAACGACCGATCATCATCCCGCCCCACAGCACGAACAGATAGTTCGAGGCCTGGGTGTGGGTGAGATTGCCGATCTCCGGTGCGGAAACGAAATTGATGAACAGGTTGCCGACGCCGATCTCGGCGATCAGATAGATGAAGATCGCCGGCACGCCGAACACCAGGTTGCGGTGCCGCCACAGGCTGTGGCCATGGCGTTCTTCTCGCGCGCGGCCGCGGGTCGAGGCGTTCATGTCGGGCAGGCGGAACCGGGCAATCACCACGGCGAGCACGACGAGCACACCCGCGACGATGAGATAGGGAAGCTGCACCGACTGGGCATCGGCGAGCCGTTCCGCCGGGGTCAGCACCGCGCCTGCGGCCGCATTGCCCGAGGTGCTGCGGCCGAGGATGAGATAGCCGCCGAACAGGGGCGCGAAGGTCGTGCCCATCGAGTTGAACGCCTGCACCAGGTTCAGGCGCGACGACGATGTTTCGGGCGAACCGATCACCGCGACATAGGGGTTGGCGGCGACCTGCAGCAGGGTGATACCCGCGGCGATGATGAACAAAGCGGCCAGCACGACTCCATAAGAGGGGATCATCGAGGCAGGCACCATCAGCACCGCGCCGAATGCCATGATGATCAGGCCGGCGACGATCGATGCCTTGTAGCCGATCCGCTCGATCAGCTTGGCCGAGGGGATCGACGCAATGAAATAGGCGATGAACCACACCGATTCGATCAGGGTCGTCTGGGTATAGTTGAGATCGAACACACTGCGCAGATGCGGCAGCAGCGTGCCATTGATGACGGTGATGAACCCCCACATGAAGAACAGGGTTGCCAGCAGGCTGAGCGTCGCCCGGTAGCCGGGCCCCGCGCCCGTGCCGGAACCCGCCCCCAGCGGTGCCGTCGTATTCAGTATCGGTCCCGCCATTTGCACGTCCTCTGCTGCGTCACTTGTTTTTTGTCTGAGTATATGTAAGCAAAATCGCGGTCAACGGCGCCCGTTCGAGCAGCCGTGTTGGAGGGCGATTTTTTCATGCGAAATGGGTTGATCTTGCTGGCCGCCATCGGCGCCGTCACCGTGGCGGCAGATGCCAATGCCGCGTCCGCCGCCCGCGAAACCGTCGGCGACGTCGCCGGCGCGAAGGTCGAGGCGGTCACACTGACCAATGCGAAGGGCGTCAAGGCGCGGATCCTAAGCTATGGCGCGACGCTGCAATCGCTGATCGCCCCCGACCGCAACGGCAAGCTGGCCGACATCATGCTCGGTTATGACGACCTGGCCGGCTATGTCGATCATCCCAATTATTTCGGCGTGACGGTCGGCCGCTATGCCAACCGAATCGCCAAGGGCCAGTTCGTGCTCGACGGCAAGACCTATCAGCTGCCGATCAACAATGCGCCCAATACGCTGCACGGCGGGACCAAGGGATTCGACAAGGTCGTCTGGCGCGTCGTTTCGGTCGAGAACGGTCCGGTCGCCCGCGTGACCTTCGGCTATGTCAGCCCGGACGGCGACCAGGGCTATCCGGGCAAGCTCGACGTGACCGTCACCTACGGCCTTGACGAAAAGGGCGCGCTGTCGATCGAATACAAGGCGGCGACCGACAAGCCGACCATCGTCAACATGACCAACCATGCGATCTTCAACCTCGCTGGCGAGGGATCGCCGATGGGCGCGATGGGCCACAGGCTGACCATGCCGGCCAAGGCCTATACGCCGGTCAGCGCGGCGCTGATCCCGACCGGCGAGCTGAAACCGGTCGCCGGCAGCGTGTTCGATTTCCGCAAGGCCCGGACCCTGGCCGACGGCCTGCGCGACGGGCGGGACGAGCAGATCATCGCCGGCCGCGGCTATGATCATAATTTCGCGATCGATGCCGGCCTCACCGCCGAGCCCAAGCTGTCGGCGCGGCTCGAGGACCCGGCGTCGGGCCGCGTGCTCGAAGTGCTCAGCACCGAGCCCGGGCTTCAGCTCTACACTGGCAACTTCCTCGACGGCACGCTGGTCGGCAAGCAGGGCCATGTCTATCGCATGGGCGACGGCATCGCGCTCGAGCCGCAGAAATTCCCCGATACGCCCAACCAGCCGGCCTTCGGCTCGGCACGGGTCGATCCGGGCAAGCCTTATCGCCACCTGATGATCTATCGGGTTTCGGTGGCGCCTCGCTGATGACGACAGAAACACCACCCTCGGGGCTGCGTTCGCGCGCCTGGTTCAACAACCCTGCGAACATCGACATGACCGCTTTGTATATCGAGCGGTACATGAATTTCGGCCTGTCGCAGGAGGAGCTTCAGTCGGGCAGGCCGATCATCGGCATCGCCCAGACCGGTTCCGACCTGTCCCCCTGCAACCGGCACCATCTCGTGCTGGCGGAGCGGCTGCGCGAGGGCATCCGCGAGGCAGGCGGCATCGCGATCGAATTCCCGGTCCATCCGATCCAGGAGACCGGCAAGCGCCCGACCGCCGGCCTCGACCGCAACCTCGCCTATCTGGCGCTGGTCGAGGTGCTGTACGGCTATCCGCTCGACGGCGTGGTGCTGACCATCGGCTGCGACAAGACCACGCCCGCCTGCCTGATGGCGGCGGCGACGGTGAACATTCCCGCCATCGCCCTGTCGGTCGGGCCGATGCTCAATGGCTGGCACAAGGGTGAGCGCACCGGATCGGGCACGATCGTGTGGAAGGCGCGCGAGCTGCTCGCCGCGGGCGAGATCGACCATGCCGGCTTCGTCAAGCTCGTCGCCTCGTCGGCGCCCTCGACCGGTTATTGCAACACCATGGGCACGGCGACGACGATGAACTCGCTGGCCGAGGCGCTCGGCATGCAGCTGCCCGGATCGGCCGCGATCCCCGCGCCGTACCGCGACCGGCAGGAAGTCGCGTACCGCACCGGCAAGCGCATCGTCGAGATGGTCGCCGAAGACCTGAAGCCAAGTGACATCCTGACGCGCGATGCGTTCCGCAATGCGATCGTGGTCAATTCGGCGATCGGCGGATCGACCAATGCCCCGATCCATCTTGCCGCGATCGCGCGCCATATCGGCGTCGATCTGCCGCTCGACGACTGGCAGACCCACGGCCACAAGGTGCCGCTGATGGTCAACCTTCAGCCGGCCGGCGAATATCTCGGCGAGGATTTCTACCATGCCGGCGGCGTGCCCGCGGTGGTGGCCGAGCTGATGAAACAGGGCCTGATCGTCGAGGACGCGATCACCGCGAACGGCAAGACGATCGGCGACAATTGCCGCGATGCGACGATCGAGGATCTGGACGTGATCCGCCCCTTTGCCACGCCGCTGATGGCGGATGCCGGCTTCGTCGTGCTGAAGGGCAATCTGTTCGACGCGGCGATCATGAAGACCAGCGTGATCTCGCCCGAGTTCCGGGAACGCTATCTCTCCAACCCCAACCAGCCCGATGCGTTCGAGGGCCCGGCGGTCGTGTTCGACGGACCGGAGGATTATCATGCGCGGATCGACGATCCGGCGACCGGCATCACGGCCGAGACCCTGCTGTTCATGCGCGGCGCCGGCCCGATCGGCTATCCGGGTGCCGCCGAGGTCGTGAACATGCGCCCACCCGCCTATCTGATCCGCGAGGGCGTCCATGCCCTGCCGTGCATCGGCGACGGGCGGCAATCGGGGACGTCGGGCTCGCCCTCCATCCTCAACGCGTCACCCGAGGCAGCGGCCAATGGCGGGCTCGCACTGCTCCGCACCGGCGACCGGGTGCGCATCGACCTGCGCGCCGGCACCGCCAATGTGCTGATCGGCGACGAGGAACTGGCCGAGCGTCGGCGCGTGCTGATGGAGGCGGGCGGCTATGCCTATCCCGCATCGCAGACCCCGTGGCAGGAAATCCAGCGCGCCATTGTCGGCCAGATGGACACGGGCGCCATCCTCGAAGGGTCGGAGCACTATCAGCGCATCGCCCAGACCAGAGGGCTCCCGCGGGACAATCACTGACCTCCACCCGCCGGGGAACAGGTACATGCCGGAAGGGCATAATTGCCGAACAAGTCCGGGGTGACGGCAATGGTTGGGGATGCCGCTGCCCGCTAGACTATCCAGCCCCGGCACTGAGCGGAAGGTGCCGGGCCTCGACGCTCCCCTACCTCGCCGAAGCCAAAAAAAGGGCCGGCACAAAGGCCGGCCCAGAGGGGGGAGGGGAGGAAAGGGATCAGAATTTGGCGCGGACGCCGACCAGTATCTGGCGGCCCGGATAATAGACGCTGTAGGTCGCGTTATCGAAGCCAAAGGTCGTGCGGATCGGCGCGTTGTTGATGTTGAGCACGTCGAGCGTCAGGCGGAACGCGTTGTCCATGAAGGGCAGCTCATAGCTGGCGGACATGTCGAGCTGGCCGCGCGCATCGTTGATGAGGCCGACCGGCAAGTTGTTCTGCGGGCCGTTCTGCCCGATATTCTTGTCGTTCCACACATAGTTCAGGCTGAGCGACACGCCGTGGCCCTCATAGAAGCCCTGGAGGTTATAGCTCCACGGCGCCACGCCAGGGGCGACCAAGCCGCTCGACGAGCTCTGCTTGATGTAGGTCGCGTTGGCCGAGAAGCCGAGGCCCTTCACCGCGAAGTCGAGCGGCTGGACCCAGGTGCCCTCGATACCGTCGAGCACCAGGTTCTGCAGGTTGACCGGCCGGTTGACCGTCACCGTCGCGGCATCCGGGTTGCCATTGGTACGGTCGACGATCGCCTGTTGCTGCGTGGTGGTCAGATCGCTGAAATTGATGCCGAGCGAGGTGAACGGAACGGTCGACTGCTGGACCACGGTGAAGCCGTCGACATTCTTGTGGAACAGGGCGAGGCCGACATAACCGATGCCGCCGGTATAATATTCGCCGCCGATATCGATATTGTTCGACGTGTAGGGCTTCAGGTCCGGATTGCCGGCGGTCGCGATCTGCGCCGACGGATCGGAGAAGGTCAGGCCGGGCAGCAGCTGGCTGGCGTCGGCGCGGGTCATGCTGCGCGATGCGGCGACGCGCAGCTTGATCCGGCTGCTCAGGTCATAGGTCATGTTGAACGAGGGCAGGAACTCGTCATAGCTGGTCTTCAGCGTGACATCGACCAGGCCCGTCGCAGTCTGGGTGGGACCGGCCACCGTCTGGTCGGTATGCACGTACCGGATGCCGGCGTTGAAGTGCAGGTCCTTGCCGGCAACCGTCGCCACCGCGTTGGTTTCGGCATAGGCGCCGAAGGTCTTTTCGTTGATGTCGCCGGTCGCGCCGCCGGTTACCGCACCGCTGCTTTCCGGCGCGCTGTCGCGGAAGGCGGCATAGTTGGTCACCTTCTCCAGGGCCGCCAGGTTCGGCATGATCATGCTGGTATAGCCGACATTGCCGCCCGCCAGATGGCCGAAATTGTCGATGTTCATGCGCGACAGATATTGCGCCACCTGCGAATTCGGCACCGAGCCGGACAGGCCGTCGCACGTCGCACCGCATACGGAGGTCTGGAACGCGGCGCTGTTGTCGAAGGCGCGGATCGAGCGCGATGCCTCGTCATAGGCCACGCCGAACTTGAAGTTGGTCTGCTTGTCGCCGATCGTCGTGTCGAGATGCGCGCCCTTGGTCGTCGTCTCGCGCTTCACGTTCTGGACGTTCACGCGGTACCATTGCCAGCCGAGATTCGGGTCGCCCAGATCGCGGTTGGCGGTGATGAGCGGCTGCGTTGCACCACCGGTGTTGTCGAAATTGACCTCAAGCCCGGATTCGCGCGGGGTCTGGAAATCGAACTGAGGCTGTTCGCGGAAGAAGGTCGAATGGCCGTAATTGACCTGCGCGTCGATCTTCACATTGCTGGCGGGCTGCCACGAGACGTTCGGGTTGATGTTCCAGAACTCGGTGGTCTGATGGTAGACGTCGTTCTCCAGGAAGAAGCTGGAGTTGGCGAAGGTGCCCTTGGTCACGACATTGTTCTGGTCGACGGTCAGGCCGATCGGCACCATGCCGCCGGTCGAGGTCGGCGAGGTGCCGGGCCCGGAATTGCGGACATACCAGTTCATGCTGAGTCGCGAATAGTCGCGCTTCGACTTGGCGTAGAGGCCATCGATCGCAAAGCTCAGCGTGTCGGTCGGCCGCCACTCTATCGAGGCTAGGGCCGAGATGCGCGACCGGTCGCCATCGGTGAGGCTGTTGCGGCCGAGGCGCGGAATGATCGCCTTGGAAAGCTGGTCGAGCGACAGGCCCGAGGTGGCGGCAAGATCGAGCGGGGCGCCCGGCGTCAGGCCGTGGCCGACATTGTTCGGCGTGGTCGTGGCATAGGAGAAGCCATTGCCGCCCGAATTGCAGCTCGGGGTCGGGCAGGAAAGGTTCGCGTCGGTCCAGCCGATCGTCTCGAAGCCGTCCACGCGCGTCTTGGTCTTCACGCCGGACACGCCGAGCAGGACGCCGAAATTGTCCCAGGTTTTGCTGGCGACGATCGCGCCACGCGGGCTAACCCGCTCGTTCGGGTCGGTATACTGGCCTTGCGCAATGACAGTGATATGCTGCCCGGGGTTGTCGAACGGCCGCGCGTTGCGCAGGTTGACAGTGCCCGCGATGCCGCCCTCAAGTGTCGAGGCGACCGGGCTCTTGGCGACGTCGAGACGGGTGAACAGCTCCGACGGGAAGAAGTCGAGATCGACCTCGCGGTTGGAGCTGCTGCCGGTGGTGCCGCCGTCCGACGCGATCGAAATCTGCGTATTGTTGAGCAGCACCTTGGAGAAGCTCGGGCCGAGACCGCGGATCGAGACCTGAAGGCCCTCGCCGGTGATGTCGCGGTTCAGCTTCACGCCGGGCATGCGGTTCAGCGTTTCGGCGAGGTTGGTCGCGGGCAGCTTGCCGATGTCCTCGGCGAAGATCGAGTCGCCGAACGCAATCGCGTCCTTCTTCGCGTTGGTCGCGCTGCGCAGCGAGGCGCGGATTCCGGTTACGACGATATCGGGGCCGTCGGCGTCCGCCTGTGCGGCGGCATCATTCTGCGGCGCAGCAACTCCCGGAGCATCATTTTTACTCTGAGTATTTCCGGCCGGAGCGGCCATTTCCTGAGCAGAGACAGTTCCCGCAGTCGTCAGGGCGCCAAGAGCGGTTGCGGCCAGCAACGCTGTCCGCATGGACTGATTACGCAGGAACATATTGATTTTCCTCTCCGAAGCGGCCCTATTCGTCGATGGGGTCGCCAGATTAAACGAACACGGCAGCGCTGTTAGCGCTACCAAATCGGGCCGCTAATTGTCGGGGTAAAATCTGTCAAGCGTCGCCATTCGGTTCGGCGCGGCGCAGAAACATTTCGTCTCTTTGTGCAACGCGACAGGTCAGGCTTCCCGCTGAAAAGCGATGGCGGAGGCCCGCAAGGCGATAGCGCTATCTCGCGGCTACGCCCTTCAACGCGACCGTGGCGCCGCCGAGTGACCCGGACTGGGCATGAAGGGTGATCGCACCGGACACGCCGGCTTGGCTCGCACCAGAAGGTGAGACGCGATCTAGGCTGCGGCCGGTTCCATCGACAATTCCGTGTCCTCGCGGGCGCGCCGGATCAATTCGGCCATCGCGGCGCGCGCCGCTTCCGGATCGGCGTTGGCGATCGCATCATAGAGCAGTTGATGCTCGGGCAGCGGATCGCGTGGCAGCTTGCGGTTGCGCTGCTTGAACAGGGTGGTCCACCCGACGGCGGCGGCGATGGTGCTGGACAGGGTCGTCAGCGGCTCGTTGCGCGTCGCCTCCAGGATCAGGTGGTGGAACAGCTGATCGGCGGCCCGGCCCTCCGGCGTGGCGAGCCCATGGCGGCCCATCTCTTCGAGCGCATGGCCCATCTGGGCGAGCTCGCGACCGGATCGCCGCTCCGCCGCCAGGGCCGCGGCGGCCGGCTCGACGATCATGCGCAGTTCGAACAGGCTGCGGATAAAGGCTTCGCTCGGCTCGCCCTCGAACATCCAGGCGAGCACATCGGGGTCGAGCAGGTTCCAGCGGCTGCGCGGGCTGACGCTGGTGCCCGCCTTGGGCCGGCTCTCGACCAGGCCCTTGGCCATCAGCATGCGCACCGCCTCGCGATAGACGCTGCGCGACACCTGCAACTTGCCGGCGAACTCGATTTCGCCGGGCAGGATGTCGCCCGGCTTGTGGACCCCGGTGACGATCGCGACGCCAAGGTCATGCGCGATCGTCCCGTGAATGCGGCGACCTTTTGGTGTCGTTACCGGCGTCACGTGTCCCCCATCCGCCATATGCTTTCCGTCCGATCGGCCCCGTGCCGTTCGTGCGGAAGAGGCTGGTGAACCGGTACCCTAGAGCATTCGCATCCGAACATCACGTACCGGTTCGATTTCGATCGGATTGCGCGCCGGGAGGCGGAAAGGCGGCAGCGCCACCTCGAACACGTCGCCCGCTTCGGTGCGGATTCCGTCGGAGAAGGACAGGGTCGCGGTGCCGAAGAAATGGACGTGCACGTCGCCGGGATGGCGGAACAGGTCGTATTTGAAATGGTGATGCTCGAGATTGGCGATGCTGTGCGACATGTTCGCCTCGCCCGTCACGAAAGGCCGTTCCCACAGGGTCTCGCCGTTGCGCACGATCCGGCTGGTGCCACGCATGTCGGCAGGCAGGTCGCCGAGCAGCAGTTCCGGCCCCAAGGCCGCCGGCCGCAGCTTGGAATGGGCGAGCCAGAGATAATTGCCACGCTCCGTCACATGGTCGGAGAATTCGTTGCCGACGGCGAAGCCGAGCCGGACCGGATTGCCATCCGCATCGATCAGATAGATGCCCGCGATCTCGGGCTCCTCGCCGGCATCCAGGGCGAAGCCAGGCGATCGCAGTGGCGCGCCCGGCGCGACAAGCTGCTCGCCATTGCCCTTGTAGAACCATTCGGGCTGGGCACCCGTCTCGCCTGCCTCGGGCTTGCCGCCCTCGACGCCCATCAGGAACATGCGCATCGAATCGGTCTGCTGCGACGCCTCGGTCATCGACCGGTGCATCTTGTCGCGACCCTCGGCCGATCCGAGATGGGTGAGGCCGGTGCCGGTCAGCAGCAGATGCGCCGGATCCTGGTGGTCGATCGGCGACAACAGGGTGACGGCGGCAAGGTCGACCGCGCCCGCATCGCCCGCCAGCGCGGCCTGTTCGGCCAGCGTCACGCCAGCGGCCAGGGCGGCCTCAGCCAGGGTCCGGACGCTCTCCACCCCTGCCAGGCGCTGCGGCGGTTCGTCCCCCCGCAATATAGCCACGCCGCGCGTGTTTCCGGCATCGATGAACTGCACGAGCGACGTACGCATTACCCTCTCCTGGATTAGCACTTGCGCATTCATATACTCAGACAATACAGCAAAGCTAGCCGGGTTACGGCGGCATGAGGGAGGATCGGGGCGATGTCTGGAACGAGCCAGTGGAAAAGGACTGCGCGACTCGCGTTGGCGACCGTGCTGACCGGCGCCTTTGCGCTGACGTCGGGCGTGGCTTCGGCTCAAGAGGCCAGCATCACCATCCATGCCGACAAGCCCGGCGCCAAGGTGCAGCGCGAGATTTTCGGCCAGTTCGCCGAGCATCTCGGCACCGGCATCTATGGCGGGCTGTGGGTCGGCAAGAAGTCGCGCATCCCCAACACCAATGGTTTCCGCAACGACGTGATCGCGGCGCTCCGCGCGATCAAGGTGCCGCTGATCCGCTGGCCCGGCGGCTGCTTCGCCGACGAATATCACTGGCGTGAGGGCATCGGCACGAAGCGCCCGGTCAAGGTCAACACCAACTGGGGCGGCGTGACCGAGGACAATGCGGTCGGCACGCACGAGTTCATGGACTTCACCGAAGCGGTCGGGGCCGAGGCCTATGTCTCCGGCAATGTCGGCAACGGCACGCCGCAGGAAATGGCCGACTGGGTCGAGTACATGACCTCGCCGACCAACTCGACGCTGGCCAATGAGCGGCGCGCCAATGGCCGCAAGGACCCGTGGAAGCTGCCCTATTTCGGCCTGGGCAACGAACTGTGGGGCTGCGGCGGCAACATGACCCCCCAATATGCGGCTGACGTCACCAAGCGGTATTCGACCTTCGTCAAGATCCCGGCGGGCACCAAGACGCTGAAGATCGCCAGCGGCGCCAGCGATTCCAAATATGACTGGACCGAGGTGATGATGCGCGAGACCGGTCGCACCATCGACGGTATCGGCGTTCATTATTACACCCTGCCGGACGACTGGACCAAGAAGGGCCCGGCAACCGGCTTCGACGAAGCGGCCTGGGCCCGCACCCTGTCCAAGACGCTGAAGATGGACGAATATGTCACCAAGCACAGCGAGGTGATGGACAAATATGATCCCGCGAAGCGCGTCTGGCTGGCGGTCGACGAATGGGGCACCTGGTACGATCCGACGCCGGGCAGCAATCCCGGGTTCCTGCAGCAGCAGAACTCGCTGCGTGATGCCCTGGTGGCGGCGATCAACCTCAATATCTTCACCCACCATGCCGATCGGGTGAAGATGGCCAACATCGCCCAGATGGTGAACGTGCTTCAGGCGATGATCCTGACCGACGGCGACAAGATGGTGGTGACGCCGACCTATCAGGTGTTCGGCATGTACGTGCCGTGGCAGGATTCCACCCTGTTGCCGATCGACCTGACCAGTTCCTGGTACGCCAAGGATGCCTGGACCATGCAGGCGCTCAATGCCTCGGCCGTCCGCGGCAAGGATGGGGCGATCCATGTGTCGCTCGCCAATCTCGATCCGGAGAAGCCGCTCACCGTGACGCTGAACCTGGCCGGGGCCACGGGCTCGACCCTGACCGGGCAGGTGCTGACCGCCGACCGGATGGATGCGCATAACCGCATCGGCGAGCCGCTGGCGATTGCGCCACGCGATATCGCCCCTGTCTCGGTCACCGGCGGCAAGGCAGTGCTGACGCTGCCGGCCAAGTCGGTCACCGTCGTTGCGCTGAAGTGAAGGGCAATTGATGCTTCCGATCGCCATCCCGATCGCCATCATCGGATACGGCAAGATCGCGCGGGACCAGCATGTCCCCGCGATCCGCGCCGACCAGCGATTCCGATTGACGGGCGCGGTCGATCCCCATGCGCCGCCCGGCGACGTGCCGGTCTATCCCGATCTTGCCGCCCTTGACGCCGCCGGCGATGCGCCGTCGGCGGTGTCGATCTGCACCCCGCCCGTTGCCCGCGTCGCGGCGGCGCGCGACGCAATCGCGGCCGGGCTGCACGTGCTGCTGGAAAAGCCGCCCGGCCTGACCATCGGCGACGTCACCGGGCTCGAGACGCTGGCGCGGGATGCCGGCGTCACCCTGTTCACGGCCTGGCATTCGCAGGAAGCGGCGGGCGTCGATGCGGCGCGCGACTGGCTGGCCGGCCGCACGATCGAGGCGGTGCGGGTGACCTGGATGGAGGACATAAGGGTCTGGCATCCGGGGCAGGAATGGATCCTGGAAGCGGGGGGCTTCGGCGTGTTCGACCCGGCGATCAACGCCCTGTCGATCCTGACCGACATCCTGCCGGCGCGGCTCTCGGTCGAATCGGCCGAGCTGTCGATACCGGCGGGGCGGTCGCAGCCGATCGCCGGTACGCTGGCATTGCGCAGCGGCGAGGTGCCGGTCGCGGTCGAGCTCGATTTCCTGCACGAGGGCGTGCAGCGCTGGGACATCGAGGTCGATACGCCCGACGGCATGCTCAAGCTCGCCATGGGCGGCGCCGAGCTGACCATCGCGGGCGACGCGATTCCGGTGGGCAGGAATGTCGAATATCCGCGGCTCTATGCGCGCTTCGCCGATCTCGTGGCGCGCGGGGAGAGCGACGTGGATCTGGCGCCGCTAAGGCTGGTGACCGAAGCCCTGGAAATCGGTGTGCGGCGCGAGGTGGAGGCCTTCGCCTTCGCCTGACGCCGCCGTCCCGGGCGGCGCGGCGGTATCGACGCGCCGATCCGCGGTGCGTCGTCCACGGCGCTCTCGGGCACGCCTTTGCCGCGGAAATGGAGGGACGATTCAACCTCCCGCCGCCGGCGCTTACCGTCCAGCGCCCGCCGCTTCAGGCGGGAAGGTGGAGAGGGGTACGCGTCATGCCAGTACAGATTTCGGCGCCCAAATCCCGCCATGAAAAGCCGAAACTAATACTGATACCCCTCGCGAAATTCGTCAGCTATTCGTCAAGTGCCGGTGACGCCGTTTTTCGCACGCCGTTTCTTGCGTTTCCAACACCTGTTCAACCCGCTCAAATATATCGCCTGCAGGCCTATAATAGAGCCGCGATTCGGGCCCCTCGTAAGTGGGTCGCAAAAATCGGCGATTACTCACCGGTCCCCGACCGTTTCCAACACCATTACTTGCGGTCGCCCCAGCCGTCAGGGCCCCTTCACCACCACGCCGCCCTTGATCACCAGCCGCACGTCGCGCACCGCAGCGATGGTCAGGGTCGGGTCGCCGTTCACCGCGACCAGATCGGCCAGCAGCCCGGCCCTGATCGCGCCGACCTTGCCGTCGAGGTGGAACGCCTTGGCATTGCCCGATGTCGCGGCGACCAACACCTGCGCCACCGGCATGCCGGCTGCCGCCATCAGCTCCATCTCGCGGGCATTCTCGCCATGTGCGAATACGCCGACATCGCCGCCGACACAGATCGGCACCCCGGCCGCGCGGGCGAGCGCGAAGCTCTTGCGGCTCTCGGCCACGCTTGCCGGGGCGGGGTCGGCGCCGTTCCAGCCGCGATAATGCGCGACCGCGTCCGAGGCGGCGAGCGTCGGGCACAGCGCGATGCCCTTTGCCGCCATCGCCTTGAAGATCTCCGGCGTGCCGCCATAGCCATGCTCGATCGTGTCGACACCGGCGGCGATGGCGCGGCGCATCCCCTCCGCGGTCGAGGCATGGACGGCGACGGTGCGGCCGGCATCATGCGCCGCCTCCGTCGCGGCGGTCACTTCCGCCTGCGACAGGGTCGCGCGGCTCGGCTCGCCCGGGCCCCAGCGATAATCGGCATAGAGCTTCACCACATCGGCGCCGGCCGCGATTTGGCTGCGCACCGCGCGGACGATATCGTCGACGCCGCTCACTTCCTCGGCGCCCTGCGGAATGGCGACGCCGGGCTCGAACCCCTTGGGGCCATAGGCGCCGAGCGCGACGATCGCGCGCGTCGCCACGCTCATCCGCGGCCCCGGCACCACGCCCTGGTCGATCGCCTGGCGCAGCCCGACATCGGCATAGCCCGCCCCCTCGGTGCCAAGGTCGCGCTCGCTGGTGAAGCCGGCCATCAGCGTCGCGCGCGCCTGCGCCACCGCCCGCGCGGTGCGCAGCGCCAGCGGCTCGTGCAGCACCTGATCGTCCCAGCTCGTCTCGTTATAGGGATGGAGGAACAGATGGCCGTGGCCCTCGATCATGCCGGGCATCAGCGTCTGGCCGGGCAGGTCGATGGTCTGCGCACCGGCAGGCGCGGTCAGCTTCGGCCCGACCGAGACGATCTTCCCGCCCTCGATCAGCACCTCCCAGCCCGCATGTGGCCTCGGGTCGATCCCATCGAACACCTGTGCCGGGCGCAGCAGGATCGCGGGCGGTTCGGCCGCCATGGCGGGGCCGGCAATCGCGACAGACAGCGCCAGCAACCACTTCATCGCCCGTTCTCCTTGCGGCGCCCCGACGCGCCGGATAGCCCTGTCGCCATGGATAGACTCAGCCGCCACCTTCGCAAGCCGCTCCTCGTTCTTGCGCTTGTCGTACCGTCCATGGCGCACGCCGCGTCCGACGACATGGCCGGCTGGAAAAAACGGGCGGCGCAGGTGACGATCACGCGCGACGACTGGGGCATCGCCCATGTCGTCGGCAAGGCCGACGCCGATACGGTGTTCGGTGCAATCTACGCCCAGGCAGAGGATGATTTCAGCCGGATCGAGGCCAATTACCTGACCGCACTCGGCCGCACCGCCGAAGCAGAGGGCGGCGCCGACGGTGATAGGGCCATCTGGGCCGATCTGCGCCAGCGCCTCTATGTCGATCCGGCCAATCTCCAGAAACAATATGCGGCAAGCCCGGCCTGGCTGCGGTCGCTGATGCAGGCCTGGGCCGACGGGCTGAACTATTATCTCGCCACCCATCCGGACGTGCATCCGAAGGTGCTGACCCGCTTCGAGCCCTGGATGGCCCTGTCCTTCACCGAGGGCAGTATCGGCGGCGACATCGAACGCATCTCGCTGTCGGAACTGGAAAGCCTGTACGGCAAGCGCCAGGTCGCGATGACCGACGAGGAGCTCGGCCGCGTGCCCCGCGAGCCGCGCGGCTCCAACGGCATCGCCATCGCGCCGAAGAACACGGCGGGCGGCCACGCCCTGCTGCTGATCAACCCGCACACCAGCTTCTATTTCCGCTCCGAGCTGCAGATGACCAGCGGGGAGGGGCTCAACACCTATGGCGCCTCCACCTGGGGGCAGTTCTTCATCTATCAGGGCTTCAACGCCAATGCCGGCTGGATGCATACCTCGTCCGGCGTCGACAATGTCGACGAGTTCGCCGAGTCGTTCGTCTACCGATCCGGCAAGCTCTCCTATCGTTATGGCGACAAGCTTCGCCCGGTCGACCGCAGCCGGATCACCATCGCCTTTCGCAAGCCGGACGGCAGCATGGACACCCGCTCCTTCACCGTTCAGCGCACGCATCACGGCCCGATCGTCGCGAAGCGCGACGGCAAATGGATCGCCACCTCGATGATGTGGAAACCGATCCCCGCGCTCGAGCAGAGCTGGCTGCGCACCAAGACGACCGATCTCGCCTCCTACATGGCGGTGGCCGAGCGTCAGGCGAACAGCTCGAACGACACGCTGTTCGCCGATTCAAAGGGCGAGATCGCCTATCTTCACCCGCAATTCGTGCCGATCCGCGATGACCGGTTCGATTACACCAAAGCGGTCGACGGCGCCGATCCGACGACCGACTGGAAGGGGCTTCATACGATTGCCACCCTGCCCAACGTCATCAACCCGCCGGTCGGCTGGGCGAAGAACACCAATGACTGGCCGTGGCAGGCCGCCGGCCCCGACAGCCCCAAGGCCAAGGACTATCCGCGCTACATGGATCAGGCCGGCCCGAATGCGCGCGGCACCCATGCCGATCTGGTGCTGACCGGCAAGACCGGCTTCACGCCCGAAAGCCTGCGCGCGGCCGCCTATGATTCCTATCTCCCGGCCTTTGCCAGGCTGATCCCGCAGCTCGTGGCGGCATGGGACGCGCTCCCCGCAAGCGACGCCCGCCGCGCGAAGCTCGCCGCCCCGGTCGCGCTGCTCAAGGGGTGGGACTATCGCTGGTCGGCCACCTCGGAACCGACCGCGCTCGCCGTCTTCTGGGGCGATACCTTATGGAAGGAAGTCGGCAGCTTCGCCCGCGCCGAGGCGATGAACGTACCCGACTATATCGCTTCGAAGGTAACCCCCGAGGCGAAGCTCGATGCGCTTGTCCAGGCGACCGACCGGCTGACCCGCGACTTCGGCGACTGGCGCGTCGCCTGGGGGCGGATCAACCGGTTCCAGCGGCTCGACGATTCGATCGACGCCCATTTCGACGATTCGAAGCCGAGCATCGCCGTGCCCTTCACCTCGGCACAATGGGGCTCGCTCGCCTCGTTCGGGGCGCGGCCCTATGCCAACACCAAGAACTATTACGGCACCAGCGGCAACAGCTTCGTCGCGGTGGTCGAGTTCGGCCCGCGCCTCAAGGCCTGGGCGGTCACCGCGGGCGGGGAGAGCGGCAACCCGGCGTCGAAGCATTTCAACGACCAGGCCCAGCGCTACGCCGACGGCAATCTCCGCCCGGTCTATTTCTACCCGCAGGACCTGACCGGCCATGTGGAGCGGAAATACCAGCCGGGGCAGTGAGCCGGGCGGATCGATTCAACCGGTGATCCGCCCGCGCTACCGGGCGCTCAATGCGCCATCATCGGAGCCGCCCCGTCCGCATCCTCGTCCGCATCCTCGCCCGACAGGCGGGACCGCTTGCCCAGCGCCGCAAACAAGGCGATCCCGACATAGGCGATGGCCGGCAGCACGAAGGTCATGCCGATCGACGTGACGTCGGCGATCCAGCCGGAGAACAGCGGCAGCAGCGCGCCGCCCACGATCGCCATGCACAACAGCCCGGATACCGATGCGTTCGAGACCTTGGACCGCTCCATGGTGATGCTGAAGATCGTCGGGAACATGATCGAGTTGAAGAAGCCGACCCCAAGCGCCGCATAGGCGGCGGCCGGTCCATGCAGCGTGAACGCCGCGGCGCTCAGGCACGCGGCGACCGTCGCGGCGCCGGCCAGCAACCGGCTCGCGCGGACCCTGGTCAGCAGCACGCTGCCGATAAACCGGCCGACCAGCGCGCCGCCCCAATAATAGAAGGCCAGCACCCCACCGGCGGCGTCGAGCGCGAGGCCCAGCACATCGGCCCGGTTGAGGAAGTTGATCATCACGCTGGCGATGGTCACCTCGGCCCCGACATAGAGGAAGATCGCCAGCGCGCCGAACACCGCCCAGCCGGATTTCAGCGCCTTGAGCGGCGACGCGCCCTGGATGGTGATGTCGGCCGCCGAGGTGTTGATCCGGTGGCGAAAGGCGAAGATCAGCAGCGCGAGCGCCGCGACCGCGATGGCGATCAGCACAAAGGCATGGTCGATCGCGCCGAGCGCCGTGCTGCGCGGCACATGCGGCAGGATATGCCCGCCCGCGCCGAACACGTCGGATCGCAGCATGATCTTCGATCCGATGCTGACGCCGAGCACCACGCCGAGCGAGTTGAACGCCTGCGCGAAGGTCAGCCGGAAATGGCTCCGTTCCGGCGTGCCGAGCGAGGCGGCCAGCGGGTTCGCCGCGACCTGGAGCACGGTGATGCCGCCCGCCATCACGAACAGGGCGACCAGCACCATGGCATAGGCCTGCATGTGCGACGCGACGAGCATCAGCCCGCAGGCGCCGATCATCACCATCAGCGCGGTGATGATCGTGCGGCTGTGCCCGAGCCGCGCGAGCAGCGCCGCGGCGGGCAGCGACACGACGAAATAGGCCAGGAAGAAGGCGAACTGGGTCAGCATGCCTTCCGCCACGTTGAGCGTGTAGATGCCGCGCATCGCCGCGATCAGCGGGTCCGTGTTGGACGTGATGAAGCCCCAGGCGAAAAACAGGCAGGTCACCACCGCAAAAGCGGCGCCCGCACCGGCGCCACGGTCGGTGGGGCCCCTGCCGCCCCCGTTCACGGTCATTGCGGGCAACCCGTCGCAGCGCTGGCGCTGACGAAGCGAACGTCGGAGATCGACAGGGTCAGGGCTCCCTCGCTGATCAGGGTGAAGGGTGCGGTCACCCGGCGCGGATCGAGCCCGGCCGCGGCGAAGCAGTTTAGCGGCACGGTCAGGGTGGTCCATTGGCCGGCCGGCGCCGCGTGCAGCACCCCGGTGATCGCCGCAGTCCCGGCGCAATCGATGCCGCATTGCATGCCCAGCCGCACGGCGCCGGTGGGCGCTGCATCCACCCGATATTCCACGATCAGATTATATTGCGCATTGGCCTCCCGCCCGATGTCGATCGGCTTGTCGGCTGCGATCCGTGCCGTGCCGCCGGCCGCGCCCCACATGATCCTGCGGGCATCCTCCTGCGCACGCCGATCGACGCTCGACAGGCGGACGCCGCCGGCACCGGTCGATCCGGCATTGCCGTGCACCGGCACCGCGACCCCGCCCGGCTCTGCCAGGTCGAAGCGCCAGCCCGCGGGCAGGGTGCCGCGCGCGAACACGGTGCCGTCGGGTCGCGTGGTGGCCGGGGGCCTGTCCTCCGATAGGACCGGGAGGTTGCCCTGGTCGGCATAGGTCAGCCCATAACCGAAGGCGAACAGCGGGTCGTAATGGGCGTCGCCCCGGTTGAGCGGTGTCTGGTCGATCCGTTTCGGCCAGGAGAAGGAAAGCTTGCCCCGGAAATCGTGGCGCGGCTTGCCGTCGGCACCGGCCAGCAGGACATCGGCCAGGCCGCCGCCTTCGCCGCCCGGCAGGAACGCCGCGACGAACGCATCGGCCGCGTTGATCTCCGGGTTGACCCACAGCGGCCGTCCGGACAGGAACACCGCGACCACCGGAATGCCCTGCGCCTTCAGTTTCCTGAGCAGATCCAGATCGCGCGTCTCGCCGGGGCGGTATTCTACCGTCGGCCGGTCGCCGGCGAATTCGGCATAGGGGTCTTCGCCGAACACGACGATCGCGGCGCCCGGCTTCTTGGTGAAGCTGCCGTCGACGCTCAGGGTCGCGCTGCCGCCCGCCGCCTTCGCCGCCTCCGCGATGCCGGCATAGATGGACTGGGCGTGCGGGAAATCGGCATTGGTCATGCCGGTGCCCTGCCAGCTGATCGTCCAGCCGCCGCTCTGCTTGGCGATATTGTCGGCGCCGTCGCCCGCCACGAGGATGTCGAGCTTCGGCGACAGCGGCAGCACATGGCCCTGGTTCTTCAGCAGCACGAGCGATTCCCGCACGGCCTCGCGCGCGACCGCGCGGTGCTCGGGCGATCCCAGCAGCTCGAACTTGCCGGCGAACGGGCGGGACGACGGCTTGCCCTTTTCGAACATGCCGGCCCGCATCTTCACCCGCAGGATGCGCCGCACCGCCTCGTCGAGCCGCGCCTTGGGGATTTCCCCCGATTTCACCTGGGCGAGCGTGCTGGCGTAAAAGCCTTTCCAGCTGTCCGGCGCCATCACCATGTCCATGCCGGCATTGATCGCGGCGGGGCAGGAGGTGTTGGAGCAGCCCGGCACCTGGCCATGCGCGTTCCAGTCGCCGACGGTCAGCCCGTCGAACCCCATCTGGTCGCGCAGCACGCCGGTCAGCAATTCCTTGTCCGCGCTCAGCTTGGTGCCGCGCACGCTGGAAAAGCTTGCCATCACCGCCTGCACCCCGGCGGCGATCGCCGGGGGATAGCCTGCGCCATGGATGTCGCGGATCTGCTCGGGCGTGGAGGGGTTGTCGCCCTGGTCGATGCCGTTGGCCGTGCCGCCGTCGCCGACGAAATGCTTGGCGGTCGCGATCACCTTGCCGTCGCGCAGGAAACCCTTGGTGCCCGCCTTGCCCTGAAGCCCCTCGACGATCGCGCCGGCATAGTCGCGCACCACCGACGGGTCTTCGGAAAAGCCCTCATAGCTGCGGCCCCAGCGATCGTCCCGCACCACCGCCAGCGTCGGCGAGAAATCCCAGTCGATGCCGGTGACCGCCATCTCCTTCGCGGTTACGTCACCGATCTTCCGGATCAGGTCCGGATTCCGCATCGCGCCAAGCCCGATATTCTGCGGGAAGATCGTCGCGCCGATGATGTTGGCATGGCCATGCACCGCATCGATGCCCCAGATCGGCGGGATCACCGGATGTCCGTCGGTGCGGGTGGTGATCGCGTCCCACGCCGTATCGGCATAGGCGAGCCAGGCGGCCGCGGGCGCCTTGTCGTCGCGGTTCGGGCCGGAACTGCCGCCGGCCAGGATCGATCCGAACTTGTACTGGCGCATGTCGTCGACCGTCAGGCTGCCGATATCGGGCTGGACGACCTGCGCCACCTTGTCCTCGTCGGACATTTTGGCGAGCAGCGAATCGATCCGCTTCTCCATCGCCGGGTCGGCCGGCAACGGCGATCCGACATGCGGCCACACCGCCGTCGGCGTCTGCGCCGCGCCGATTTCCGTCGCCGTGGCGATGGTCATGAGGCTTGCGACGCCGAGCGCCATCTTCAGCCTGCGCCTGCCGAGCATTGCATCACTCTCCCCACCCATCGGTCAATTCGCCCGATCAATCGGGTCATGACCATCGTTACATCATTTCCTGACCTACGTTGTCAATTCCAATCGACCGGCATCTGGGTCAGCGTTCCGAACTGGTCGATCTGTCTAGGAGGCCGGAGCCGGTCCGGTGGATTGTCGGTGGATCAGGGCGACCGGATGCTCGACCAGGTCCTCATGCGGCTTCTTCTCGAGCATCGAGACGAGCATCGCGGTCGCGTCGCGCGCCATGTCGAACACCGGCTGGTGGATCGTGGTCAGGCGCGGCCAGACGATCTGGGCAATGGCGCTGTCGTCGAAACCGGCGACCGACAGGTCGCGCGGCACGTCGATGCCAAGGTCGTGCGCGGCCATGATCGCGCCGGCGGCCATGTCGTCATTCTGCGCGAAGATCGCGGTCGGGCGGTCGCGGCGGCCAAGCAGCCGGGCTGCGGCCTGAAGCCCGGATTCGAAGTTGAACATGCCCTGTTCGATATCGTCCGGCCGGGTCGACAGTCCGGCCCCGGCCAGTGCCTCGGAATAGCCGCGCAGCCGCGCCTCGCTCGCGGGATGACTCGGATCGCCCTTGATCATGCCGATGCGCTTGTGGCCGAGCGAGAGCAGATATTCGGTCATCAGACGCGCCGCGCCGACATCGTCGGTCAGCGTGCGCGGGCCGAGCTCGGGCAAACGGGTCGGCGCGATGCGCACGAACGGGAATCGTGCCGCGGTCAGCTGCTCCAGCACCACGGGATGGTCGGACGCAGGCGGGGTGAGCACGACGCCGTCCAGCGCCGCCGAGCGCACCAGCGACACGATCTTGTCGGCGATGGCCGACACCTGGCCGACGGGCAGCACGACCAGCCGGTATTTCTCGCCCTGCAACCGGGCCAGCGCACCTTCTTGCAGCTCGACGACATAGTTGGGGCTGGGATTCTCGTAGAGCAGGCCGAGCAGATAGGACCGGCGGCCGACCAGGCCCTGCGCGACGACGTTCGGGTGGTAATGCAGCGCGGTCGCGACCTTCATCACCCGGTCGCGCGTCTTGGGCGTGACATTGGGTGCATCGTTGAACACGCGCGAAACGGTCTTGATCGATACGTCCGCCTCGCGGGCCACATCGATAATGGTTGCGCGCCGACCCAGGTCCATATCCGCTCCGCTAGCATGGGAAATGTCGCTGCGGTAGCCCACGCAACGTGGCGTGTCTTCAGCAGGCGAGCGCCATATTGCCTTCCGGAACGGCGACGAAACAAGGTGTTTTGTGACGACGGGGCGAAATATGACAACGTTGATCCGGTTTCGGTGGGCGTGATCCGATTTCGGAGGGAAGGCCGCTTCACCAGTCCCGGCTGCTGTGGTCTAACGCTCCGATGAATCGTATCACGGTCATCGCTGCGCTGTGCCTCGGCACTGCGGCCAGCATCGCCACGGCCCAGACGGCGCCCACTCCCATGCCTTCGAAGGGCACGCCGATCGAGTCGGTCGATCCCTTCATCGGCACCGGCGGGGAAGGGCATACTTTCCCCGGCGCGGTCGCACCGTTCGGCATGGTGCAATTAAGCCCGGACACCGAGATCAAGCCGTTCAAGCAGAGCTACAAATGGGCGGCGGGCTATCGGCACGAGGATTCGTCGATCCTCGGTTTTTCGCACACCCATTTCTCCGGCGCGGGGCACAGCGATCTCGGCGATATCCTGGTCACGCCTGCGGTCGGCGACACGGTCCCGCTGGAGCCCGGCGATGCGGCAAAGCCCGGCTCGGGATACCGCTCGCGCTTCAGCCATGCCAGCGAGGTCGCGATGCCGGGCTATTATGCGGTGACCCTGGACGATCCCGGTGTCCGCGCCGAGCTGACCGCCGGCACGCGGGTCGGCGTGCATCGATACGGCTTCCCGGCCGGCAAGGCGGCGCACCTCGTCGTCGATCTTCGATCGAGCATCTATAATTATCCCGGCAAGATCCTCTGGTCGTCGGTCCGCGTGCGCCCGGATGGGACGATCACCGGCATGCGAGAGACGCGCGGCTGGGCGCCTGCACGGAAACTGTTCTTCGCGATGCGCTTCTCGGCGCCGCTGACTGGCCATGCCTTCCTCAACCGTGAGGAGGATGTGCCGTACAAGGGCTTCCAGGGTCCCGGTCGCGGCGATGACTCCGTGGAAGCGCTCGCGGGCAGGGCGCTTGTCGCCCGGCTGGATTTCGGCACGCTGACCAAGCCGCTCGAAGTCCATGTCGCGATCTCGGGCGTGGACGAGGCTGGAGCGCTCGCCAATCTCGCCAGCGAGCCGGGCAGTTTCGACACGATCCGGGCCCAGACCCGCGCGGCATGGGAAAAGGCGCTCGGCGCGGTGGTCATCGATGCGTCGGCGCCGATGAGGAAAACGGTCTATACCGCGCTCTATCACACGCTGCTCGCCCCGGGCGTCTATGGCGACGCCGATGGCCGCTATCGCGGGCCGGACGATCAGGTCCATCAGGCGACCGGCTTCACCTATCACTCGACCTTTTCGCTATGGGATACGTTCCGCGCCGAGCACCCGCTGCTCACCCTGATCCAGCCCGAGAAGCGCAACGCGGATTTCGTCAATTCGCTGATCGCCAGCCGGCAGGACAGCCCGTTCGGCATCCTGCCCGTCTGGCAGTTCAACGGCCGCGAGACCTGGACGATGATCGGCTATCACGCCGTCCCGGTCATCGCCGATGCCTATCTGAAGGGCATCAAGGGTTTCGATGCAAAGGCAGCGCTGGATGCGATGGTCGCGAGCGCTGACTATGCGCCCTATGGCGGCCTCGGCGATTACATCAAGCTCGGCTATGTGCCGATCGACCATGAGCCCGAGGCGGCGTCGAAGACGGTTGAATATGCCTATGACGACTGGACGATCGCCCGGATGGCGCGGGCGATGGGACGCAAGGACATCGCTGACCGCTTCGACAGGCGCGCGCTCAACTGGCGCAACAGCTTCGACGTGAAGACCGGCTTCCTCCGCGCGCGCAAGGCCGATGGCAGCTACCGCGAACCGTTCGATCCGACCGCAATCAACTATGGCAGCGATTATACTGAGGGGAATGCCTGGCAATATAGCTGGTTCGCCCCGCAGGATCAGGGCGGCTTGATCCGCGTGCTCGGCGGCGATGCGGCGACGGTGAAGAAGCTCGATGCGATGTTCGACTTCGACAATTCAAAGGTCGATTACAGCCATGCCGAGGACATTGCCGGCCTGATCGGCCAGTATATCCATGGCAACGAACCGAGCCATCACGTCGCCTATCTCTACAGCTACGCTGGCGCACCCTGGCGCACCCAGGAACGGCTGAAGCAGATCGTCGATAGCCAGTACAAGCCGACGCCCGAGGGCCTATCGGGCAATGACGATCTCGGCCAGATGTCGGCCTGGCTCGTCTTCACCTCGCTCGGTTTCTATCCCGTCGCGCCGGGCACGGGCGACTATGTCATCGGCCGGCCGTTCGTCGATCGCGCGGTGCTCAACCTTCCCAATGGCAAGACTTTCACGATCCGCACCGAGGGGCTGTCGGACAGGAACCGCTATGTCGGCCAGGTCCTGCTCAACGGCAAACCGCTGCCCCGCGGGTTCATCCGCCATAGCGAGATCGTCGCCGGCGGGGATCTGCGTTTCGTGATGCAGGCGACACCCAATGCGACCTGGGCGACCACGGAAAAGGATCGGCCCTACTCGATGACGGGTTACTCCAAGTGACGCCAACCTCCCTCTCCCAAAGGGTGGACAGGGAAACGAGGCTGACGACGAGCTCATCCCAAACTATAGGCCGCCCCATGTTCGATCTCGACGCCTATCTCGCCCGCATCGCCCTCAAGGAGCGGCCCCTCGCCGATGCCGAGGGGCTGGCCGCGCTCCAGCGCGCGCACCGTCTTGCCATTCCGTTCGAGAATCTGGACGTCATCCTCGGCCGCGGCATCCGCATCGACAGCGCGTCGGTGTTCGCCAAGCTGGTGACGGCGCGCCGCGGCGGTTATTGCTTCGAGCATAACCGGCTGTTCCTCGATGCGCTGGCGGCGCTCGGTTTCCAGGCGCGGCCGCTGCTCGCCCGGGTCTGGCTTGCCGCGACCGAAACGCCGCCGCTCAACCACAGTTTCACCCTGGTGACGATCGACGATCAGGACTGGGTCGCCGATGCCGGCTTCGGCGGCAGCTACACGCCGATCGTGCCGCTGGTCGACGGCGCGACGGCCGAGGCCCCGGACGGCGCCCGCTTCCGGATCGAGCGCGATACGCTGCACGGCTGGATGCTGCTGCGCGACGGCCATCCCGGCACGACCGACGGGCGCGGCACCGGCGAGGGGTATCAGCCGCAATACAGCTTCACCCTCGGCCAGGTCTGGGATGCCGACCTGGAGCTGAGCAACCGCTGGACCTCGACCGCGCCGGAGAGCCGCTTCACCCAGCTTCGCATCGTCAGCATCGTGCTGCCGCGCGGCCTCGCCAGCCTGACCGACCGCCTGTATCGCCGCCGCACGGGCGAAGAGGAGACGATCGCCGAGATCGCCGATCCGCGCGTCTATCGCATGCGGCTGAGCCTGATGTTCGGCATCGACTTCACGGTGGAGGAGGTGGCCGCGCTGGAGCTGTTCCCCGCGGCATAGCGGGACCGCAAAACCGCTGTCGTCGATTCAACATCATCGCGACCTGTCGCACCATGATGCCGGAACGGTTCTTACGGCCGATCCCGCTCTTTCTCATGCGCCGGACGGTGATTTCCCTGATCCAGCGGAAGATTTCCCTGTTCCCTGGGGGGAATTCCCTGATAATTTCCCTGTTACTGCGCAGGAACAGGGAATTCGACCGGGTCGCGGCGCGCCACTCGACCCGCGCGATCGCTAGGCCGAAAGCTGCCCCAGCTCGACCGTAACCACCCGGTCGCACCGCACCAGGCTCTCCGCGCGGTGCGAGAT
Organism: Sphingomonas sp. P3_C6; assembly: GCF_056402595.1. Taxonomy (NCBI): domain Bacteria; kingdom Pseudomonadati; phylum Pseudomonadota; class Alphaproteobacteria; order Sphingomonadales; family Sphingomonadaceae; genus Sphingomonas; species Sphingomonas sp. P3_C6. Next base: position 200,116 of record NZ_JBFUHB010000003.1, read on the forward strand.
CATGATGATGGTCGGCCGCGGATCGAGCGCCGCGAGCCGCTCGAGCAACGCTGCCTCGCCCGCCGCGTCGATGGCGTTGGCCGCCTCGTCGAGCACGAGCAGGCGGGGATCGCGAAGCAGCGCGCGGGCGATCGCCAGCCGCTGGCGCTCGCCGCCGGACAGCGCGGTGCCGCGCTCGCCGACCATGGAATCGAGTCCATCGGGCAATCGCGCGACGATCGCCTCGGCGCCGGCGAGGCGCAGTGCCTCCCACAGTCGCGTATCGTCGACGCCGGTCGTGCCCCAGACGAGGTTGCGGCGCACCGTGTCGTTGAACAGGAATCCCTCTTGCGGGACATAGGCGAGGCTCTCGCGCCAGCCGGCCCGCCGCGCCGCGTCGAGCGGCTCGCCGCCGACCAGCATCCGGCCGGTCTGCGGTTCCTGCAACGTGGTCAGCAGTTCGATCAGCGTCGTCTTGCCCGCGCCGGATGGCCCGGTGACGCCGACGAACGATCCATGCTCGATCCGCAGATCGGCGGGATGGAGGCCACCGCCGCCGGGATGGAGGAAGGACACACCCTGCAGTTCGATCGCGCCGGCCGGCGGCGCGACGGGGGGCGGGGCGGGGGCGGCGCTGGCATCGAGATCCTGCTCCAGCTTGCGGATCGCCTCGAAGGCGGGGAGGCCGAAGAAGAAATTCTGCACCGACTGCTGGATCTGCATCGCCGGTCCGCTCATCCGCGCGAAGATCAGCACCAGGGTGATCAGCACCGCGGGGGGGATCGCCGCGGCATAGCCGGTCAGCACCACGGCCGCGCCCATCAGCGCCGATCCGATCGCGAAGACCTGCCGGCCGCGTGCCTGGCGCTGGCTGAAATCGAGCTGGCGTGCCCGCACCGAATGCTGGATCGCGGCAAATTCCTCGGCAAAGCCGTGCTGGGCATTCTGCGCGGTCGCTGCTTTCAGCCCGCCGAGAAAGCCGGTCGCGCTGCCCATCATCCGGTGGTTGGCATCGACCAGCCCGGTGCCGAGATTGCGGATACGCTCCTGCGCCATCAGGATCGCGCCGCCGCCGATCACGAAGATGATCGTGATGGTCAGCGCAAGGGCCGGTGCGAGCACGAAGGCGAGGGCGCCCTGTACGATCAGCATCACGATCGCGATGCTGCCCTGGATCAGGAACTGGGCGCCTGTTCCGATCCGGTTGACCTCGACGCTGACCAGGCTGGTGACGCGGGCATGGCTGAGCGCGGCGATCCGGCTCCAGGGCGCCGATGCAAGCGATTGGATGATCCGGTTGCGTTCATGCTGTGCGAAATCGCCCTGAAGCAGCGCGAGGTACATGTCGCGGGCATAGAGCACCAGCGCGCGGGTCACCGAGATGACGACGAAGGTGGCGATCAGCACGGCGAGCCGGCCCATCGCACTATGCACGCCGAGCGTGTCGAAGATGGCCCGCATCGGCAGATGCCCGCCGTCCGGGCTGACGACGGCATCGACGATCGGGATCAGCAGCAAGAGGCCGGTCCCATCGAGAACCGCCGACAGGCCGACCAGCGCGACCGCGATCCAGCCGCGCATGCCCGCGAAACGCGCGAAGGTCCCGAAGAACCGGGCGGCCGAGCGCCATAGGCCAGTCATCGATGCGATCGTCATTGCCGCCCTTTCCCACGCGGACGCCTCGCCGTCGAGCGGCTGTGTTTGCCGCCGGTGATCCATTGACCCGGCCGCCATTCGGCTTCGGTCGCAATTCTCCGTAAATATAAGATTTCCCACGCGAAACGATAGGAACTCACCTGTGCCGGGTCGGTTGAGACCGCTCAGCACAGGAGACGCACGATGCCCGATGATGTCCGGGAACACCCGACGGACGATGCTCCCCTTGCAGCATCCAAGCGCAAGGACGCGATAGGCCAGGCGACGGAAACGCTGATCGAGCCCAAGGGCGATTCGCTGAGCGGCCGCGCCGTCACGATCAACCGGCCGCGCGCCGAACTGTTCGCCTATTGGCGCGATTTCGCCAACCTGGCGACCTTCATGGAAAATGTCGAACGGGTCGAACTGCTCGATGCCAGACGCTCGCACTGGGTGGTGAAGGCGCCGGGCGGCAAGACGGTCGAATGGGATTCGGTCGTTACCGAGGAACAGCCCGACAGTTTCATCGCCTGGGCGTCGGAGGAAGGGGCGGATGTGCCCAATAGCGGGCGGATCGATTTTCGCGATGCCGGCGCGCGCGGCACGGTCGTCACGGCGACCATCCTCTACGATCCGCCGGCCGGCGCGATCGGCAAGCTGATCGCCAAGATGTTCCAGCGAGAGCCCGCCATTCAGGCGCGTCGCGACCTGCGCCGATTCAAGCAGCTGATGGAAACGGGTGAAATCGCCACCTCCTCCTGGACGCGCGCCCAAGTAGATGAAGAGAAGGATTGATCCGATGCGCGCACTTGCCTGGCACGGAAAACACGACGTTCGCATGGACACCGTCCCCGACCCCGAGATTCTCAACCCGCGGGATGCGATCATCAAGGTCACGTCGACCGCCATCTGCGGTTCCGATCTGCATCTCTATGACGGCTATATCCCGACCATGAAGGCGGGCGATGTGCTCGGCCATGAATTCATGGGTGAAGTGGTCGATGTCGGCCCGAAATCGACCCTGAAGAAGGGGCAGCGCGTCGTCGTCCCGTTCACCATCGCCTGCGGCAGCTGCTATCATTGCGGCAAGCATCAATATTCGGCGTGCGACAACGGCTTGCCCGCCGACAACCAGGATATCGCGCAGGAGCTGTACGGCCAGCCCATGTCGGGCCTGTTCGGCTATAGCCATATGACCGGGGGCTATGCCGGCGGACAGGCCGAATATGTCCGCGTGCCCTTTTCCGATGTCGGCCCGATCGTCATTCCGGACGGGATCGACGACGACAAGGTGCTGTTCCTGTCGGACATCCTGCCGACTGGCTGGCAGGCGGCCGAGAATGCCGGGATCGAGCCCGGCGACACGGTGGCGGTCTGGGGTTGCGGTCCGGTCGGACTGTTCTCGATCCAGTCGGCGTTCCTGATGGGGGCGGAGCGCGTCATCGCCATCGATCATTTCCCGCGCCGTCTGGACCTGGCGAAGAAGTTCGGCGCCGAGACGATCAATTTCGAACAGAGCGCCGTCTATGAGGCGCTGATGGAGATGACCGGCGGGATCGGGCCGGACGCGGTGATCGACGCGGTCGGGCTGGAAGCGCACGGCTTCTTCGTCGACAACGTCATCGACCAGATCAAGGCGTCGACCTTCCTCGGCACCGATCGAACCCACTCGATCCGTCAGGCGATCCTCGCCTGCCGCAAGGGCGGGCGGGTCTCGATGCCGGCGGTCTATGGCGGCTTCGTCGACAAGTTCCCGCTCGGCGCCTTCATGGAGAAGGGCCTGACGCTCAAGACCGGGCAGACCCATGTGCAACATTATATGCCGGGCCTGCTCAATGCGATCGTCGAGGAAAAGATCGATACGACCTTCCTGATCAGCCACCGGATGCCGCTCGAGCAGGCGCCCGAGGGCTACAAGATATTCCACGACAAGCAGAACGATGTGACCAAGATCGTGCTTAAGCCCGGTCTCGATCGCATCGCCGCCTGAGGAGAGAAACTATGTCCACCAAGTTTGCGATCATCACCGGCGCATCGAGCGGTATCGGCCTGGAACTGGCGAAGCTTGCCGCGCAGGACGGGTACGACCTGCTCGTCGTTGCCGATACGCCCTTTGTCGATGCCTCTGCCGGGCTACGCAGCAGCGGTAGCGTCGAGACGCTGGAAACCGACCTCTCAACCTTTGACGGCGTCGACCGGTTGCTTGAGGCAGCCGGCGGGCGTCCGATCGATCTGCTGTGCGCCAATGCAGGCCATGGCCTGGGCCGCGCCTTTCTGGATCAGGATCCGGGTGAGTGGCGGCACGTCATCGACACCAACGTCACCGGCACGGTGTATCTGTTGCAGAAGGTCCTGAAACAGATGGTTGGCCGTGACGAGGGCAAGATCCTGGTCACCGGATCGATCGCCGGCTTCATTCCCGGAAGCTTCCAGGCCGTCTATAACGGCACCAAGGCGTTCGTCGATAATTTCACCGACGCGATCCGGAACGAGATCAAGGAGTCGAAGGGTGTGACGCTCACCACGCTGATGCCCGGGCCGGTCGATACCGAGTTCTTCGAGCGCGGCGATATGATGGACACGCAGGTCGGGACCGACCCGAACAAGAGCGATCCGGCCGATGTCGCGAAGGACGGCTATGACGCCGTAATGTCCGGCAAGGCGAGCATCGTCTCCGGGTGGAAGAACAAGGTTCAGCAGGCCGTCGCGAACGTCACGCCTGCGTCCATCCTGGCCGAGCAGCATCGCCACATGGCGGAGCCGGGCACGGCCAAGGACTGATCGGTCTTGCGCCAGGGGCGGCAACATCCTGTAAGCGGGCAAACCATGTGCAGGAGCCGCCCCGATGACCGTCCGTCCGCGCCGTAGCGCCTTGTTCATGCCGGCCTCGAATGCGCGGGCGGTGGAGAAGGCGCGCAACCTGGAGTGCGATATCGTGATCCTCGATCTCGAGGATTCGGTCGCGCCCGAGTTGAAGGCGGCGGCGCGAGACCAGGCCGTTGCCGCTGCGGCGGCGGGCGGATTCGGGGAGCGATCGCTGTTCGTCCGGGTCAATGCGCTCGACACGCAATGGGGCGCCGATGATTGCCGGGCGGTGGTCGGCGCAGGGTTCGAGGCGGTCGTGCTGCCCAAGGTTTCTCGTCCTGCCGATCTCGACGCGGCCAGTGCGCTGCTCGACGGCGTGCCGCTCTGGGCAATGATCGAGACCTGTGCCGGTATCCTCGATCTGCCGGCGATCGTCGCGTCGGCACCGGCGACCAAGCTCGCTGGGTTGCTCGCAGGGACCAATGATCTCGCCAAGGAGATGCGCTGCACGCCCGGCGCGGACCGTACCCCCCTGCTTGGGCATCTCGCCATGATCGTCACCGCCGCGCGTGCCGCCGGCATCTTGGCCCTGGACGGGGTGTGCAACGTGATAGAGGACGGGCCGGTGCTCGCCGCCGAATGTGCGCAGGGGGCGATGTTCGGTTTCGACGGCAAGTCGCTGATCCACCCGGCGCAGATCGCCGCCGCGAACCGTGCCTATGGGCCGACCCCCGAGGCGGTCGCCTGGGCCGATCGCGTCATTGCCGCCTTCGCGCTGCCGGAGAATGCCGGGAAGGGCGTGATCCGCGTCGAGGGGGAGATGGTCGAGCTGCTGCATCTGGAGCAGGCGCAACGGATCGTTGCGATGGCCCGCCGCTGATCCGCGCCGCTGATCCATCGCATGGGTAGGATCAGAGGAAGAAACTCGTCAGCAGCTTGATGTTCAGGCCGATCACCGTGGCGGCGATCACCCAGGCCGCGATCTTCAGCCAGACCGGGTTGGCAAGTGCGCCCATCTGGCGCTTGTCGCTGGTGAAGCTGACCAGCGGCACGATCGCGAAGGGCAGCTGGAGGCTCAGCACCACCTGGCTCAGCACGAGTAGCTTGGTCGCGCCCGAATCGCCCATGATGCCGACGACGACCACCGCCGGGATGATCGCCAGCAGGCGGGTCACCATGCGGCGAAGCCACATCGGCAGCTTCAGGTCGAGGAACCCCTCGGCAACGATCTGGCCGGCCAGCGTGCCCGTCACCGTGGAATTCTGCCCCGAGGCGAGCAGCGCCACCGCGAACAGCACGCTCGCCGCGCCGGCACCGAGCGTCGGCGATAGCAGCTTATAGGCCTGGTCGATCTCGGCGACATCGGTGCGTCCGTTGACGTGGAAGGCTGCCGCGGCGAGGATCAGGATCGAGGCGTTGATGAACAGCGCCAGGGTCAGCGCGACCGTGCTGTCGATGGTCGCATGCTTCACCGCGTCGCGCTTGCCCGCATCGTCCTGCCCGAAGCGGCGGGTCTGCACGATCGAGCTGTGCAGATAGAGATTATGCGGCATCACCGTCGCGCCGAGGATGCCGATCGCGATATAGAGCATCGCCGGGTTGGTGACGATCTGGGTCGAGGGGACGAGCCCGCCCATGATCGCCGCGACGCTGGGCTGGGCCATGGCGAGCTCATAGGCGAAGCAGCCGGCGATCACGATGAGCAGGGCGACGATGAACGCCTCCAGCTTGCGGAAGCCGAAGCGCTGCAGCGCCAGGATTAGCAGGACGTCGAACGCCGTCAGGCACACGCCCGCAACCAGCGGCAGGCCGAACAGCAATTGCAGGGCGATGGCGGTGCCGAGCACCTCGGCCAGGTCGCAGGCGATGATCGCCAGCTCGCACAGCGCCCACAGGCAGACATTGACCACCGGATTGTAGTTGGCGCGGCACGCCTGGGCGAGATCATGCCCGGTGACGATGCCCAGCTTCGCCGACAGCGACTGGAGCACCATCGCCATGATGTTCGACAGCAGGATGACCGAGAGCAACGTATAACCGAACGCCGATCCACCGGCCAGATCGGTCGCCCAGTTGCCCGGATCCATATAGCCGACCGCGACCATATACCCTGGCCCGGCAAAGGCAGCGGTCTTGCGCCAGAAGCCGCCCTTGCCGAGCGGCACCGCCACCGTGCGATAGCTTTCGGACAGCGACGGGCGCGGCGGGCGCATGTCGTTCATGCCGTCATATCCGGGCGCAGTGGTGGCTGAAGGCGGCGGCGACATGCGATATCCTCTCGTATGCGTGTCATGCCGTCAATTGCCGGTGCCGCATCTCGAGCGCCCTTTAGCGGAGCACGCGGCCGGCGACAGCATCGAGTTTCGCCAGCATCGCCGGGTTGCGAGCATCGGGCGCGGTGATCAACGCATGGTCGAGCACGGTATCGAGCGGGGAGGGAGTTCGCTCGGCCGGCAGCGCGGCGACGAATTCCTGTACTGCCTTGCGGGCGATGGTGCCGTTGGCCGACATCTGCCTGATGACCTCGCTCACCTCGACGAACGCCGCTTCCTCGCGCCAGCAATCATAATCGGTGACCATGCCGATCAGCGCGTAGGGCATCTCCGCCTCGCGGGCGAGCTTGGCCTCGGGCATCGCGGTCATGCCGATCACGTCGGCGCCCCATTGGCGGTAGAGCAGGCTCTCGGCGCGGCTGGAGAATTGCGGCCCCTCCATCGCAAGATAGGTCGCACCCTTGGTGACCTTGCCGCCGGCCGCGTTCACCGCTTCGGCTGCAAAGGCCGACAGGCGCGGGCAGACCGGTTCGGCCATGGAGACATGGGCGACCATGCCGGTGCCGAAGAAGCTCGATGTCCGCGCGACCGTCCGGTCGATGAACTGGTCGACCACCACGAAATTCCCCGGCGGCAATTCCTCCTGCAACGATCCGATCGAGGAGATCGCAAGGATATCGGTGCAGCCGCTGCGCTTCAGCGCATCGACGTTCGCGCGGAAGTTCAGTTCCGACGGCGGAATGCGGTGGCCGCGGCCATGGCGGGGCAGGAAGACGAGCTCTACGTCACCGATCGATCCGAACAGTAGATCGTCCGACGGATCGCCCCAGGGCGTGGAGACCCGGCCCCATTCCGGATTCTCCAGCGCATCGATCGCATACAGGCCAGATCCGCCGATGATCCCGATCTTCCACTTTCCGCTCATTCACTGCTCCCGTTCGTTGCCTCCAGGCGGTCGAGCCATGCCTGGGCCTGTTTCGGTTCGCCCACCGCATGCGCCTTGGCCGGGCCACGCGCGGCGAGGAATTCCTGGTGGAGGGCAAAGGGCTCGATCGACAATTGGTCGCGCATCCGGTCGATCTCGTCGCCCAGTTCGATCAGGCCGTCGATCACTGGCGCTGCATTGGCGCGCGTCCATTTGTCCTGATTGTGGCCGAACAGCCCCCAGCGCCCCGCCGCCGTCAGGCGCAGAGCAGCGATCAGCGCCGCGCGATATTCCGCCTCGGTCTCGGTTCGCCGCTCATCGAGGCGGGCAAGGCGGTCGGCTTTGGCCATCGCGACTCCCCTAGATGGGATGAGGATTGCGTCAACCACGCACAGGGCAAGGGACTGAATCATCTTGCCCTTCGGAGTGCACACCTTATCGATGTCGTGCGGGACATTTGTTCCGTTCGGGAGCCGTCGCATGCGTTTCGTGTTGATTTTTCTGTTGTCGTTCGCGTTTCCGGCCATGGCCCAGGCCGCCGATCGCATCACAGGCGACTGGGTTTCGCAGGACGGCAAAGGCGTCGTCACGATCGCCCCGTGCGGCAAGGCGTTGTGCGGTCACATCAGCCGCCTGACCGAAAAGGCTAGGATCGAAGGTCCGACGACCGACAGCAACAACCCGGACCCTGCGCTACGCAACCGCTCGCTCGTCGGTGTGCAGGTGCTGTCCGATTTCACGGCGCAGAGCGACGGGAAATGGCAAGGCAAGATCTACTATCCTTTCCAGGGCAGGACCTACCGCGCCTATATCAGCCGCGATTCCGAGCGCAGCCTGAAGGTCCAGGGCTGCTGGCTGGTGATCTGCCGCACCGTGAAATGGCCCGCCGCAAACTGACCTTTCCTGTCTGACGGGGCTCCTGTCTGACCTGGCCGGTCAGATCACCTTCATGTCGGCGGCATAATGATGCCAGGCGAAGATCGCCGCGGCACCCCGGTGCGGGCGCCAGGCCTCTGCCAGCTCCCGCGTCAGCTTCTCGCTGGGCCGCTCGGCATGGCCGAGGATACGGCCGACCTCGATCTGCACCGCCAGATCGCCTGCCGGCCATATATCGGGGCGCCCCTCGGCAAAGAGGAGATAGACCTCGGCCGACCAGCGACCGATGCCCTTGATGCTGACCAGCGCTGCCACGGCCTCCTCGTCATCGACGGGGATATTGTCGAAGTCGAGCCGGCCGCTGGTCACTTCGTCGGCGAGGCTGCGGGCATAGCTCGCTTTCTGCCGCGACATGCCGGCCTCGCGTAGCTGCTCGTCGCTGGCACGCGCGATATTGTGCGGATCGTCGAGGCTGCCGACGATTTCCTCGAGCTTGCGCCACACCGAATCGGCCGCCTTGGTGCTGACCTGCTGCCCGACGATGGTACGCAACAGGGTGGCATGGCCGCGCGCGCGGATCCGCGGTGGCGGATAACCGGCACGCTCGATCGCGGCGGCGAAGCAGGGCTCGCCCTCGGCCAGCGCGTCGAGCGCCGCGCGGAGCTGGTCGGCGCTCAGGCCCATATTGTGGTCCCTTGATTAGCAGCGCCGGGGGCGGCATGGCGGGGCCGAACCCCCGAGGAGGATTTGATGCCCAAGCTTATCGTCGTGACCCGTGAAGGGGAAGAACGGGAGATCATGGGCGATACCGGGCTTTCGGCGATGGAGGCGATTCGCGACGCCGGGATCGACGAGATCCTGGCGCTGTGCGGCGGCTGCTGCAGCTGTGCCACCTGCCATGTCCATGTCGATCCGGAATTTGCGGCCAAACTGCCGAAGATGAGCCCGGACGAGGACGACCTGCTCGATTCCACATCCGACCGCGACGAGAATTCGCGCCTGTCGTGCCAGATCGAACTGACCGATGCGCTCGACGGCCTGCGCGTGACGATCGCCGCCGAGGACTGAGTTCCCCTCCCGCTTGCGGGAGGGGCTAGGGAAGGGCCTGTGCTGGCCATTCTCGCGACGCTCGGGAGGACAGTCTCTCCCCCGCCCCTCCCGCACGCGGGAGGGGGATCAAGGTCACTTCGCCGCAGCCATCCGCAGCACCGCGCTCGGCGCGTCCTTGGTCAGCGGGGTCGCTTTCCAGGTGATCGTCTTGCGGCCGCCCGGCGCGGCGACCGCGCCCTCCTCGTTATTCTGGCTGACGATCTCGGCATTGGTGTCGAGGGTGAAAGTGCCGTCGAGCTGGCTCGATGCCTTGTCCACGCCCTGCATGCCCATGGCGCTGCTGCTCTTGCCGTTGTCATTCGCGAAGGCCGGGGCCTTCACCCGCACCGTGTTGTTGGCGCGCACCTCGATCGCGATGAAGGGAAACATCAGCTCGGCATCGACATTGTACGGCCACAGAAAGGCGTGATCGAGCGTGCCCGAGATCGCATAATCGATGCTGAACTTGCCGTCGCCTAGATAGGCCACCTTGCGATAGCCCGCCTCTTTCGACAGCATCTCGGCGATCGTGCGGTTCTTGGCGTCGGCCGCAGCCTTTTTGGCGGCGGCGCTCTTGGCGTCGCCATCCTTCTCCGCGTCGCCGTCCTTCTGGAAGGCAAGCTGCTGCAGCGTCGCCTCGCCATCTCCGCTGGCAGGATCGGTCGGCGCGTCCGGGGACGGGTCGCCAAGCCCCTTCATCATGTCGTCGCCGATATCGAGCGCCAGCACCTCTCCGACATAGGTGAAGGTGAAGTGCCGGTCGGCATCGATGCGCAGGGTCGAGACGAACTTGCCCGGCGTCACAATACAGCTCGCCAGGGCGAACGGCATCAGCAGCACGAGTACCAGCCGCGAAAGTCTTGCCATGGTCTTGTTCCCGGTTGGTCTGCGATCAGCCCCGTGTCGTCACCGCGTAAAGCGCGATCGCCGCCGCATTGGACACGTTCAGGCTTTCGACCTTAGGCGAGATCGGCAGGCGCGCAAGCTCGTCGCAATGCGCCGCGGTGTTCTGCCGCATACCTTCGCCCTCGGCGCCGAGCACCAGCGCGACGCGGGTCTCACCCATTGCCTCGGCCAGGGTCTGGGTCGCCTCGCCGGTCAGGCCGACGCGCCAGAAGCCGGCTTCGGCGATCTCCTCGAGCGCGCGGGCGAGGTTCACCACGCGGACCCAAGGTACGATCTCCAACGCGCCGGATGCCGACCGCGCGATCGTCCCCGATTCGGGTGGCGAGTGGCGATCGGGCGTGATGATGCCGAGCGCATCGAACGCTGCAGCCGAGCGCAGGATCGCGCCGACATTGTGCGGATCGGTCACCTGGTCGAGGACGATCAGCGGCCTTTTGTCGTCGGCACCCTGTTGCAGCAGATCGCCCAGCCAGATGTCCTCGAGCGGATCGACCTCGGCCACCAGCCCCTGATGCGGGGCATCGCCGGGCACAAGCCGCGCAAGATCGGTGACCTCGGCGAAGACGATCGGGATGATCGGCGGGATGTCCAGCGAGGCCAGCGCCTCGCGCGTCGCCCATATCTTGCGCACGACACGCTCGGGATTGGCGAGCGCCGCCGTCACCGCATGCCGGCCCCAGAAGCGGGGACGGCCGGCGGGCGCCTGGGACGGACGATGTCCTTTACGGGCCATCTCAATGCCCCCCGGTAGCGGGGAGGATCTGCGTCTTGGTCATATCAATCATCATCATTGTTATAGGCAAAGGGATCGGTGACGACCGGTTCGGTCGGCAGCGGCGGCCGGGGCAGCGCCTTGTCGGCGTTGGCGGCGTTGGCAAGGAAAGAAGCCAGGATGATCGACCCCTGGCGCATATCGTCGCCCTTCAGATGGTCGAAGGTGTCGATGCTCGTATGGTGCACGCGGCTGCCATAATCGAGCGGATCCTGGATGAACTGGAAACCGGGCACGCCGACCGCCTGCATGAAGACATGGTCGGTGCCACCGGTCTTGCGGATCACCACGTCCTTCGCGCCCATCGCGTTGAACGGTGCCAGCCAGTCGCGGAAGATCGGTGCGACCGCCTGGTTGTTCTCGACATAGATGCCGCGGATCTTTCCCGAGCCATTGTCGAGGTTGAAATAGGCGGCGAGATCGCCCCAGCCGGCCTTGGGCGTGATCGGCCAGCGGGTCGACCAGCTATAATAGCTCTTCATGCCGGTCAGCACGGGATCGCTCGGCTTGCCGCGGGTGGCGAGATGCTGCTCGACATAAGCGCGGCTGCCGAGCAGGCCCTGCTCCTCGCCGGTCCACAAGGCGAAGCGGATCGTGCGCTTCGGGCGGATGCCGCTGGCGGAAAGGATGCGCGCTGCCTCCATGATCATCGCGGTGCCCGCGCCGTTGTCGGCGGCGCCGTCGCCCGCGACCCATGAATCGAGATGCGCGCCGGCCATCACATAACCCGCCTTGGGGTCAGTGCCGGGGATCTCGGCGAAGATGTTGTAGGCCTTGGCATCGCTGTCGTCGAAGCGGACGTCGCTGTTGATCTCGATCGTCGGCGCGGTGCCGATCTTGGCGAGACGGGCGAGGCGGCGATAATCCTCTGCCGCGATCTCGACGCCGGGCACCACCTGGGTCTCGCCGACGCCGAACAGATAGCCTTCGCCGTGGACCAGCTTGTAGTCGAGCCGTGACATGGTGGCATAGGCGACGGCGCCCTCGGCCTTCAGGAAGGCGTCGAGCTTCTTGGAATAGTCGAGCCGCTTCAGCCGGCGGTCGGCGGTCTCGGGATCATAGGTCGGCTCCTGATATTGATCGAGCTTGGCCAGTTCCTCGGCCGTGTAGCGCTTGAACGCCGGGTCGCCCGGCTCGCCGCCGCTGTTGGGCTGGGTGATCATCACGATCTTGCCCTTCAGCTTGCCGCGCCATTTGTCGAAATCGCGCTCCTTCGACATCGGCGCGACGAAGACGGGCGCGCTGATCGTGCCGTTGGTCGACGGCGTCCACGCGATCGGGATGGCGGTCAGCACGATCGGGCGCGGGGTGACCATGCGCACGCTCGAGCTGTTGATCCACCAGCCGCGGCCGAACTCATAGCCTTCCTTGTGGACGTTCTTCAGGCCCCATTCGGTGAACTTCGCCTGGGTCCAGCTCTCGGCCTGGCGCATCGAGGGCGAATTGGTCAGCCGCGCGCCGATCACGTCGGACAGATGTTCGGCGGTCAGCATCACCTGGCTGCGCGTCGTGCCTTCGTCGATGAGTCGATTCACCTGGCTGCGGTCGACCGCCTGGGAAAAGGCGGGCGAGGCGATGGCGACCAGGGCAGTGGCGAGCAGAATCGGACGACGCATTGGGGCCCCACGAAGACGTTGAAAGATTGTTGCGAGGCGTATTCTGCGCCGTCGTCCCGCGCAAGGGCCGCCCAAGGTGTTTCCGCCGTTGACAGCGTGGCGTTCGGTCGGCATTGGACCGCCTCGCTTTTGAGCGGCCCAGTGGACAGGTGGCCGAGTGGTTAAAGGCAGCAGACTGTAAATCTGCCCGTGCAAGCGTACGCTGGTTCGAATCCAGCCCTGTCCACCAACTCTTCATTCTCACGAATCCGCAGATGTCCCGAAACCAAGGTTTCGGGGACTTTGCGATGATTCGGATTTCCACTCATCCGTGGCTTTCCGCCCGTGACCGAGTTGGCGTGTGGGAAGAAATGTGGGAATATTTGCCGATCGGGAAGCCGTCAGCGACAGCACACCCTCAACCGCACAATGAATATTCTCACAGTGTCAGCATGATTTTGCTTCTACCCGCACAGGCGATCACATCCATTGCCGAGAAGATCAGCTGTTCGGGGCACACGCTGCTGAATGCGTGAAGAAGGCCGAGGTGAACAGCTGCGAGCGCGGCGGCGGGCTCCGAACTGGCAGACCGCCTCGAGACAATGGAGCGCGAGAACCGTGAGCTGCGCCAGGCCAATGGGATCCCTGCGCAAGGCTTCCGCATATTTGCCCAGGCGGAGCTCGACCGCCCGTTCAAGCGATAATCAGTTTCAGTGATAAGCATCGGGGTGATATGGGGTCGAGCCGATCTGCCGGGTTCTGCCTATCGCTCCATCCACCTAGATGCGGGCTGTTTCGCACCAGCCCACACAATCTCACGCCCAATGTAGGGGAACAGTGAGGTATCCGTCAGCCGCCTTGAATATTCCGATGTTAAATCAAATCCATATGCTGGAATTTGGCATTCCTCCCGCGAATTCGAATCCGATCGACCGACGCGGCACCGAAGGCGGACATTCGCTCTCCCGAAACTGTTGAATCGGGAGGCTGTGGATTGATTCGCCTCAAGCCGTCGGAGAATCTTTTCCGCACGTTTTTCGTAAGACGGTGCTCAAAGCCTGCTAAGTCATTGAAAAGCTGGCGCACCCGACAGGATTCGAACCTGTGGCCTCTGCCTTCGGAGGGCAGCGCTCTATCCAGCTGAGCTACGGGTGCCTGGACGGTCGCGCCTAGCAAAGCCGGCGGAGCTGCGCCAGCCGTTTTGCGTGCGCTGCTATTTCTTCTTCAGCGTGACCGGCTGGAAGTCGCCCAGGCCGCAGGTCGGGCCGCCGGTGCGGGATGCAGTCTGAAGCACGGTGATCGTATCGACCGAGCAGAGCTGGCCGGTATGAGTCTCATAGCCGAAGGCCTGGTCGAAGCCGAGACTGGGGCAGGCATAGGGCAGGGTGTTGCGGTAGACCTGGCCGCCGATCATTTCGAAATCGATCACCTGGTCGCTGCGCACATGGCTCGTGCGGATCCGATTGGTCGAGATGCAGCTTTCAGCCTTGCCCGCCGGTATCGCCTCGGGGACGCGCGCGCGATCCTTCGCACCTCCCGGTGCCGCAACGGCGACAACGACGAGAGCGGCAACGGCAGGGGCGATCGCGATCATACGCATGGTCAGCTCTCCGCAGCGGCGCCGCGCTTCGGGGCCGGCGTCTTGGGTTTATAAGCGCACAGATCCTCTACCACGCAACGCCAGCATTCGGGCGTCCGCGCCTTGCAGACATAGCGGCCGTGCAGGATCAGCCAATGATGCGCGTGGAGTCGAAAGGGCTGGGGCACGACCTTTTCGAGTCCGAGTTCGACCGCCAGCGGCGTCTTGCCGCGCGCCAGGCCGGTGCGGTTGCCGACCCGGAAGATGTGGGTATCGACCGCGAAGGTCTCCGCGCCGAACGCGGTGTTCATCACGACATTCGCCGTCTTGCGGCCGACGCCCGGCAGCGTCTCCAGCGCGTCGCGGTCGGCCGGCACCTCGCCGCCAAAATCGGCGATCAGCTTTTCGGAGAGGGCGATGACGTTCTTGGCCTTGGTGTTGAACAGGCCGATCGTCTTGATGTGCTGCTTCAGCGCCTCCTCACCCAGCGCGACCATCTTTTCCGGCGTATCCACCTCGGCGAACAGGCGGCGAGTGGCCTTGTTGACGCCGACATCGGTCGCCTGCGCCGACAGCGCGACCGCGACCAGCAGGGTATAGGGGTTGGTGTATTCGAGCTCGGTTTCGGGATGCGGATTGTCGGCCGCAAGCCGCGCGAAGAACTCGACGACATCCGCCTTCTTCAAAATTCCAGTCCCTTCAAAGACCGAGCACGTCGGCCATCTGGTATCGCCCGGCCGGCTTGTCGGCGAGCCACAGGGCAGCGGTGATCGCGCCCTTGGCGAAGATGGTGCGATCCTCGGCACGGTGGCCGATCTCGACCCGCTCGCCGGTGCCGGCGAAGATCACCTGATGGTCGCCCGCGACCGATCCGCCGCGCAGCGACGCGAAGCCGATCGTGCCCTCCGCGCGTGCGCCGACGAGGCCGGCACGATCGGTCACCTTCGCTTCGGCCAGCGTGCTGCCGCGCCCGGCCGCTGCCGCCTCGCCGAGCAGCAGGGCGGTGCCCGAAGGGGCGTCCACCTTGTGGCGGTGATGGGTCTCGACGATCTCGATGTCCCAGTCGGGCCCAAGCCGCGCCGCCGCCTCGCGTACCAGCCGAGCGATCAGCGTTACGCCGAGCGAGACGGTACCGGTCTGCAGCACCGCCACCTTCTTCGCCGCTTCGTCGATCATCGCATGATGGGCCGGCTGGAGCCCCGTGGTGCCGACCAGGATCGGCGTACCGGTCGCCACCGCCGCGGCAAGGTTCGCTTCGAGCGCCGAGGGCACGGAGAAGTCCAGCAGTACCTCGCACCCATGCGCGAGCGTTGCCGGATCGCCGCCGGCATCGATCCCGCCGGCGATCGTCGCGCCGAGATCGGGGGCGACGCGGGCCAGCGCCTGACCCATGCGTCCCGCGCTGCCGATGATGCCGATGCTGGTCATGGGGTGCTCCCGAAAATGCCGGCCGTCCGCGCGGGGCGGCCCCTAGTGTCGGCGGCCAGATGCCACAAAGCATCGCGATGGGACAGGGCTTCGCATGTCGAAAAGCTCCTTGCGCAAGGCGTCGAGTCTCGGCGAGTTAGGCGGCTGACGTGACGCCGGTTCGAACCAGTTCCCGGCGCGCTGCGTCGAACGCCGCCCGGAAATCCGGGTCAGCCATCAAGCGTTCGGCGATCAGCAGGCCAAGCATCTGCCCGGCGCTGACGTCGCTGCGGAAATGCTGGCCGCAGACGATCCGGCTCTGTCCATAGCGCGCGGCGCGGGCGAGGATCGGACCGGCCTTTTCGGGCACCAGCCGCGCCAGCACCTCGCCCATAGAAAAGGCCATCGACGTATGCCCGCTGGGATAGCTCGACAGCGGATCGTCGTTGCGCTTGCAGCTCTTCAAGTTCGTATCGACGATATAGGGCCGTGGCCGCTTGAATTCATCCTTGCCACGATCGACCGTCGCCTTCTCGGCCGCGCGGACTCTGTCGAGCAGCGCCCTTGTTGCGGGAAGTTTGGCCAGATCGAAGGCAGGACCAAGCGTCGAGGCGAAGATCGACCCGTTCTTGGTATCGCCGTCGCTGCGCGCATCGGCCTCCTCCGCCGGCGAGCGGATGGCTTCGATCGCATGGAGCTCGGCAAGCTCGGCCAGTGCCTGCGGGCTGCCGGCCGCTGGCGGGGGCGGCAGCACGCTGGCCGGGTCGATCGCGCCGGAAAGGGCCGGTCCCAATCCGGCGCCAGGGGACGCGGCGGCAAGCGCCGCCGCCGCCAGAAGCATGAACACTATCAGAAAGTCAGCGTGACATCGCCGGTGAAGGACCGGCCGACCTGATAGAAATACTGGTCGAACGGGGTGGTCTTGCCGGTGTTGATATTGGTCACCGCCCGCGAATTGAACAGATCGTCCACCTCGATACCGATCCGGACCGGGCCGATATCGTAGCGCGCCGACAGGATCGCGCTGTTATACCCGTTGCTCCGATAGCTGTTATAGACCGGAAGCGTCTTGCCGACGTTGAGGTCGGTGACGCTCGTCGGGTCGGTGAACCATTGCTGCCCAATATATTTGTCGATCAGCGAGAAGCGGATTGGACCGCTCTTGTAGAGAATGCCGGCGGCGGCGGTCCATTCGGGCGCGTTGGCGACCTGGAGGTTGGGCGAGTCCGGATTCTTCGTCTTCGCATAGTTGCGCGATCCGTTCGCGAACACCGCGATGCCGTGCGGCAGGGCATAGGTGACCTGTCCTTCGAGACCCTTGTACTGGACGGCGCCCTGGTTGATCCAGAGCACGCCGTCAGCGGCATTTGGGGCGTTGATCGAGGCGAACTTGTTGGTGAAGTCGATCTTGTAGGCATCGGCGTCGA
The DNA here is from genome assembly GCF_056402595.1 of Sphingomonas sp. P3_C6. Taxonomy (NCBI): domain Bacteria; kingdom Pseudomonadati; phylum Pseudomonadota; class Alphaproteobacteria; order Sphingomonadales; family Sphingomonadaceae; genus Sphingomonas; species Sphingomonas sp. P3_C6. The sequence goes on from NZ_JBFUHB010000003.1 coordinate 217,384, forward strand.
TCGACAGATTGCCGCCATGATAGACGACGCCCGCCTGATAGTTGGTCGAGCGTTCGGGCTCCACGGTCGAGAGCGACGGGTTGGCGACGTAGAGCACGCCGAGCGACGGGGCGAGGAAGCCGCGCGCATATTGCGCATAGACCGCAAGCCTGTCGTTCACGGCATAATTGACCGTCGCGAAGGGCAGGTTGGCGCCGTAGGTGTCGCTCAGCTTCTGCGGAATCCGGGTCGTCTGGTTGTACAGCGCATCGACCCGGCGGTTGAAGTCGACGTGCTTGAAGCCCGGCGTGATCTTCAGCCCGGCGATCGGCCGCAGCTCCAGCTCGACGAACTCCTCTGTGTGGTTGGTGTGGCTGTTCTGGTCGAACTTGACGTTGGCGGGCGTCGCGACGCCGGTCACCGGATCCTTGACCGCCTTTTCGGCATAGTTCGGATTGCCGGTCAGCAGATCTACATCGCGCTGCTGGCGATAGGTGTTCGACCATTCGATCCACGCACCCGTGGTGATCGCGCCGAAGCCGAAATCGATGCGGGTCTTCGCGATGTCGCCGAACATCCGGTATTTGTTGGTCTTGGTATAGCCGGGCACGCCGGTCGTCTTGGCGCCGCCGGGCGTCAGAACGACCTTGTTGGCGCTGGCGATGTCGGCCGCACTGGCGGTGGCGAACAGCGTCACGTCGCTGCCGCTCAGCGTCTCATTGTCATAGCTGTAGGTATAGGCGCGGTTTTCGAACACCGAATTGGGGGCGATGTTCGCCTCGAACTTCACGATCTCGAAATCGGTGGTCTTGTGGGTGTGGTTGTACCCATAATAGCTCTGCGAGGTCGGGTCGTTGTTCAGGCTGAAATTCTTGCCGAACTGCGCGACCTGCGACAGCGTTGCGCCGTCCTTGTCGGGCTGGCTGAAGCTGTTCTCGTTATAGGTGCCGAGGATCGTCAGCTTCGCGTCCGGGCCGATCGGGATCATCACCTTGCCGAACAGGTTGTTCGATTTGAACGGGCTGAAGGTGCGGGCGCCGTCGGACCCGACATGCTGGCCGCTCAGGACGATCTCCGTCCCGCCCAGCTTGTCGATCACACCGCTTTGCGCGACGCCGCGGAGCATCCAGGTGTTGAAGCTGCCATATGTCGCCTTCGCCTCGATGCCGGCATCCTCGCGCGTGGCGCGGGAGAAGAGGTTGATGTTGCCGCCAAAGGTCGCCTGGCCGAGCTGGCTGGCATTGCCCGGGCCACGATCGACGATCAGCGTCTCGATCGTGTTGGACGGGAAGAAGGTGTTCGAATGGTGCGTGGGGTCGTTGGTGTCGCCGAACGGCACGCCATCATAGGTGATGTTGTATTCGCCGTCCTGGAAGCCGCGGATCTGTGCCTTGGATTCGGACAGGCCTGGGCCGTTGGCATTGCCATAGCCGGAGACGCTGGGGGAGATCAGCGCGATCTGGTTGAAGTCGGCGGTCGCGGGCAGCGAATCCTCGATGAAGGAACGCGAGATGATCGATTGCGGCTGGGTGGTCTGCAACGACGCGGTGACGGGGGCGATCTCGTTCGCGCGTGTCGCGGTCACGACGATGTCGGAGCCTTCTGCCAGGTCGCTTTTCGGTTTCTGGTCGGGCGCGGTATCATCAGCGGAAAGGGACACCGCGGGCGTTTCCGCAAAGGCGGCGGTGGACGGAAGCGAGAGCGCAAGCATGCTCACGCCGAGCAGCAGCTGCTGCGGCCTGGTGGACGTCGACATTGATGTGGTTTTCCCTGACGCCACCCATCGGCGCGGCGCCGGCCTATTCAGGCCATGTGACTCTTTCGCTACCGTAACGTTGCAGATTCGCGTCAAATGCCAACATGACACATTTGTAATGTTTGCACCGCAAACCGGCTGGAGGCGTGGCCCGGCATGGGTGCCCTATTCCTCCCCGGGGGCAGCCACCACCACTGGCAACAGCATCTACGACAACGTGCTGATGGGCATTTACACGGAAGCTGGGGTGTCCGGCGTCCATGGCTATGTCGCGTCGATCAAGTCCCAAGCATAGCCCTTATCGGATACCGGTTCTATCGTGGAGACGATGACCGATATCCGAAACCTGGTGATTCTGACCGGCGCCGGCATCTCCGCCGAAAGCGGCCTTGCCACCTTTCGCGGGCCGGGTGGATTGTGGGAGGGGCACCGCGTCGAGGATGTGTGCACGCCGGAGGCGCTCGCGCACGACCCCGATCTGGTTCACCGTTTCTACGACGCCCGCCGCGCGGCGCTGGCGGCGGTCGAGCCCAATGCGGCGCACCGCGCGCTAGCGCGGCTCGATGCCGAATGGCCGGGTGAACTGCTGATCGTCACCCAGAATGTCGATGACCTGCATGAACGGGCCGGGGCGGTGCGGCTGCTGCACATGCATGGCGAACTGAACTCGGCGCTCTGCGCCGTGTGCGAGGCGCGGACGCCCTGGACTGGCGATCTGCCGCCCGGCACGCGGTGCGACGCCTGTGGTGCGCCGATGATGCGGCCCGACATCGTGTTCTTCGGCGAGATGCCGTACGAGATGGACCGGATCGAGCGTGCACTGTCGGATGCCGATCTGTTCGTCTCGATCGGCACCTCGGGCGCGGTCTATCCCGCGGCCGGCTATGTCCAGACCGCGCGGTACCACGGCGCGAAGACGCTGGAGATGAACCTGGAGCCCTCGGCCGGCAGCGCCTATTTCCACGAGACACGGCTCGGCGCGGCGAGCGAACTGGTGCCGGCGTGGATGGAGACACTGCTCCCTTAGTTCCTCCCCCGGGGAGGAATAGTCAGGGCGGAAGGGTCACTCGACCCAGTCGAGGCCCATCTCGCGGTAGATATCCCGCTCGTCGTCCCAGCCCGGCTTCACTTTGACGTGAAGGTAGAGATGCACCGGCCGGCCCATGATGCTGCTCAGCTCGGCCCGGGCCCGCGCGCCGATCTCCTTGATGCGCGCGCCACCCTTGCCCAGCACGATCGCGCGCTGCGTGGGTCGCTCGACCAGGATCTGCTGGTGGATCTCGACCGATCCGTCCTCGCGCTCCTTATACTGCTCGGTCTCGATCGCGCTGGCATAAGGGAGTTCAGCATGGAGCTGCAGATAGAGCTGCTCGCGCGTCACTTCGGAGGCGAGGCTGCGCTCGGTCGCGTCGGACACCTGATCCTCGGGGAAATGCCATGGTCCTTCGGGCATCGCCTTGGCCAGCACCGTCTTCAGCTCGGGCAGGCCGTCGCCGGTCGAGGCGCTGACGAAGAAGGTCTCGGCGAAATCGACGATACCGTTCAGCTTCTCGGCATGGAGCAGCAGCTTGGCCTTGTCGGCAAGATCGACCTTGTTGAGGATCAGATATTTCGGCTCGGTGCGCGACGCGATCGACTCCGCGATCGGGATCACCTTGGGGCCGAGCCCGCCCTTGGCGTCGACCACCAGCGCGATCACGTCCGCGCCTTCGGTCCCGCCCCAGGCGGCCGAGACCATCGCCCTGTCGAGCCGGCGCTTCGGCTCGAAGATGCCGGGCGTGTCGACCAGCAGCAGCTGGGTCTCACCCTCGATCGCGACGCCCATCAGCCGCGCGCGTGTCGTCTGCGCCTTGGGACTGACGATCGCGACCTTCTGGCCGACCAGTGCGTTGACGAGGGTGGATTTGCCGGCGTTGGGCGCGCCGAGCACGGCGACAAGGCCGCAATGTTGTGCAGTCATAGGATCCTCAGGTGATCAACGTCCCGGCACCGGGCCAGGGCGAACGGGACGCTCCTACACCTTTTGCTCTGGGCTTGTAACCGGATCTTGGCGAGGTGCCGGATGGGGACGCAACGGCTGCACGCGATCCGGTCGGGGCCTCCATCCCTTCTGCATCGGCGCAGGGTAGGGACGTACCCATGACGATCCGACCGCCTTATGCCGCCGCTGCCGCCGCGCTGTTCCTGATCGAGGTCATCATCGCCGTGTTCGTGGATGACGCCGTGGTGCGGCCCTTTGTCGGTGACGGCCTCGCCGTCATTCTGGTCTATTGCGCGCTGCGGGCGATGACGCCGCTGGCCGGGGGCATGGCCCTCGCTCTTGCCCTCGCGACCGCCTTTGCCGTCGAATTCGGGCAACTCTTCGGCGTGCTCGACATGCTCGGGCTGCGCGGCAATCCGGTTGCGCGAATAGTGCTCGGCACCGGTTTCGATCCGATGGATTTCGTCGCCTATGCGGCCGGCGCATCATGCGTCGTCGCGGTGGGGGCGATGTCCTCTTTTTGGCTGCAACACCGCAGACCCAGGCCCGCGCCTTAACCGAAAGTCGCCCATCGTTAACGAATTGGGCTCATGATCACGCAACGTTCGATCCCGGCGACCGACGCGATGCTCTATGGCGCCAAGCAGGAGGGCAAGGACAGGCCGCGCTTGGGATAGGGCTCAGCCCTTCACTTTCTCCAGCAGCGCCGCCGCCGCCGCCGTCTCCGCTTCCTGCTTCGAGCTGCCCGTCGCGGTCGCTTCGGCAAGCGTGCCGACCGAGGCCTTCACGGTGAAGCGCGGCGCATGGTGCGGGCCGGACCGGTCCACCACATCATAAGCGGGCGTGCGCCGGTTGTTCGCCGCGGCCCATTCCTGTAGCGCCGATTTGGGATGCTGCGGTGCCGCCGACCCCTGGGTCTTCACCCGGTCTCCCCATGCCTTGCGGATCGCCGTGCGTGCAGCTTCGAGCCCGGCATCGAGATAGAGCGCGCCGATCAGTGCCTCCATCACGTCGCCGAGCACATTGTCGCTGTCGGCGGCGCCGTCGTCGCGCGCCTGCTTGCCGAGCTTGAGCTGCGCGCTCACCCCGAGATCGCGCGCCACGTCGGCGCAGACCGCGCCGGTCACCAAGGCGTTCAGCCGTTTCGACAGCGCGCCTTCGGGCTCGCCGGGAAAGGTCTCGAACAGCCATTCGGCCATGGCCAGCCCGAGCACCCGGTCACCCAGGAATTCAAGCCGCTCGTAGTTCGCCGCTGCCTGACTGCCATGAGTCAGCGCGCGTTCGAACCCGGCCAGGTCGCGGGGCTTGTGGCCGAAACTTTCCCTGATCCAGTCGGAGAGCTCGCTCTCGACTTTCTGGGCGCTCAAAAGCCTTCCCCGATCCTCGACCAGCGCGCCGCGGTGACCCAGGTCCAGGGCAGGAACCAGTTGGCGTTGCCGTCGGTGGAGAAGAAGGTGACGACTGCCTTGCCCTCGATATGGTCCATCGGGACATAACCCATGCCCGCCGGCGGATCGAAACGGCTGTCGCCGCTGTCGTCGCGATTGTCGCCCATCACGAACACGGTGCCCGTTGGCACCGAATAGACCTGGGTCTCGTCGGCCGAGACATTTTCGCCACGGTCGAGCACCATGTAGGACTTGCCGTTCGGCAGTGTCTCGCGGAACTGCTGGTACCGGCAGATCGGCTTGCCGTCGGCGCCATTGTCCAGGAATTCGGACGGGCATTCGCTGCCGGCCGGATAATTGGGGGTGATCGGCAGGGTGAAGTCGGCCACGCGTTCCTTGGGAATGGCGGTCCCGTTCAGGATGAGCTGGCCGTGGCGCATCTGGATCGTGTCGCCGGGCAGGCCGATCACGCGCTTGATCACGTCATGGTCGCCGGTCGGCGCGCGGAACACGACGACGTCGCCCCGCGCCGGATCGCGGCCGAAGACGCGGCCGGGGATCAGCGGCAGGCTCAGCGGCAGCGAGTGGCGTGAATAGCCGTAATTCCATTTCGATACGAACAGATAATCGCCGATGTAGAGCCGCGGCAGCATCGATTGCGACGGGATGTTGAACGGCGACAGGATGAAGCTGCGGAAGATCAGCACCGCCAGGATGAGCTTCACCAGGAAGAAGATCGTGTCGCGCGTCTCCGACCGCGGCTTGGCCGTCTTGATGGTCGCGCCGGGCTGGGGCGCGGCGGCTGAGTCGGATGCGGGCATGTCGTCGGTATCGGGCATGCGTGGCGGTTTGGGGTTGCGGGCGCGGGGCGTCAAGCCGGCCCGTTGCGCGCCAGTGCCCGAACAGGCGGAATCACGTCATGGCCGGGCTACGGGACGCGGGCGCGATTGGAGCTACCGGCCGGGCTGGTCCTCGATATTGATGCTTTCGTAGAGCTCCAATAGCCGGTCGGTCTCGGCGATGACGTCTTTCTGCTCCGACAGCCAGCGCTGGGTGGCGTCGGCCATCACCGCACCCTCATGCCCGTCATGCAAGGTGGCGCCGCGTTCGATCAGCCATACCATGTCGCGCGCGCGTGTGCGTTGCAGGCGGAGATGCGTCATCCACTGCTCGACGGTATCCGACGGTATCGATCGGTTCATGAATTACTCCGATATGCCGGGCTGGCCGTCATGTCCTGGTCATCGAGGCGTTGCCGCCCCGTTCATTTTCCACCGGCGGAGAAGCCGCGATCGGGATTCTCGCTGAACGAGCGGTCGCACGCGGATGGCTCGGACCCGCACCCGGTCGCTTCTTCGACAATCGCCCGAGACAGGCGGGATTCCCGCCGCTCGGCAAGAGCCGCTTCCTTGCCCCAGGCAAGTGCTGCGGCGGAGGCGACCGCCTTGACGTTGTCGAGAGTGGACGCGGCACCGCGCGATCGTTGCAGTGATTCCTGGGTGCGGCAGAAAAGGGCGCTTGGCTGCATGGCTGTTCCTTCGAAAGGAGAGGATGGGGATCGTCGGCGCTCGCCGTGCCCGGCTTAGAGGAAGCGGGCGGCGGCCCAGGGCGTGCGTACCACCGGACCCTTGATGACGCGCGACCCGAATGCCTTGGCGACAAGGGCGGTTCCATCCATGTTCACGAAGACCACCCGCGTGCCGCTGGGCTGGAGCGCCTCGATGGCGCTGATGGCGGCGGAGTGTTTGGCGGCCATCGCCACGACTTCGTCGTGCGTTGCGTCGATATTGATTGCACGAGACATGCGAAGCTTCCCCAAAAAGGCCGGGCCATTACCCGGAGGACATGGGGCCCCAGCCGGAGCGGGAGCATGAAGCATCTCTCAGTCGCCCCCATGCTCGTGACGAAGCAGGCGATAGACCGAATATGGGGCCACTAGTTTCATTTACAAGTTGCGGTAGCGTAACGACTTTTCCGCCGGGGACTTTAGCGGCATGTCGCCGGTCAGCGTGCCGAGCCCACGCGCTGCACGAACCGTTCGGCGACCGACATGCGGATCGGCTTGCCGTCGCGCATCTTGACCCAGGTGTTCACGCTGATGCCGAACGTCTCCATCACGCAATCGGCGGTCTGGGCGCGCAGGCGGTTGCGGGCATTACGCACCAGATCGGGATGGACGTAGCAGAGCTGCGCCCGGCCCGAGCGTCCGGCGGGGATTACGCCTGGCGAGGAAGGGGTATCGGGCCGATGGTCGATTGCTGACATGCTCACAAGATATGCTCCGTAGGGCTAGAAAATCTTTCCGCGCGCCTCTTCGATGATCCGCTTGGCGCGCACGGGGTTGAAGATGCCGCACGAACAGAAGCGGCTGAGCGATGCCGTCGCCTTGTCGGGCGAGAGGCGGTTCTCCTTGACCATGTCGATCATCTTCTTGGCGAGCGACTGGCTGATCATGCCGTGGCCGCACATGGTCGACAGCGACAGGACGTGCCGGTTCGGCGCATTGTCCTGGATGCCCTCGAAACCCAGCGAATAGCCGACGCTGTGCCGCGTGATGCCGGCCGCCTTGCAGCAGCCGAGCGCGTTGGCGATCGAGGAGGAGATGTTGATGCTGAGGCCCAGATCCTCCGCGACGATGCGCGTCACGAACGCCTCCGCATCCTCCTTCGTGGCGAACACCGCGGAGAAGGTCGTCGGATCCCCGGCGCCGTCGATCACCTGCTGGAAATCGGGCTTGGTCGGGCGTTTGGCGAAATGCTCGAGCGCATGGGTGTGCTCGGTCGGACGGGTCGCGCCGCCGTGCATCGCATCGCCGATGTTCACCGGATTATATTCCATCGCGATTTCGAGGAAGCGCTTGAGCGCCGGCTTCGGATCGCCCTTTTGCGCGCCTCCCTTGGCCGGCAGCGCGAAGATCACATAATCGTCCTTGAAGCTCTCGGCAGTGCCATAACGGTGCAGGGTGTTGGTCATGCTGTCACTGCCTCCTTGGCCGGGGCTTCATGGGAGAGCTCGCGGATCTGCAGCTTGCCCAGGCCGAGATTGGTCTTGGCGCGCTTCAGCGTGTAGCCGAGGCTCTCCAGGATCGGGGCGACGACGCGCTCCTCGCCATCCTCGTCGCAGCGCGTGCCGACGCCGAGCACCACGATGGTGTCGATCTTCTTCTCGACAGCCCAGACGGTGCGCACGATCTCCTCGGTGCGCTCCACCGGCACGGTGATCTCGAGGATCGCCGACAGCACCTTTTCGTTCAGGATGTCGTCGCGGATCTTGCCGGTTTCGACATCACTCATCATCGCGGTGACCGGATTCTTCGGCTGGATCTTCACGCCCAGGGCAGCGAGCGCCATGCTCATTTCCTGGATCTGGTGGAAACGCACGCCCACCCCCGGCCGGCCGAATTCGATGGTGAAGCCGACCATGCCGACCGCGATGCGGTTGGAGATCTCGTTGGTCTTCACCTCCTCGGTGCCGCGGCCGGTGACGCCGGTCGATTCATGCGGCACGCGCGGATCGGAAAAGGCGCGGCGCACGACGCGCGGCCAACTGAGCTCGTCGGGCAGCAGCGCGTCGGTCGGGCAGATATCGGGATCCGGCTCGAACCGGAGCCACAGCTTGGACATCATGCGGCGCGTGAAGCGAACCGTCCTGGGCGGCAGGTGCTCCTTGCTCAGCCCGTTATAGCAGGCATAGCATTCGACACATTCGTCGCTGTTGACGGTCGCCTTGCGTGTCTTCGGGTCGATATAGATCGCCCCCATCGTGCAGGCGTAGGTGCAATTGCCGCACCCGACGCATTTCGTTTCGTCGATCTTCATACCTGCCTGACCTCCCCAGACTGCCGGTGGGGAAAATGCCCTTCCCCTGCCGGCCTTACCCATCGCGTCGAAGCGGGTACTCCCCACTCACCGGTGGCAGCCCGTGCCGCCGCCGGTCCGGCTTCCGGGCTTATTGCATACTAAAATACCCGTTTGTATGCATCAAGCCATTGGCTGATCGAGTCAATGGTCTTGATGGTCGATTCCGGGCAAACCTTTCACCTTGCGAGACGAAAACCCGTCATGCGGGGATCGGCTCACCCGAGTAGAGGGGCGTCGATGCATCGATCCGCAGGAACAGCAGCGCGGCGGCGAAACACAGCACCGCCAGCACGAAGAAAGCCGGGTTCCAGCCCGCATAGGTGACGATATAGCCGGTCGCGAAGGACGCGATCGCGCCGCCGATATTGCCGCAGCTGTTCATCACCGCCGAGACCGATCCGGCATAATTGCCGCCGATATCGAGCGTCACCGCCCAGGACACGCCGACCGTCAGCTCCAGCCCGAACACCGCGAGGCAGAACCAGGCGACGCTGGTCATGGGATCGGCCGACAGCACCGCCATCGGGATGGTCGCCGCCGCGATCAGGAAGCCGACCATGGCGACGAGCCGCCGCGACATGGTGAGGTTGCCCGACCGATGCGCCATGCGATCGGAGATCCAGCCGCCGGCGACGTCCCCCGCCACGCCGGCCATCAGCGGCAGGCTGGCGTACAGGCCCATCCTGGTCAGGTTGAAGGAATGCACTTCCTTCAGATAGGTCGGGAACCAGGTGAGGAAGATGCCGATGCTGTAGGCATAGCAGAAATACATCGCCGACAGCGTCCAGATCTGGCTGTTGCCCAGCAGCTTCGACCACGGCACCCTGACCGCGCGGCTCGGCTTCGGGGCCGATCCGAGCGCGTCGGTGATCAGCGCCAGCTCCGCCGCATTGACGCTTTTATGCTCGCTCGGCAGGTCGCGGTAGAAGAGAAACCACGATGCGGCCCAGACCAGCCCGACGCACGCGAACACGAAGAAGGGCGCGCGCCAGCCGAAATCGGCGATCAGCAGCACGACGAACACCGGCGTCACCGCCCCGCCGAGCCGCGCGCCGGCATGGGTGACACCTTGGGCGAAGCCGCGCTCCGCGGGCAGCATCCAGCGCGACAGCGACCGGGTCGCGATCGGGAAGGCGCCCGCTTCGCCCGCGCCGAACAGCGCGCGTGCGACGAGCATCGACCCCGCCGACCAGGTCATCGCGGTCAGCGCCGTGAAGCTCGACCACCACACCACGATCCAGGTCAGCGCCCGGCGTGGGCCGAAGCGGTCGCCCAGCCAGCCGCCGGGAATCTGGAACAGGGCATAGGTGATCTGGAAGGTGCTGAAGATCCACCCCATGGTGATCGCGGTGAAGCCGAATTCCTGCTGGATCGACGGCGCCGCGGTCGAGATGACCACCCGGTCCATATAGGTGATCATATAGGCGAGGACGGTCATCCACAGCACGGCGTGGCGGACCCGTGTCGGCCGCCGCGCCGGTGCGGCGTCGTTGGCACCCATGGTCATTGGGTGACCGAGCGTACCTTGCGGCCGGCGATATAGACCGAGTCGATCTTGCGGGTGTTCCTGATGTCCTTCAGCGGATCGGCGTCGAGCACGACGAAGTCGGCCCATTTGGCCCGTTCCAGCGTGCCCAGGTCCTTCGCGCCCAGAACTTCGGCGCCATATTCGGTCGCCGCCTGGATCGCCTGGCCCGGCGTGAAGCCATCCCTGACCATCAGCTCCATTTCCCAATGGCCCGAATAGCCGGCGACGCGGCCGGGAGGGCCGGAGTCGGTGCCGAGGCCGTAATGCACGCCGGCCGCCGATTCACGCTTCAGGTTCGCCATCGCCATGTCGAAGAAAGCGGGCAGCTTGGGGAAGGTGGGCGAGGACGACACCGTCTTCTGCCGTTCCGGGCTGGCCAGCATCTTCAGCGCCTCCGGCGACAGCGATTGCTGGAAGAAGGGATCGTTGAGCTGCGGTGCGGGCGCGCCATAGGCGAACATCGCTGCTTCGCGGCTGAGCGTCGCCGCGACCTGGACGATGCCCTTCTCCTTCATCAGCTTCGTCAGCTCGGCATCGATCGGCTTGTCGCGCACGCTGTGGACGAAGCCGTCGATGCCCTGATTGGCGAGGCGCCTGGCGTCTTCCAGATAGAAGATATGGGCGAAGGCCTTCAGCCCGTTGCGGTGCGCCGCGTCGATCACCGCCTTGCTGATCTCGGGCGGCATCTTCGGCATGGTCGCCAGCTCGTCGTCGAGCCAGAACTTGATGTAATCGGCGCCCTTGGCCGCCTGGGCGTCGACCTCGATCGTCGCTTCCTTGGCGTTGCTGACGGGGCGGTTGATGCCCGGCACGCCGCCATAGCCGCCGCGGAACACGATGCCCTGGCCGGCGGTGAACAGCCGGGTCATGGTCGGGCGGCCGGCACGCTCCGCATTGCGCACGGCGAAGACCGAATCCTTGTCCGTGCCCATCACCGCCACGGTGGTGAAACCGTAGGAGGCGTAGGTCTTCAGGTCCGCCTCGACATTCTCGGTCGTGTAGAACTTCTCGTCCTGGGTCAGGTCATGCACGTTGCCCATATGGATATGGGTGTCGATCAGGCCGGGGATGACATATTTGCCGGTCAGGTCCACCGCATCGGCAGCGGCCGGCGCCTGGCCCGACGGGCCGACCCACAGGATGCGCCCGTCCTCGACCACCATCGCCGAATTCGGTGCGGGCGTGCCGCCACGGCCGTCGATCAGGGTGAAGTTCTTCACCACCAGCGTTTCCGCCAGCGCGGGCAGGGTGGCGAACAGGCATATCGCGCCGGCGCTCGCTGCCAGCAGGCGGACGGTCAGCCGTGACTTGCGCCTGCGCCCTGCGGCGGTGTGGTTTTTCGACGAGAAGGCGTTCCCCATAATCACTCTCCTGTTGGACCGTCCCGTCCTGGCGGGCGCGTCTTGCAAAACGGTCGGGGCTTCGATCGACTGCCGGTCAGGCCGTGACGGCACCCCGGCGGGCAAGGTCGCGCATCAGGGCCGCGATGCCATAGGTCCATGGCGGCGCGTCTTCGCAGTGGCACACCTTGTTGGTCAGCGTGCCGAGCTTCGGCGTCGACACCTTCACGGTGTCGCCGACCTTGTGGGTGAAGCCCCGGCCGGGCTCGCCGCGGTCGTCGCCGGGCGCGAACATCGTGCCGAGGAACAGCGCGAAGCCGTCGGGATATTGGTGGCTCTTGCCGATCGTCTGGCCGATCAGCGCCATCGGATCGCGGCTGATCAGCCGCATGTTGGACGTGCCTTCCAGCCGGTACTCGTCCTCGCCCTCGCCCTCGATCAGCAGCGAGACTTCGGCGTTGCGGATGTCGTCCATGGTGAATCTGTCGTCGAACAGGCGGATGAACGGGCCGAGCGCGCAGGATGCGTTATTGTCCTTGGCCTTGCCCAGCAGCAGCGCGCTGCGCCCCTCGATGTCGCGCAGATTGACGTCGTTACCCAGCGCCGCGCCGCGCGCGTTGCCCGCTGAATCGGCGATGATCACGACCTCGGGCTCGGGATTGTTCCAGTGCGAGTCGCTGCGGATGCCGACCCAGGCGCCCGATCCGACCGCGGACAGTACAGGCGCCTTGGTGAAGATCTCCGCGTCCGGGCCGATCGCGACCTCCAGATATTGCGACCAGGCGCCGCTCGCGATCAGCATCTCCTTGAGGTTCATCGCCTCGGGCGATCCAGGGCGGACCGACTGGATGTCGCCGCCGATCTTCGCCTGGATCTCGGCGCGGAACTGCGCGGCACCGGCGGAGTCGCCGCGGGCGCGCTCCTCGATCACCCGTTCGAGCGCCGAGACGGCGAAGGTCACGCCGGATGCCTTGACGCAGTGCAGGTCGATCGGGGCAAGCAGCCGCCCGGTGCCGCCGTCCCAGGCGGGGCGCAGGTCGAGCGCCTCGATAGGACCCATGTCGCGGCCTGCCGGCAGCGTGCCGCCGGGCGGTATCGCCTCAAGCAGGCCGGAGACCGTGGCAGCTTCGGCGGAAAGGTCGAAGACGTGGCCGTCGATTACGGAGATGGGGATCGGGCCCTGGTCGGTCGCCAGCCGCCCCACCAGAGTCGCGTCCTGGCTGTCGGCTGGAAGCAGGTCGCGCACTCGTCATTCTCCCCGTTTACGGGTCGCATGACTGCGCCCGATTTCCTGTATGCATATCAAGCGACTTGCATACAGACAACCGGGTATCGCGGGATTTTATGCGCGTGTCGGGTGAGGCGATGCCATGTTGCCTGGGCGCGGGCCCTCATGGGGTGAGGGTACAGGGATTCGAGGGAGCTTCGGTACTGCCGTTCCCCGGCGGAGGCCGGGGCCAGTTGGGAGACGGCAGTCGGCTGGCGTCGCGCGTTGTTACATCTACCTTCCCAACTGGGCCCCGGCCTCCGCCGGGGAACGGCAGTGGCCTCTTAGCGTGTCAGCTCGTCACGCCGGCATAGATCTCCGCGCGGCGATTGGCGCGTTCGCGGGCTTCGTTCTTCTTCATGCTCTCGACGCCCTTGGCGAAATGATTCTCCAGCAGCTGCTTGAGCAGTTTCTCGTCGCGCGCCTGGATCGCCGCGTTGATCTCCTGATGCTCGGCATAGGCCTCGGCCCAGCGGTCATGGTCGAGCGTGGTGACGTGCCGGGCGCGCTCGGCGCGGGGCAGCAGCAGCCGCCAGGCGAGCATCAGCGACGGGCTCTCGGCCGCCTGGACGATATGTTCGTGGATCAGGCGATTCGCCTCGAGATAGCTCAGCCGGTCGGACTTTTCGAAATAGGCGGCGAGATCGGCCTGGAGCTCGTCGAGGATCTCGATCTGCTCGGGCGTCATGCGGCGGCAGGCGAGCTGCCCGGCCAGGCCTTCGAGCACGCCGAGCACGGTGAACACGTCCGCTGCCTCCGACTTGTCCGGCACGCTGACCACGACGCTGCGGTTGGGCAGCAGGTCGATCAATCCTTCGGCGGCAAGCGTACGGAACGCCTCGCGGATCGGAGTCCGCGACATGCCCAACGCCTCGCTGAGCGCGACTTCGCGCAGGCGTTCGCCCGGCGGCAGCTCGCCCAGCAGAATCATCTTCCGAATTGTCTTTACCGCGTCAAGACGAAGCCTGCCCTTGCGTGGTCCAGCACTGACGCCGTTCCTTGCTGGAGCCTTGGCTCTGACGGCTTTGGTCTTGGTGCCAGGTTTTACAGTTCGGCTCATCATCTCAGCGCCCAATTGTGATTTTTTGGAAGGTTAACGTCGTGAGACAGCGTTTACCTAAAGACCGGAAGGGGACTTATCAAGCTGGTGCACCCGTCCCCGGACCCGACTCCCCTATCGCTTTTTGCCGACGATCCTTTCATCTTGCCCCCTAACATGTTGTAGCTTCTACAAATAATCTAACCTGATCAGCGCTCTAGCACAACTTGCATGCAAGTTATACGAAGCGCTATGCTTTACATGCAAAACCGACGAAAAAAGACACCGACTAAGGTCGGGGGTATGATCGAAAAACGGGACGTACGAACAGGGAAATGGGAGAGGATAATGGACAAGCGCGAATTCCTTCGGGCTGGCCTGGGTGTGGGGCTCGGCCTGGGACTGGGCCGGCTCGCTTCGGCGCAGGGCGTCGATCAGAAGGGCGGGGACCAGCAGAAGAAGGAGAGGGACGCGGCGCGCATCGCACGCGAGACGCGGCCGGCGCAGGCCGTGCCGCACCGCAGGGTTCGCACCACCGACCTGTTCCTCAGTCCCGAGGGCTATCCCAATGCGATCGATTCGCAACCGGAGGGGCTGTGGGTGGCCGAGCAGCTCACAGCCGAGGGCGTGGGCGTGTCGAACGACTGCTATCTGGTCGACTGGAACGGCAAGGTGCTGCGCAAGGTGAAGACCGAGTCGAAGAACACCAGCGGCATGGCGTTCGGCGGCGGGCACCTCTGGATGGGCGCCAACGCAGCGCCAAACGGCATCTTCGAGACCGATCTGGACGGGCGCACCGTCAGCCACCGCCAGATCCCGCTCGGCCCGGCCGACAATGGCGGCGGGTGCCACGGCGTCGCGTATGCCGGCGGCAAGCTCTACATCACCGCGCTGCGCATGCGTGGCATCCTCAGGGTCGATCCGAAGAGCTGGGCGCCCGAGTTGTTCATCCCCTGCCAGGCGCCGCGCCTGCACGGGCTGGCGGTGAATGGGGATGCGATCTGGATCGTCACCGGAGATTCGAACACCGACCCGAACTTCAAGCCGGGCCTCGCCAAATATGACCTTGCGACCGGCCGACTGCTCGAAACCGCCGAGTTCGTGCCGGGCAGCGCCGACCCGCACGGCCTGACCTTCAGGGATGGCGTGATGTATGGCTGCGATGCCGGCATCCATCCCGGCTGGCCGGACCGGGCGAGCACATCGAGCGGCAAGATCTTCCGGGTGGACTTCGTTTAGGGCCCAAGCCTTTACAGACGCCCCTCCTTCCGTTCGGGCTGAGCTTGTCGAAGCCCTGCTCTTCTCTTCAGGGGAAGAAAGAACGATCCTTCGACACGCTCAGGACGAACGGGGGAGGCGGGATCGAACGAAAAAGGGGCGACCGCGAGGCCGCCCCTTCGCCTTTCCGGCACCCCGTGACGCCTATTCGCGCCCCTTCATCATCTCCTGGAGTTCGGCCTTGGTCATCTTCATCTGGTCGGGATGCTCGTCGACCCATTTGAGGAAGGCGGCGTTGATGTCGGGCGTCCATTTCTGATCGATCTGGCCTGGGGTGAAGCGTTGCTCGCGCAGCATCTGATGGCCGAAGCCGTCGCGCATTGCGATATACTCCGCGCCCTTCACCACCTTCTCGGCCATGATCGCCGGGATGAACACCACGCCCTCGCGCTTCGCCAGGATCAGGTCGCCCGGCAGTACCGTCGCACGACCGATGCGGATCGGGCCGTTGATCCTGAACATCTCCATCTCGCGGATCGCCGAGGGGTCATAACCGCGGGTAAAGGCATTGAAGCCGTCGATCGCGGCAAGGCCCGCCACGTCGCGCACACCGGCATCGAACACCACGCCGGTCTTCGACTTGGCGTAGATCGAATTGCCGAGATTGTCGCCGATCAGGGTGCCGTCGATGATCTTGCCGTATCCGTCGCCGACATAGACGTCGCCGACCTGGAGCATGTCGATCGGCCAGCTGTTATGCCCGCCGCTGCGCTTCTCCTTGGCCCCCAAGGCGCTGATCGCCTTGTTCATGTCGGGGCGCATCGGAAGATACTGGACGGTCAGCGCCCGGCCGACGAACGGCCGGTCGTTATGGACCATCTGAAAACCGCCCTCGAACTGGTTGTTGTACCCCGCCTGGCGCAGGATGCCCCACGCTTCCTCCGTGTTCACGTCGAGCAGGCGCTTCAGGATCGCATCGGGCACCTTGGGCCGGCCATCGGGAAAGCGCTCCCCGGTCCAGTCGGCGGTGTAGAACAGGATATCTTCCCTGGTCGCCTGGATCTGCGCCTGGGCGGGCATGGCCATCGCAAGCGCCGAGGCGCTCAAGGCGGCGGCCAGTAATAGCTTTCTCACTGCATCTTCTCCCTTGTTCTTGTCGTGATTCCCATCCGCCATGGCCTGGGGCCGTGATCGTCGCCCGGGATGTCGACGGGCGCGCGGTGCGTTTCGATGACCCCCTTTGCTTCGGGCTCCGGGGATAGAGTCGCGCTGGCCCGGAGCCGCACGGCAGAATTTGCATACAATTATCGACAGTACAATACATATGCTCGCCCTACCGGTCGCCCAAACGTCGCGCCTGGTGTGGCTTGTAAGCGGCTGGATGCGCCGTTGCTTTTCTTGCGTGCAGAACATCACAGTGTATCCAGTATTGAGCCTCGTCATGGGGCGAGGGCCGCGTGCCCGGCGCCCGGCGACCAGCTCAAATGAACCTGGATAAGCCGCGCTTTAACCTTGGGAAAAACGATCAGATCGGTTGTAACGCCGCCACTCTCTAGCCGGGCATGCGCGCGGCCCGAACTTCCGGGACTGGCGCGCACCAAATAGATCACATTTTTTACGTCGCAATGCAGCATGAAATATCATCTTGTATTCAACGACAGGAATTGTATCCAAATACACCGTTACCCGGACTCGGGTGACGGGCGGGCGGCGGGAAGACCGGTGCCAGCGACGTCAACGGCAAAAGCCGCGGCGACATAAAAGGGGAGAATGCCTTGATCGGGATTCGCATCGCGACCCGTTGCCGGAGCCTCGTGCCCGCTTGCCGGGACTCGGAGAGCCGCGACGCTGCACCGATCATCCACGACACTTCCCATGTCGCACTCCTTGCCGCGCGCCGCTGTGCCGGAGCGTCCTGATCGCATCATCGACCCACAAGAATCAAAAAGGGGAGAAGATACAGTGACCAAGATGTTGCCCTCGCTCAGGATGAGCGGCTCGACGATCGCGCTTGCGGCCATGTTCGCCGTCGCTTCGGCGGCCCAGGCGCAGGACGCGCGGATGACGGCCAGCCCCAATGCCCAACCCGCGCCGGGCGGGCAGGTGACGGCCTCTGCCGGATCGGGCCAGGAACTGCCGGCCGAGCAGGATATGGCCAATCCGGGCGAGGACATCGTGGTCACCGGCTCGGCGATCCGCGGCGTGGCCCCGGTAGGGTCGAACCTCGTTTCGGTCGGGCAGGAGGCGCTCGAAAAGACGGCGGCCATCTCGACCTCGGAACTGGTCAACACCGTTCCCGCGATCACCACCGCCGGCTCGACGCCGCAGGCGCAGAGCTCCTATTCCTATTACGCGCCGCAGATCCACAGCCTCGCGGGCAGCGGCAGCAACACCACGCTGGCGTTGATCGACGGGCTGCGCATGCCCGGTGGCGGCCTGCAATATGCGCAGACCGATCCGAACATCATTCCGACGCCGGCGTTGCAGCGGGTCGAGGTATTGGCCGACGGCGCGTCCTCGATCTACGGCTCGGACGCCGTCGCCGGCGTGGTCAACTTCATCACGCGCAAGACGTTCGAGGGGCTTCAGGTCAATGGCCGGGTCGGCTTCGCCGACGATTATCGCAGCTATGACCTCAACGGCATCTGGGGCACGAAATGGGATACGGGCGGCGTGTACATCGCCGGCCAGTTCCTGAAGCAGCAGGAAATCACCAGCGACAAACGCTCGTTCCTGAGCCGCGGCGACTATCGCGACATCGGCGGCAGCAACACCAACACCTATAATTGCTCACCCGCGACCGTCCGCGCCAGCTCGTCGGCGACCGTGATCTATCCGAGCGCCGACGCCACCTCGACCCTGCCGAACAACCAGGCGCTGAACGGCATGTGCAACACCTCGATCTATGGCAGCGCCGTGCCGGGCGTCCAGCGCGAGGGGGTGCTGGTGGTGGTCAACCAGGAACTGGGCAACCGCATCACCTTCACCGGCAAGTTCGTGTACAACCATCTGCAGCATTTCTCGACCGGTACGCCCGGCACGCTGACGGGGGCGCAGACCTATGGTGCCGGATCGGGCAAGGGCACCCAGATCAATCCCTTCTTCCGCGCGCCGCCGGGAACGGGCTTCACCCAGGAACTGGTCAACTGGCTCGCGCTGACGCCCGACGGGAATTACGGGACCAACAACTACCAGAACACTACCTTCTACACGACCGGGGTGATCGATTATAAGGTCACCGACAAATGGTCGATCACGGCCAGCGGCGCGCTTGCCCGGTCCAACAGCTATCAGCGCGGCAGGAACACTTTCTGCAGCACCTGCGCCACGCTTGCGCTCAACGGATCGCCGGCGCTGAACGGCTCGATCTCGACCGTCCTGCCCCAGCCGGGCCAGACCGGTACGACCAGCCAGGCGCTGACGGCGGCGAACGCCCTCGATGTGTGGAACGGCCTGGGCAACAACCGCACGGCGGCGTCGGTGTGGCAATATCTCTATACGAACAACACCAACAACGAACACCAGAACAACATGTACCAGCTCAAGCTGGAGGCGCAGGGCGAGCTGTTCGATCTGCCGGGTGGTGCAGTCCGCGCGGCCGTCGGCGGGGAATATATGCACGTCACCCAGGACGTGTACGGCCTGAACCCGAACAGCTCGGGCACCGGCTACACCAACTTCATCATGAACCTGGGCCCGCGCAACGTGAAGTCGGGCTATGTGGAAGTCTATGTGCCCGTGGTCGGCGAGGACATGGACATCCCGCTGGTCAAGAAGTTCGACCTGAGCATCTCGGGCCGTATCGACCATTATAGCGATTTCGGATCGACCACGAACCCGAAGGTCGCGGCCAACTGGCAGATCAACGACTGGATCAAGATTCGCGGCAACTGGGCGGAATCCTTCGTGGCGCCGCCGCTTAACCAGATCGGCGATGCGCGCCAGGGTTATCTGCGCGGGGCGACCGGTACCGGCGCCAGCGCCGTGCTCGACGTGCCGGTCGCTGCCTATCCAGAGGTGAAGCAGCTGCCGGGCTGCGAGACGGCGACGGTCACCTGCCGCGTCGGCGCGAATACCGGGCGCGAGGGGCTGGACCGGTCGCTCGGCGCCGGCTTTGCCGGGGTGGTGCCGCAGACCGGATCGAGCTGGTCGGTCGGTCTCGACCTGAATCCGGATTTCATCCCCGGCTTCACCATGAACGTCACCTATTGGGCGAATGTGTTCAAGGGCGGCGTCGCCTCGCCGGCACAGCCGCTCATCATCAATTCGGCCGCGCTGCGCGATCGCCTGACGATCTGCCCGACCGCCTGCACCGCCGACCAGATCCGCACCTTCACCAACGTCGCGAACGGCGCGACCACCGCCGCGACCCTGCCGTCGACGGTCTATTTCCTCATCAACCGCGACGTCGGCAATGTGCTCAACCTCAACGTCCAGGGCATCGACGCCCAGTTCCAGTACCGCATGCCGACGGCAAGCCTCGGCACCTTCACGGTCGGCGGGTCGATCACCTATTTCACCCGCTTCATGCAGGATTTCGGCGACCAGGCGTTCAGCATCCTCAACACCTCCGGCTACAACTCCCAGTTCCCGTCGATCCAGACCAAGGGCCGCGGGCAATTGAGCTGGGAGAAGGACGCCTTCTCGATCGACCTTTTCGGCAATTACACCGGCGCCTATCGCAACTGGATCCAGACCTCGGTCAGGCCGGTGACGCTCGGCTCCAACGGCAATCCGACCGGCGGCGGCGATCATGTGAAGCCGGACTTCAGCGTCGATCTGCACGCCGCCTATGAATTCAAGGGCAGCTTCCTGAACGGCAGCCAGGTCTATGTCGACGTGAAGAACCTCTTCGACCGCCAGCCGCCTTTCTACAATGGCAACACCACCGGGGCAGGCGGCGTCGGCGCCTGGGGCTTCAACGGCTTCACCTCGAACCTGCTCGGGCGGCTGGTCTCGGTCGGCTTCCGGGCGAATTTCTGACCGGGCCGTAAAGGGCCGCGTTGCTGGACACGGCCTTTCCGATCCACCTCCAGCGGAAAAAAGGGGATAGCTCATGGAGATCAACAAGCGCGAACTCCTGATGGCCGGGGCGGCCGTCGGTGTCGGCATCGCCGCGACCCAGGCCGCGGCGCAGACTCGCGCCGCCCGCCCGATCAACACCGGCAAGCAGCCATCGTCGGTCGATCCGAACTACAAGCCGCGCCGGCTGAACAAGTGCATCGAGCTGTGGGAGGACGGCCAGCCGATCTACTATACCGGCGCCGGCGTCGGCCCGAACGTCGATCCGTACGAACAGGGCAGGAAGATGTGCAAGACCTGGGCGGACGCGATCAGCTATGAAATGGAACATGGCTGTTTCGACCTGAAGGAACTGCGCGAGTTCATGCGCGGCCTGAAGGATGGCGGCGGCACCAAATCCGGCCACCGCTTCCCCACCGTGTTCGTCTCGCCGCCGGTCATCGGCCTGGATGAGCCCTATGCCCGCGCCAACACCTGGGTGATCGAGCAGCTGCTCTGCACCGGCGTGATGGGCATCCATATCTGCCATGCGCGCGACCCCAAGGCGATCGAGACCTATATGCATATGGGCGCGCGCTACCCGTTTCGCGATTATCCCAACACGCCGCGGGTGCCGATGCAGGGCCTGCGCGGCAACAGCGCCAGCTATGCGGCCGACATCTGGGGCGTGTCGGGCGGCACCTATCAGCACATCGCCGATCTCTGGCCGCTCAACCCGCGCGGCGAGCTGATCTTCGGCGTGAAGATCGAGGATACCTATGCCGACAAGACCGTCGCGCAGACCCTGGCGATCCCCGGCATGGCGATGGCCGAATGGGGGCCGGGCGACCATAATCTCTGGCTCAACGGCTATCATGGTGTGGAGGATGGCGGCCTGTCCGGCCACCCGGTGATCCGCGACGCCGCCGGCAAGGTCGTCTCCGATGTGTCGGCGCTGCCGAACATGGAGGCGGTCCGCGCCAGGGTGCTGGCCGAATGCAAGAAGAACAAGGTGATGTTCCTCAACGCGGCCGAGACCGAGCCGGGCCACAATAACGTGGTCCAGCAGATCAAGGATGGCTGCATGGTCGTGGCGGCGGGGCAGGGCGGCGAGGATGTCGCCATCATGGGCCGCGAATTCACCAAGCGGAAAATGCCCGTCTGAGACGGTGGGGTCTCGGATGCTCCCTATGGGGTCGCCCTGATGGGGCGGCCCCGTTTTTTGCTCATGTGCCGCGCGAAATCCACTGATGAATCGGTGACGAATCTATTGACAGATTTGCTGTTTGTGAAGATGCATGCATCTATCATTTTCTGTATGCATTATGGCGCGTGCTGCCGGTGGTAGTCTGAAGCATCCACCATATGCGACGCTAGTGCGCGAAGAATGTGGGGAATCTACCACCGGATACGAGGCTAAAAATGGCCCGGACAACACTCGACGGGGAGACTGGAAATGGCAAGAATCCATGGCGGCCTGCTATCTGCGCCTCCTCACCCCTTCTTTTGACGGCGACCTCCTGGTCCGCGGCGGCGTGGTTCAGGTCACGCCCGAGGCGACGCCCCCTCGCGCGGAAATCGCAGACCGACGCCGTCAGTCGCCAGCGCTTTGTTCAACGATAAGATCTACCCCCGGGAGAATGCAATGATCCGACCTACACTGCCCGTGATCGCCGGCGCGACGCTCGGCGCCATCCTGCTCGTCACGGGTGCGTTTGCGCAGACCGTGCCGCCGACCAGGGGCCCGGCCGACGGGACGACGCCTGGCTGGGTGCTGCAGGGTTCCTTCCCCGATCCCGGCGGCCGCACCTCGGTCGATGCGAATGGCGTGGTGACGATATTGCCGCGGCCGGAAGGAGCGCCCTTCGCCGCCGGCGCGCGCCCCAACACGATCCAGGGCTGCCGCCATTCGACCACCTGCCAGAGCCGCACCGGCATCCAGCGCGGCGAGCTTCAGCGCGTCCAGTGGGATCAGAAGCTCGGCTACGACTTCTCCTATCCGATCCAGCTTCCGGCCGGCATCGGCGGGGTTCCGGCGGTCGCGCTGGATTCGAAGAACAATCTCTGGGTGTTCCAGCGTAAGCCCGCCGGCAGTCCGCAGCTGATGCGCTATTCGCCCGCTGGCAAGCTGACCATGACGGTCGGTGACGCGGTGATCGGCCATGCCGACAAGGCGCATGGCATGGCCATCGATGCCGAGGACAATGTCTATGTCATCGATACCGCCAATGCGACAGTGAAGAAGGTCGGCCCGGACGGCAAGCTGCTCCAGACCATCGGCAGTTCCGGTCACCCCGGCGACTGGGACGAGACCAAGGGCCAGCGCCTGTTGTGGGAGCCGGTGATGATCGCGTTCGGCCCCAATGGCGACATGTACATCGCGCAAGGCCATGGCAATGAAAGTCCGAACGTGGTCGATTCGGACGATCCCACCAACAATATCGGCGCGGCGCGCGTCCTGCATCTCGACAAGGCCGGCAACTATATCGGCCAGTGGTTCGGTCATGTCGTCGGCCGCGGCAAGTTCCAGAACGCGCATGGCCTGGGCGTCGATCCCAAGACCGGCGATGTCTGGGTGGGCGACCGCGAGGATTATCGGATCGTGATCTTCAACAGCCAGGGCCAGTATCTGCGCCAGATCCCGACCGAGAATTTGGTCTGCGCGATCCAGTTCGACCGCAACGGCGAACCCTGGATGGCCAGCGGCCAGGACGGCCAGTTCCTCAAGCTCGACCGCAAGACGGGCAAGGTCGTCGGTGCGGCCGGCAACGGCATGGGCATCGGCAAGGGCCAGTTCATCGAAGCGAGCTATTGGGTGTTCGACAAGCAGAACAACATGTGGGCAGGCGATACCAGCGTCGGCCGCGTCACCCGCATCGCCAGGTAAGTCGCGACTCCGGCCCGTCCGCACGTCGCGGGCGGGTCGTCAGGGCCGGATCGGAACCTGTGGAACACCAACCTGCCATAGTGTTCCAAATGGCCCCCGAAGGTGTTCCACATTGCTCCAGGGGTGTTCCACCCGAGGTGTTCCACCGATCCCGGCTGGTGGGGGTGAAACCGCCCTGTATCGGCATTCAGCACGCCGATATTTAATAAAGGGCGGAAATCCGCCGATTATTACCTCCAATTTCCGTTGTTTTCATGGCGCATTCCGCCCGCGGCCCGGCTGCCGGGTATCGACGCGGCACGAGACACCGTGGAACACGGTGTTCCGACTTTGGCATCACATGGATTCCCGCATTGTTCCTTATAGTTGGCGTATCGCCGGGGAGCGGGGGAACAACTATGCTGATCCAGGAATTGCCAGTCGCTCATATGCGGGTCGGCCTGCGCGCTGAATTCGCGCTGATCGAAAAGGCCCGCCACATCCATACTCAACGCCGCATGCGGGACGAGGTGCTCGGCAACGAGTTGTTCGGCGATCCGGGCTGGGACCTGATGCTCGATCTCTACATTGCCCAGGCAAGCGGCAAGCGCGTCTCGGTGACGAGCGCCGCGATCGGCTCGGGCAAGCCGATGTCGACCGGCCTGCGCTGGGTAAAGCTGCTGATCGAGCGCTCCCTCGTCGTGCGCGAGGCAGATCCTTATGACGGCCGCCGTTCCTATCTCCGCCTGACGTCCACCGCCTATGACGCGATGGAGGATTTTCTAGCCCGCTGCTGAGCCCGAACAGGACCGACATAGCCGGGTCGCACGAAAGGGCCTGCATCCGATCTCCTCATGTTGCGGAGGCCGGGTGCAGGCCCTAACGCGTTGGCGGCTTCAGGGAGATGGCGATGCTGGACGGGTCGGTGCTGGTAACGGGGGGAGCGGGCTATATCGGCAGCCATGCGGTGCTGGCGTTGCTCGATGCAGGATACCGCGTTGTCGTGATCGACAATCTCGTCACCGGTTTCGACTGGGCGGTCGATCCGCGTGCCGTGCTGGTCAAGGCGAGCATCGAGGATGACGGCCCGGTCCGTGCCGCGATGCGCGAGCATGACGTGCAGGCGATCATGCATTTCGCCGGCTCGGTAGTGGTACCTGAATCGGTCACCGATCCGCTCAAATATTATCGCAACAACACCGCCGCCAGCCGCGCGCTGATCGAGAGCGCGGTGGTCTGCGGCGTGCGCCACTTCATCTTCTCCTCTACCGCCGCGACTTATGGCACGCCCGAAAAGGTGCCGGTGGCGGAGAATGATCCGCAGGTGCCGATCAACCCCTATGGCATGTCGAAGCTGATGACCGAGGCGATGCTGCGCGATGTCGCCGCG
The DNA here is from genome assembly GCF_056402595.1 of Sphingomonas sp. P3_C6. Classification (NCBI taxonomy): domain Bacteria; kingdom Pseudomonadati; phylum Pseudomonadota; class Alphaproteobacteria; order Sphingomonadales; family Sphingomonadaceae; genus Sphingomonas; species Sphingomonas sp. P3_C6. Next base: position 241,997 of record NZ_JBFUHB010000003.1, read on the forward strand.
GCGCACCCGATCAACTTCGCGGCGCTGCGCTATTTCAACGTCGCCGGTGCCGATCCGAAGGGCCGCAGCGGCCAGTCGACCGCGGGCGCCACCCATCTCATCAAGGTCGCGGTCGAGGCCGCGACGGGCAAGCGCGCCGCCGTGTCGGTGTTCGGCACCGATTTCGACACGCCGGACGGCACCGGCGTGCGCGACTATATTCATGTCAGCGATCTCGCCGCCGCCCATGTCGCGGCGCTCGCCCTGCTGGTCGCGGAGCCCGCCCGCAGCCACTTCCTCAATGCAGGCTATGGCCGCGGCTTCTCGGTCCAGCAGGTGCTGGACGCGGTCGACCGGGTCACGAACATGAAGATCGAGCGTCGCCTGGAAGGCCGGCGAGCGGGCGACCCGGCGGAGCTGATCGCCGACAACCGCGCGATCCTCGCCACGCTCGACTGGAAACCGGCGCTCGACGATCTCGATACGATCGTGAAGGACGCGCTCGCCTGGGAACGGGCGCTGGAACAGCGCGGCCGGAACTAGGCGCGGTGGCCGGAGGGCGAGGGCTCGTCGTCCCCGGCACTCATGCCACCACCGATACCGCCCATTCCCATCCCGCCGCCACCACCGCCGCCGCCACTGCCGCCACCATCGCCCTTTCCACCACGCTCGCCCCTGCCGCCGCCGGAGCCTGACGGGCGGGCCGGGCCCTGGACCGGAATCTCCAGGCCGGGCGGGATCGGGTCGAGATCGAGCGCCTCGCGGATGAAGCTGCGGAGCGACACCACCAGGTCATGCGTGTGAACCGGACGCCCGGCGACCAGTTCGCGGGCGGCGCGTTCCGCCAGCCGGACATGCTCCTCGGTGCCGAGCAGGATGATGTCCGACAATGATGCCTCGACCGCGTCCCTGATCCGCCGGGTGCGATCCGACCCGGCGGCACGCTCGGGGCTCAGGTCGAGCCCTGCGACTGCCGGGGTTTCGGTCGGGTGCTGCAGATCGCGCAGGTGACGCGGATCGACGGTCAGGGTCCCGGTGAACGACCCGCCCAGCGTCTTGTAGGCGGCGATCAGCGTGCGCAGGCGCTCGTTGATCTGGCGGTTCATCCGTTCGCGGCGCTGCTGGATGGTGATCATCATCACCAGCCGGATGCCGACGCMGATCAGCGTGACGATGGCAAGGCCGAACAGCGTGGCCGCGAGGCTCTGCCACGAGCTGAAATCGAGATTGCGCACGCTTTTCTCCCGGTCGCATCCCGTCGGGCCGACGGGATGGTGGGTGCGGAACGCATGGACAGCCGTTTCGCACCCGCGCGGGTATGGCGCGCGTCACCCCCTGATGGCGACCGACTCCATGACGAACCCGGCATTGGCCAATTCGCGTTCGGCCTGCGTGAAACCATAGTCCGGGACGATCTCGCCGGCCCGGTCCGAGATGTCGTCCCAATGCGCAATGACCTGCTCGCCGGCATCGGCGCCGGCACCGACATAATGGCCGTCCGACAGGGTCACGCTCGCTCGTGCGAAATGGCCGGCACCGGCACAGAGGATCGCGCGGGTCGGGGCGTCTTCTCCAGTCAGCGCCAGCAGGCCGGGGCTCACCAGCGCGGGGTCGAGCAGGTCGAGACTCGCCTCGGCCAGCACGCCGTGCGTCATCTGGGTCGCGGCGGTGGGGGCGAGGCAGTTCGCCCGGATGCCGTATTTCTCGCCCTCGATCGCCAGGGTCTGCATCAGCCCGACCAGCGCCATCTTGGCCGCACCGTAATTGGCCTGGCCGAAATTGCCGTACAGCCCGGACGAGGAGGTGGTCATCACGATCCGGCCGTACCGCTGCTCGCGCATGATCTCCCACACCGCCTTGCTGCAGATCGCGGCGCCCATCAGGTGCACGTCCACCACCAGCCGGAAATCGTCGATGCTCATCTTGGCGAAGCTCTTGTCGCGCAGGATGCCGGCATTGTTGACGAGAATGTCGATCCGGCCCCAGCGCGCCATCACGGTGGCGACCATCGCAGCGACGGCGGCCTCGTCGGTCACCGATCCGGCAACGGCGATCGCCTCGCCCCCGGCCTCGACGATCTCGGCGGCGACCCGCCCGGCCGCGTCCAGGCCAAGATCATTGACCACCAGCTTCGCGCCCTGGCGCGCGAGGAACAGCGCATGCTCGCGCCCCAATCCGCCGCCCGAGCCCGTTACGATCGCGACGCGTCCCATCACTGACATTCGACATCCCCTCTGGTTGATCTTGCCGGGCGGAATATCGTGAATATTATTCACTCACAAGATAGCGAATATTATTCTGGCTAGCTCCCATGGCAATGATCAGGGCCCCGCTACCATGCGGTGCAACGGAAGAAACGAACCGCCTCCGTTCCAAAATTGGCGAATGCGTGCGTCTGGGCACTGTCGAAAACATGGCTCGCCGCGCTTATCTCGATCGTCTCCGTTTCAAGTTCGAGGGCCAGCCGGCCTTCGACGACGAAGATCATCACGTGCCATCCGACCGGGTCGGCCGCCGCCTGATAGCGTTCGCCCGGCTCCAGTCGCCATTCCCATAGCTCGACTTCGCGCCGCGTATCGATGCTCCACCGCAACACCCCTTCGCCACCCTTGTCGCCACTCCAGCCGAGCCGGTCGATCCGGGCACTACGGGGTGCCGACGGGTCAGCGACGAGTTCGGCGAGCGTGGCATTCAGGGCGACTCCGATCCGGTCGAGCGTTGCCGTGCTGACGCTGGTCGCCCCATTTTCGATTCCCCCGACCATGCGCAGGCTGACGCCGGAGGCATCGGCCAAAGCCTTCTGGCTCAGGCCCGCAGCCATACGGCGCGCGCGCACATTTGCCGCGACATGCGTGAGGAAAGAAGGCGTGACTTGACTAGGCAAAATATTGCCTCCAACGATTCAGGCAGTATTTTGCTTATCGGGCTTTCACAATGATGACAATTCGCGGGTGGGGACGCTGGCTCCTCGCTGCCGTTTCCATGCTGGCCGCGGTGCCCGTTGTTGCCGATACACCCAGGCCGGTCGCCATCGCGCTGACCCCGGCTGGCGCGCGAGAGGATCTGGAACTCGCCATCGCTGCGGTCGAGGCGGCCATGCCGAACATCTACTGGCATCAAAGTCGCCACGCATGGGCGGCGGCAAAGGCCAACGCGCGCGTTGGCGCCGCAGGCGTCATCGACAGCGAGGCTCTGTGGCGTGTCCTGCGTCCGCTCCTCGGCCGGATCGGAGAAGGCCATCTCGGGGTCCAGCTCAGCGATGCCATGAGCCAGCATTACCGGAACGCGCCGCGCTTCCCGCTGGACCTGCTTTGGACTGAAAAGGGCGCCTTCGTCCTCGCTGGCTATGGCGCGGCGGCGGATATTGCAAAGGGCACGCGGCTGGTTTCGGTCGATGGCGTCAGCGACGCGGATCTGTTGGAAGAGATGGCGGCCGTGACCCCGCATGACGGCGTTATCCGCACCGGCACGATGCGCGATGTCTCGGGACGTGGCTTCGCCACGATCCTGTATCGTTTGCGAGGAGTGCAATCGCGCTTCCATGTCGTACTCGACGGCCCCGCCGGGCGGGTCGAGCGCGACCTCATGGCGGTGCCGCGCCTCGCACGGCCGCCGGAAAGCGATGATCCGCCGCCATTGCCGACGCTCGAATGGCTCGACGATCGCACCGCCTATTTGAACGTCCCGAGCTTCAGCAACGCCCGGATGCGTGGGGTGGGGGCGACCTTTCCCGACGCGATCCACGCCGTCTTCGCGGAAATCGAGCGGCACGGTGCCAGGGACCTGATCCTCGACCTGCGCGAGAACGGAGGCGGCTCGGAGCCCAATGAGAGCATCCTGTTCTCCTATCTCGTCGAAAAGCCGCTGCGTAAATATGCCGCAGTCGAGGCGCGAGCCCGGCACATCGCCGTGACCAGCCTTAGCGGACAGCGCTTCGAGACCGACGTATTCGATGACGACGACAAGGACCAGCAACGCCCTATAAGGGGCGGCCGCTGGACGCGGCGCAACACGCCGCCGCATGGCCTGATGTCACGATGGACGTCGTTCGCCCCGATCTTCCGCGGTCGCCTCGTCGTTCTCGCGGGTGGCAATACCTTTTCGGGCGGGGCCGAGCTCGCATCCATGCTCCGTCATACAGATCGGGCGGTGTTCGTCGGGGAGGAGGTCGGCGGCGCCGACGAAGGGAACACCAGTGGCTATCGCTGGAACCTCGAACTCCCCAACAGCAGGATGAAGCTTGCCATACCGCTACTGCAGTTCCGCATGGCATGGGCTGGCCAGCCGCATGGCCGCGGCGTCCGGCCCGATTGCCCGGCACCGCCCGAAGTGATGCACGCCAACGAGCGGCGGGATCACGCGTGGCAGGTGGCGGTCGCGCTGCTTCGGCAGGACTGGCGTCTGCCGCGTCACGCCGTTTGCCCTGCAGGCTGACCGGACACAGGCAGTTGATCGGAGCCTCCGGCGGTCGCGCGCTCTCTTCTGCCTAGTGGTTCTCGCCTGACCCTTGGTACCCGGTTACGTGCTGCGCCAAATGACCAAAGGTGGGACATTGCTGCCATTCCTCCGCGGTTCGTCGAACGGCAGGTCTGGACAGAAGCGGACATGTGGCTTCGCCCGCACGGGACTGCGAAACAACAGAAATTGGACCGGATTCTGCCAGTCTGCTTACAGATGAACTGCTTCAAAAGCGGATGTTGGAAGGTCGCGTAGAATCTTCATCAACATATGCAAAACACGCGAATTGGTGGAACCGAGGGGGATCGCATCGGGTATTCACAACCATCTAAAACAAGGGAAACTTTCTGCGCAATGTCACGGCTGGCACTTTCCTTTGTAATAGTGACTGCACCTAAGTGGCAGCCCTTTCGGCACGGTGGATAACGTATCGCTTCGGTCGGCCGTCCATCGCGAGAATTCGAGTAAACGTCGCACTAACCTTACCGCCAGTTCGGTTTGAGTATTGGTCCAAGCCCCATGAGAATACCTGCCTAAATTGCCTCAGCTTATCGCGCTTCATACTAAAGGGTATGACGTGACCATGATCACGATCAAAAACACTTCCATATCCGGAGTTGGCATTGAATGCTGAAACGCTGAAGGATTTCGTTATCTCGCGATTATCCTCAACGTTCTGCTTGACATATTCCTTGGTTGACTCATCGAAGGTCGCTATGGGATTTATGTTTATACCACCAGAGATCAACATCTCTTCGGCCCCAGACCCGATAACGCTGTGGGCTTGGCGGATGGGGGCTTCTGTTATTGCAACCAGGGCCTCGACATCACCTGTTCGTGCCCGATTAGCGAGGAGCCGGGCTAGAGCTTCGTCATCGGCGGTCTGCCCTAGGTTTTTATTGATAACTCGCCGGACTAGCGCGTCGAGGAAGCTACCGCTGGCCGCACCTCCAGCCACGGAGCCAAACACGTCAGCAGGATTATTTGTCAAATTGACGAAGAAGTCAGCGATGACGCTGCCTTCCTCTGGGGCCTTGGCTCGAACGGCGTGCCTGCCATCGAACTCGCCCCGCTGCCTTATCTTGCCGGAGTCGGCATAGTTGGCGACCAGCGACAGGGTCCAAGCGAACCCAGCAAGCGCCATGTAACCATCATAGCCCTCAAACTGATGATCGTCAGCAAGATCGCCAGTCAGCTTTAAGCGATAAGGTACGATCGCAGGCATTGGCCCCCACTCATCTACTATCTTCCCGCACAGCCTCCGTGCTAAACTACTGTCGGTCAAGGGGTAAGGGCTAAGGCGCGGACATTTGAATGGGCGGGGACATCAGCATTGGGGCCGTAGGTGCCGCGCTCATCGCTGGTGTCGTGTCATTCCTCGGCCTCATTATCAGCAAGGAGCAGAAAACTTCCGAGTTTCGCCAGGCTTGGGTGGATGCGCTTAGGTCCGAGATCACGGCTTATCTGGCGAGCTTCAACGCCATCGCCGACGCCGTGGGGGTGACATACAAGGATCACGCAGAAAAGGTTAAGGCGCTTGCTCCGCTTTACTCGCAGCTAAACCAAGCAAGCTTCGCTATAACGCTGCGGGTTAATCCCGACGAGAGCCGGTCAAAGGCGGCGCTGGCCTGCATGAAGCGATTTCAGCAGCTAACTGCTAACGATAGTAATATGACGCCTGCCAACATAAGGCCAATTGAACTTGACTTCCTTAACGCCTCCAAAGAGCTACTAAAGTACGAATGGAATCGCGTAAAGAGAGGCGAGTTAACATTTATCATCACAAAGGTACTGGCGGCACTCGTCATCATAGCAGCGCTATGGTATTGGTTGTTCGCTGAACACAATGAGAAATTTGAGAAAGACAAGCTCGATGGCAAGGCGGCTATAATCAATAACGTGACCAGTGAACTCAATCAGTCGGCTCAGCCTCTCATCGCTCCGCAACACTGTACATCACCCATCGCACGCCCCGTATCTAATGAACATGTGCGAAGGGGGACCTCTGACCGTATAAGGCGCGCAGGCCCCATATACCCGGGCCGTCCCCGCCGCAAAACGAACGCGCCTACCCAGCCCGCAATATCTGGCGTCAGACCCAATTCCGCAGCTGTCTGCCCTCGCGACAATATTTCGCCTCAAACCAGCGTAAACGGCGTTGTCCAGAATTACTAAACGAACGAGTGTAAATTGGACACGCATTTCGCAGACGGCAGCCTTTGAGGCTTTCCTGCAGCGAACCGAAATTACTGATGTTGCGTCGCGTTGCTGTCGGCAGGCGAAGGATCGTGCGAACGGCAGGTTTTCGGCGGAAGCAGCCTTCGAATGCTTGGCCATCCAACGGCGCATTTTGGTCGATTCATGTCATTCCCGAGCGGGTCCCAACCGTGTGATTTTCGCCACTAGCTCGCCTTCCCGCCCGAACGCTGCCGGAGATTCGGGGACACTATACTTAACTGTCCTTGGCAGATTGATTTCGCCGAGAGCGCTGAAGATATTTTTGTATAGTGTCCCCGAATTACCCTGAGTCATCTCAGCTTGGCGCGCCTGCTCGCGGTAAGTCTGCGCCGTGAGAAAAAGTGAGGTTAGGCCTTGGAAGGGTCGGGAGGAAACTCCAGGCCCTTTTCACATATTCAGGCGCTGCTCGATCGCCTCCAATCGGCTGCGCACGGATACCAGCGCGTCACTGTCTCCAACCTCACCACTCGCGATGTCAGACACTTCTTCGCGCTGCTTTTCGGACAATCCTGGCCCATCGCAGCTTCCGAGCGCTAGCGCGGCAAGAACTAAGATTTCGTAGGGCAGTCTTTTCGGTAGCTTTATCATCGCACCCTCCCGTTGATGGGCGGATGATGGCTGGTCAGATGATTGGGTCAAGCACATATATAGACGCCTCTTCGGTAGGGGCGCCTCCACCGCCTTTGGCGGCCGAACCGGCTGGTTCGGCCGCCAAAGGGCGATTGCTTTTTATGCGGCGCCGGGTGCGAACACACGCAGCCGATGACCATCGGGATCGAGCGCGACGAACGTCATGCCGAAGCCCATTCGGGTTGGAGTCTGAAGAATCTTGAGGCCGCGTCGCTCCCAGTCGGCGTGCGTCGCCTCGACCGTGTCCGCGTCGGCGACCGCAAAGGCGATCTCGCTCGCACCGGGTTGGCCTGAGCTTGTCGGCTCGACCGTCTCGCGGCCCCACAGGCCCAGCGTGACGCCGTCTCTTAGCGGCAACATGGCGAAGCCTGGTCTCTGATCGAGGACGGGCAAGCCCAGCAGCTCATGGTAGAACGCAGCGCTGGCTGCGGAATCTTCGACGTGCAGCAGCAGGAAGCTGAAATCGGGCATTGAGGATCTCCTGGATCGGCGGGGCGTAAGGTCGCCGGCCGGTGGGAGACGTCTACAAAGGCATGCTGTCAGTTTATGTCAGTAGTCATCATGCCCGGAGTCATCGTGCCAGGGGTCATTGCTCCGGGATATTCCGGACCGCCCGCCACTCCTTGAGCAGTGCGGCACGTCGGCGCGGATACCGCCGGGGCGTCACATCGAGCGTGGTGATGCGGTCGGTTCTGAAATGGCGATAGCCTTCGCGCAACTCGCACCATGCGACGACGACCCGCACGCGATCGTAAAAGGCCAGCGCAAAGGGCCAGATGGTCCGCTGGGTGGCGATCCCCTGTTCGTCGGCATAGGTGATCTGCGCCCTCCGTTCGGACCGGATTGCCGCCCGGATCGTGGCAAGTCCGGGGTCACCGGCAGCGATGGGCTCACCCGATCCGATCAACAGGCCCGACGCTTCGATACTGTCCTTGAGGTCGTCGGGGAGCACCGCGCCGATCTTGGCGAGCACGTTGCGCGCAGCCTTGCCCAGGAGCCCGTCCGCCCGTTCCGAAACCCAGCGCGAGCCGAGCACCAGCGCCTCGATTTCCTCCTCGGAGAACATCAGCGGCGGCAGCATGAAGCCGGGGCGGAGCACATAGCCCACGCCCGCTTCGCCATCGATGTGCGCGCCTTGTGCCTTCAGCGTCTCGATGTCGCGATACAGGGTGCGCAGCGAGATGTTGAGCTCGTCAGCCAGCGCAGCACCCGTCACGGCCCGACGATGCCGGCGTAACACCTGGATCAGGTCGAGAAGGCGTTGCGCGCGCGACAGGGGCCGCTCATCCGATCATGGCCAAAGGGCAATTCCTGCTGGCATAATGTGGTAGTGTCTCAGTTTGAACTTTGACGGATCGGCTATCGCATCTGCCGCCCGCTTCCTATATGCTTAGCGCAACGCGTGGAGGCAATATGGATACGACAATTCTCGCTGCCATAATAGGTGCTGGTTCGGCCACGATCACGTCCTTGCCTATTGCGTTTCTCTCGTATCGGCTAGCATCCAACAAGGCCAAATCGGAGATGCAACTGACCCAACAGATCGACGCAGTTCTACTTGAAATGCTAAAAAGCGAAAAATGGGATGCTCGACCATTGGACCATATAAGAAAAGTTCTATCAGGAATTTCTGATGGCGACTTGAGAATGGCGTTATTGAAAGTTGGTGCCGTTCGCGTTGGCGATCGAGAAGGGCAAGAGATGTGGTCGCTACGAAAGCGGCGCGATGGCCCAGCTCCACGATTTCTTATGATGGCCGGGTGATTAGTAATGCCTAAGGGGCCACGCGGAGAGAAGCGCCCCGCCGACGCAATCGGCCTTGCGGTGATGATCGGCAAGTTTGCCACTGGCGAGATCGAGGATACGCGCGACCCGGTCAAAAGCGCTGCCGCCGAGCTTGGTAGCCTCGGCGGCAAGAAGCGCGCGGCGAACATGACGCCGGAGCGCCGCCGCGAGATTGCTCAGGCGGCGGCTAAGCGGTGGGGCCACCTTCGGAATGACAAGTTCAAGCTCTCGCTGATCTCCAAAACGCGCGGCGATTTTACGTCATATTCGTCGCTGCTTTCGGACGACTCTGCCATTTCCAAGACACGGCCAAGATGCATTCTGAGCGCCCGCGCGCCGACTTCATTGAGAAACTGGAAAAGTTTGGTTTGACGCGCTCCTCCAGTCGCCTTTTTCGCGCGAAGAAGCGTCAATATATTTCCGCTGCTTTTTGCTAGTGGATGGTAGATGTGCCGCACCATTAGATGCTTGAAATGTCAACGCTTGCTGCGATCCGGTATCGGAATATCGTAAAGACGGTGCCAGTGCATATAAAGTTCATTGGGAAATTGAGGTTCGTATTTCTTGACCTCCTCTTGAATTTGTAGATTAAAGGCCGCGATAATTTCTTCTGTTGAAGGGCTATATCCAGCCAAAGCGTAAACAAGCTGTCGGATGCCGTTCTTGGCCGATGCTCCAACAATGATATGCGCTTGCTGGATAATTTGGCGTATCGCGCCGCCTTGAGTGACCCGGTAGCTTCGGCGGCAATGATGGCATTGCAGATGTCGATCAGCAGGGAAGTATCAAAGCCATTGACGGTTGTTCGCGGCGTGTCGCCGCCGCCGGAGCCCCATTGAAATTTAAGGGGATTCTCGATTTTTTCGCGTAAGTCGCCGCCGATGGAGCCGGCCATAGCGCGGGACCCGATAAAACTAGGAAACGAGTTCCCCCGTGGGGACAAACCCAAGACTCGGGCCATGCCCGTCTGTGCCTTACAAGAAGCGCGCCGCTTAGATCGCGGCGCGCTTGCGCGCAGAGACGATCATATCAAAAAGATCGCCAGCAGCCTCGAACGTCGGCGCCTTCGCCAAAATATCTAGGTGTTCTTTCAGACCAGTGCGGCGTCCCCGAAGGACGAAATAGCCGCTTCCGCCACCGAGATTGTCATGCTCAATGTGTTCCGCGTATGTTTCGGCGGCAATTGGTGTTATGTATAGGGTCGTCTCGGTATCAATTGCAGCCCTGAGGATGATATCATCCATGCTTGACGCTCCCAACTATGGCTTTCACCGGAGCCCTCGTTTCTCTGCCAATCATCTTGCCGAGTACCTCACTACAACCAACGCGAATCAGAGAGAAGCGGTGATTCGTAAAGCGAAATTCCCGCGGAAAGTGTCGGTAATCGCATACGCTCAAGCGCTACCGGCAATTGGTAAATTTCTATCCACAAACACAGGCGACCTTTCGTATTTTGACGACATGCTCGCGCGCCTCGCTGCCAGAGAGCTGCGCGAGGACGGATACAACCGTGAAGAGGCTAAGCGGTGCCAAGCGGCGATCGCTGCATTTAAACAGACATTCGCGACGACGGCATCCCGAAAATATCGCTTTCTCCCAGGCCCGCAGGACAGCACCGTTAAAATCTCAACCGTACGGGTCAATGTTCGACTTGACGCTCCCATCGTCGAAGAAGGGAAGGATGGGCAGCTATTCTCCGGGGGCTGTGTCCTTTTGATGGCGAGCACACCGGACGCTCGCAAGAACATTGAGGACCGTAGGAAATACGTGGCTGCTCTGATCCATTGGGCCCTGCAAGAAAGCTCGTCCCAGACAGAGCCGCTGGCGCGGCTCTGCATGTCATTCGACCCGTTCGGTGGTGAGATCACCAAGGCGCCCGTAGCGATTGATCGGCTTCGCAGGAACATGGCATCCTCATGCCATGAGGTCGCGGCGCGGTGGGCGGACATTGAGCCGCCCGCTGGCTATGACGGCCCCGACTGGCATTAGCCGCTAAATTCAAACTGAGACACTACCCATAATGTGGCAGCAGGCGATGTTAAATCGGACCTGGGACTACTGTGCCTTCCCGCCCGAACGCTGCCGGCACAATTCCCCAAAACCGGCCGCCATGAACGACGCCATGCGGTCCTTCACCGCGATGAAATCGTCCGACTTGCACAGGCCGCCCGACAGCTTGTCGATGCGCCCGGTGCGCGCCAGCGTCAGCATCAGCGCGCCGGTGACGAAGTGATAGCCCCAGAAGATGTCGGCTTCGGCGCAATCGGGCAGCGCCTTTTTCAGCAGGCCGATCAGGCGCAGCACGACGGGGTCGAAATGCGCGTCCATCAGCTCGGCCCCCCATTCGGGGGCGTTGGCCACCTGGGCGCCGAGCGCGGCGTAATTCTTCCAGCCCTCGCCACCCTCGATATACAGGTCGAGATCGGTGTCGAGGAAAGCGCGCAGCGCGCCCTCGACGCCCGGCTTGCCGTTCGTCGCCGCGTCATATTCGTCGAGCGCTTTCATCCGCCGCTCGCTGGTGACCACCGCGCGCCGGGCGAACACCGCGTCGAACAGCTTCTTCTTGTCCTCGAAATAATAGTTGAGCAGCGTGTGGTGCACGCCCACCCGCTTGGCGACATCCTTCAGCGTCACGCCGTACAGGCCATGCTGCGAGAAGAGATATTCGGCCGCGTCGAGGATCTGTTCCATCGTCTCGGCGCGCTGTTCCGCCTTGGTGGAACGTCGGCGGGGTTTAACGTCTTCGGGCAATGAGGGCCTTTCTGTCTTGCCTCGGCCGGCGTCGGGCCAGCCGGCGGCCTGGCTCCGGCTCAAACGCCATATTCCGATCTCAACCGTATCTTGTCGATCTTGCCGGTGGACGCCAGAGGCATGTGCTGCAAGCGGATGATCGCATCGGGCACCCACCAGGGCGCGACCCGGCCCTTCAGCGGCGCCAGCAGCGCCTCGTCGCTGATCGCCTCATGGTCGCGCATCTCGACCAGCAGGATCGGGCGCTCGCCCCATTTCTCGTCCTGCCGGCCGATCACCGCTGCCAGCGACACCTCGGGCAGGGCGCCGACCACCGCCTCGATCTCAGCCGGGTTGATCCATTCGCCGCCCGATTTGATCAGGTCCTTGGCGCGCCCGGTGATGATGAGATTGCCGTCCAGGTCGATCCGCGCGAGATCGCCCGTGCCGAACCAGCCGTCTTCGTCGGTCGCGCTCTGCTCCTGTCCGAAATAGCGCTCGACCACCGCCGCGCCGCGCACGCGCAGATGCCCCTCGGGCCCGCGCTGCTGGGGCAGGGCGACGCCGTCGCCATCGACCAGCAGCAGATCGACCCCGATGGCCGGGCGGCCCGCCATGGCGGCCGATCGCGCCGGATCGCCCGGCAGGGACACGGTGCCCGACGGCGACAGCTCGGTCATGCCCCAGCTCGTCTGGACCGTCACGCCGAGCCTGCGCTCGATCCGCTCCATCAGCGCAGGGGCGAGGGGCGCGCCGCCCATGATGATGCGCTCCAGCGTCGGCACCTCGCCACCGGTCGCCTCGAGATGGTCGAGCAGCCCGAGCCATACGGTCGGTACACCCACCGCGACCGTCACGCCTTCGGCGACGATCAGCCGTGCCAGGCTCGCGCCGTCGGCGTGGCGGCCGGGCAGCACCAGCTTGCCGCCGGCCGAGGGCACCGCGAAGGGCAGGCCCCAGGCATTGGCATGGAACATCGGCACGACCACCAGCACGCTGTCCTTGCCGGAGATCGCCATCACATCGGCCTGAAGCAGGCGCAGCGTGTGAAGGAAGCTCGATCGGTGGGTATAGGTCACGCCCTTCGGTGCGCCCGTCGTGCCCGACGTGAAGCACAGGCCGCAGGGCGCCGTTTCCTCGAAACCGCCCCAGACGATGTCGGTGCCCGCTTCCGCGATCAGCGGTTCCAGGGCGAGGACACGCGCCGCACCGGCCCTGGCATCGGCAGGGCCATCGATGACCAGCACGCAGTCGATCGACGGCACGCGCTCGACGATCTGCCTGGCGAGCGGCATCAGGTCGGCGCTGGCGATCAGGATGCGCGCACCCGATTGCCCGACCATCGCGGCAAGCTGCGCACCGGTCAGGCGCGGGTTGAGCGTGTGGCACACCGCGCCCATGCCCATGATCGCATACCAGGCTTCGACATGGGCCTGGCTGTTCCAGGCGAGCGTGGCGACCCGGTCGCCCTTGTCCACGCCCAGCCCGGCGAGCACCGACGACACAAGCAGGCTGCGTGTCCTCAGATCGGCATACCCGATCCGGTCGACCCCGCCATGCTCGCGCGCGGTCACCACCTCGCGGCGGGGATGCCATTTGGCCGCATGGTCGAGAAACTTGTCGAGCGTCAGATCGAACGGCTGCATTTCCCCGTGGATCATTTGCAGGTCGCCGCCTTTGCCAGCACCGGGGAGATCACGCCGGTATTCCAGTTCCATGGCTGGTCGCCCGCCGCCCGCCTGCGGCACACCGACGCTTCATGCAGCGCGAACATGCCCGGGAACAGCTTCGTGCCGGCCACCGGCGCCTGGGCGAAGGCCATGTAGTGCGCATCCTTGCCATAAGGCAGCCACGCCGGCTGGCCCTTGGCGACCGGGTCCCCGGTCGTCGCGAACGACACCCAATAGTCCATCATCGCATCGGACAGGCGCCGCTCCGCCAACGTGTCGGGCACCTTCGGCCAATAAGGCGGCGTCGCGCCGGCCGTGCCGAAGACATAGGGCAGTTCGGAGGCGTGGAAGGCGTGCAGCCCATTGTCGTCCGCGGCCGGATAGCCATGGTCGAACAGGTAGAGATAGCCGCGCTGGCCGATTGCCGTCTGGCCGATCGCGAGCCGGGTCGAGGTCCAGCCGTACAGCGCGTCGCGGGTGTTGGCGAGCATGCTCTCCCCGATCGCGCCGGAGGGGTAGAGCCGCAGATAATAGTCGGCGAGATCGCCATAGCTTTTGCGGATCGACGTCTCATAGGCGGCGGCATTGGCCGGCGCCGGGGGCAGCAGGATGCGAAGCGACCGGATCTCGCCGCTGTTGAAGCCGGCAAGGACGGGCACCGGCGCCTGTTCCCCGCGATCCCAGGTATCGACGAGCTGGCGGGTCAGTATCTTGCCGTCGACGGCGCCCCAGGGGCCATAGCCCTTGGCGGCGGCGGTATCGGTCAGCTTCTCCGCATCCATCGCGCGGAGTGCCGGCAGATCGGCCGCACCCAGCGCCGTCATGGCCTGAGTCCCCGCCGCTTCGGCGGAAGGTGTGCCATGCGCCGTCTGCTTCAGCTCGGGCGTTGAGATCATATAGGCGCTTTCGGCGATCGCCTTGTGGAACAGCCCGCGCGCTCGGGGCGACGCCATCAGGTACATCACGCTGAGTCCGCCCGCCGACTCGCCCGCGATCGTCACATTACCCGCATCGCCGCCGAACGCGCCGATGTTGCGCTTCACCCAGTCGAGCGCCGCGATCTGGTCGAGCAGGCCGTAATTGCCGGAAATGCCTTCGGTGGATTCGGCGCTCAGCGCGGGATGCGCGAGATAGCCGAGGATGCCGAGCCGGTAGTTGATCGAGACGACGATCATGCCCTTTCCGGCCAGGCGCGCACCGTCATAGGTCGGCTCGTGGCTATAGCCGGTGACCAGCGCGCCGCCATGGATCCAGACGAACACCGGCAACTTCTTCGCGTCTTTCGGCGCCCAGATGTTGAGCGTCAGGCAGTCCTCGCTCATCTTGCCGGGCGGGTTGGTATAGATGCTCACGGCCTTCGAATGCGGCTGGACGCAGGCCGGCCCGAACTCGGTCGCCTTGCGCACGCCCTGCCAGGCCGGAAGCGCGACAGGCGCCTTCCAGCGCATCGCCCCCACCGGCGGCTGGGCATAGGGAATGCCCCTGAAGATGCGGAGATCGCCCTGGACGCTGCCCTGCTCGGCGCCGGCGGGCGCATCGACCGTCGCCGATTGCGCGGCCGCCGGCCCGGTGGTGAGCAGGAGCGCGGCGGCGAGCGCGGCGAGGGACACTGGTTTCATGCGGGAATCCCGGCGGGGTTGCGGCTTTCGCGGCGCAGGATGCGCGCCAGCCAGAGGAAGAGTGCGATGGCGATCAGGTAGAAGGGCGTCAGCGTGTAGAGCGCCGATTGCAGATATTGGGCATGGCCATGCGCCTTGAACCAGTCGCTTGCCTGCCCCACCCAGGTCGGGCCGAGGCCGAGGCCGATGAAGTTCATCACCAGCAGGAGCAGCGCCCCCGCCAGCACGCGCTGGTTGGGCTTCACCTCGTCCTGCACCAGCGCCACCGATGCGGAGAGATAGAAATAGTTGAACATCATCACGATGGCGAGCAGCGCGAGCGCCAGCGGCCAGGTCGGCGCCCAGATGAAGGCGAGGTAGAAGGGCATCGCCACCGCCAGCGACAAGGCGGGGGCGATGGCATAGCCCGCCCTTGACGTCCGCGTCATGCGGTCGATCACCCGGCCTGAAATCACCATCCCGCCGCCCATGCCGAGGACGAGCACCAGGGCATACCAGACGGCCACCTCGCTCAGCACCATGCCCTTGTCGCGCATCAGGAACAGCACGGCGAAATTGCCCAGGCCATAGGTCACGAACTGGGTCGCCCCGCTGCCGAGTGCCGCGAGCATCAGCACGGGATGCGAAAAGAACATGCGCACGGTCGGCCAGAATTCGGCCCTGTCTCGAATGGTGTCTCCACCGCCGTGCAAGCGCACCTGGTCGGTGGCGCCGCGCTCGGGCTCGCGAAGGAACAGCCGCACCAGCAGCGCTGTGACGATGCCGATCACGCCGATGATGATGAACGGCATGCGCCAGCCGAACCGCTCCGCGATGGCGGCGCCGAACGCCACGCCGATCGCGGCGCCGATCGCCGGGCCGAGATTGAAGATGCCGAGCGCCGCAGCCCGTTTGCCCGGCGGATAGGTATCGGTGATGATCGCATAGGATGGCGGCACGCCGCCGGCTTCACCGAAACCGACCAGCATGCGCGCGACGACGAGCTGCGGGTAGGTCGCGGCCATGCCGCACGCGATCGTCGCCCCGCTCCAGATCGCGCAGGCGAGCGACAGGACGTTGATGCGGTTGGTCCGGTCGGCGAGCCAGCCGACCGGGATCGCGATGAAGCAATAGAACATTGCGAAATACAGGCCGCCGATCAGCCCGAGCTGACCGTCGCTGACCTGAAGCGAGTCCTGGATCGGCTTGGCCAGGATGCCGATCAGCTGTCGGTCGAGAAAGTTCAGCACATAGACGAAGGTGAGCGCGCCGAGCATCAGCCATGGGCGCGTGCCGGTGGTCGGGGCTGAACCGGCCGTCACCGATCAGAGACCATAGCCGAGGCGAATGCCGATGGTGCGCGGCCGCAGGGTGCCGAACCGGCTGACGAGAAACGCTTCGGGGTGGATGTAGGTGACCGAATGATCGTCGAACACATTCTCGACATAGAGCTGCGCCGAGATATCGCCGCGCTTGAGGCCGAAGGTCAGGTTGGTGTTCACATATTCGTCGGTCACACCGAAGGTGGACAGCGGTACGGTCGGCGCGCCCGGCGTGTTCGGGAAGGAGCTGTTGTACGACCCGACATATTGCGCGTTCACGGCAAGGTTCGCCTTGGTGTCGTTACCCAGGTCGAAGCCATAGGACAGATAGGCCGCACCCTGAAGCCGCGGTGCCGAGAGCCGGTGACCAAGCACCGCGCCGGAGATCGCCGCCTCGGTCGCGCTGAGCTTGGTGATCTTGGAATCATTATAGGCTGCGTTCAGGCCCAGGAAGACACCCTTTGCCGGCACGACGCCCATCTCGACTTCGAAGCCTTTGCTCCGTGCGCCGCCGATATTGGTGGCGAACTGCACCGAGTCCGATACGCGATTGGCCTGTGCCTGGATGTTGCTCCAGTCGATCAGATAGGCGGCGACGTTGATCGTCACGAGGCCGTTGAGGAACCGCCCCTTGGCGCCGATCTCATAGCTTTTCAGGTCGTCCGACGATGCGCCGTTGGGGATGATGATGTCGCTCGGGTTCACCAGGCTCGGGCGCCCGGCGAAGGCGTTCACGATCGGGGCGCGAAAGCCGGTGGAGAAGGTGGCATAGGTCGTCACCGATTCCGTCGGCTTGAAGCTGGCGCTCGCTTTCCAGCTTGGCTTCGATCCCGACGCCTTCACGCCCGTGACCGCGGTGTAGGGGGTGAAGGTATCGAACTTCACCGGGATCTTGAGCAGCGCATAGGTGAAATAATTCTGGCCGAACGCGGTGGCGAGATAGCCGCCGGGCTCGGTGAAGCCCTGGGCCGAGGTGCGCCCGTAGCGCATGCCGCCCGTCAGCCAGAATTTGCTCGAGAAGCGATAGGTCAGCTCGCCGAAGCCGGCGAGCTCCTCGCTGATCTGATGGGTATATTGCTTCTGGTAATATTGGTCGGGCAGCCCGGTAAGGCCGCGCGCCTGCAGGAACGGCAGGCTGGAGCGATAGAAATAATCGACGTCGCGGCGGCGGTTCAGATAGAATCCGCCCACCACGAACTGTAGCGGGCCATCGAGTGACGAGACCAGCCGCGTCTCCTGCACGAACACCTTGTCATAGGCATTGGCATCGAGGCCGAAGGCGATCGGCGCGCCGACATAGGATCCGGGTGCGAAGGTGCCGGCAAGATCCAGCCAGAAGCGCTGATCGAACTTCGAATAGGTCGAGGAGCTGGTGAGTTTGGCGAAATCGAAGTCGTAGTCGAGCGTGCCGTTGATGATGGTCTGCTTGCCGGTGAAGCGGTCCGGCTGGTCCGAGATGCGTTTCTCGCGGCCGAGCGACGGGCTGGTCAGCGAGGAATCCTTCGGGTCGCTGTTCTCGTACGATCCGAGCAGCTTGATCGACAGGCGATCGGTCGGTCGCCAGAGCGCGACGAGGCGCCCGCCCCAGTCGATCAGCTTGTTCGAATTGTGGACGCCGGTGCCGACATTATCGAGATAGCCGTCCTCATGGCGATAAAAGCCGACGCCGCGGATCGCGAGCTTGTCCGAGACGATCGGGACATTGACCATCACATTATAGCGCTGGCGCACCGAATCCGATCCGGTGAGGCCGATATCCGCGAGCGCGGAATAGTCGAAGTCATGAAGATTGGGGCTCTTGGTCAGGATACGCATCGCGCCCGACAGCGATCCCGATCCGAACAGCGTGCCCTGCGGCCCGCGCAGGAACTCGACGCGCTCCACGTCGAACAGATTGGGGTCGACCACGGTGGTGTTGCCGATGGTCGAGACCGGCAGCTCGTCGATATAGACGGCGACCGAGCTTTGCAGATTGGCGTTGTAGCCGTTGGTGGCGATGCCGCGCGCCGTGAAATTGTTGAAATTCTGGGTCGGGCGATTGAGCACCACGCCGGGCGTCTCGCGGGCGATGCCTTCGAAGCCGACGATACCCTTTTCGGTCAGCTGCTCCTGCGAGAAGGCGGTGACGCTCAGCGGCACATCCTGCAGCCGCTCGTTGCGGCGGGTCGCGGTGACGATGATGTCGTTGCCGGCCGCATCATGAGTCTCGTCCTGCGCGGTGGCCGGGGTGTCGGTTTGTGGTGCGACGCTCTGTGCCAGCGCAGGCGTCGCCGAAAGGACGAACGCAGCGGCGCAGGCCGACGCAAGAAGAATGGCCTTCATGCTCTCTCTCCCATGAACGCCGATCGTTGATGCCGGCGATGTGGGTGAAGGATGCAGGCGGCGCGGGTCTTTGTCAACACTCACTCTCACGAGTGTGAATGAAATTAAGGGTGCGACGTAACGCCGCCAAATCCCCCTCCCGCTTGCGGGAGGGGCTAGGGGAGGGCCTGTCCCAGATAGGAAAGCGCCATCAGGACAGGCCCTCCCCCGACCCCTCCCGCAAGCGGAAGGGGAGCAGAAGCAGGAGGGTGCTCCTACTATTTCCCGCCCAGAACCTGCGCGATCGCCAGCAGCACTTCGGGCCGCACCTGCACCCCCATATGGCTGCTCCGCACCTCGATGCTCCGGCAGCCCGGCTCGCGACAGATCGCGCCATTGACCAGCCCGTCGCTGGCGCTCCAGATGGCGGTGGCGGGAACGGGGAGGGGTTCCGCCACCTCGTGGCCCAGTGCCACCACCTTGGGATCGTCGATCCGGTCGCCGGTCAGCCATTCGAACGCGCGCCACACATTGGTCGCGCGCGGGCTGCCGGCAAAGGGCGAACTGACCGTGATCACCTCGCGCACCAGCTCGGGCACGCGGTGCGCCGCCATGCGGGCCATGATGCCGCCCAGGCTCACCCCGATCAGCGTGACCTTCTCGCCGGTCTCGTCATGGATCTCGCGAATGCGCTCGAACAGCTTCTCGCCGTCCGGCCCGATCGCCCGCACGCCGAGATTGCGGCCCAGCCCCCAGCCATAGGCGCGGTAACCCAGCCGGTTGAGATAGCCCCGCATGGCGAAGTTCGACCGGTCGGCATTGACCAGCCCGGGCAGGATCAGGATTGGCCGTCCATCGCCCTTGGGGCCGTCTTCGAGCAGTCGTCTGTTCCAGAAAAGCTGCCCGAGCCCGATCGCGCCGCGCGGCAGCTCCATCGCCCAGAGCAATAGCGAAGGGGCCCTGGCATCGGTCGTCATCATGGGAACCATCCAAGTACCGTCACGGGAAAGGGCGTCCAGGCACCGATGCGCACGCCGGCATGGCGCAGCGCCTCGCCCGTCCATTCGTTGCACGTACGGATCGCACTGTACCGGCCGCGCGCATCGTAAAAGGCGTCGTAATCGCCATAGCCGGGCTGGTGTGCCGGCCGCTGCCCGTTCTCGCTCCGGAAGCTGGCGCGGATGAAGGCGGCAAGGCGACGATACTCCTCCGGGCGCAGCACGACGCTGCGTATATCGGCATCGACGCCCGGTTCCGGCACATGGTCCACATGCATCACGGTGCGCTCGCTGCCCGTCGCCGCCGCCAGCACGGTCAGCGGCTTCACCTCGGCCCAGGTCGGCGTTTCGAGATAAAAGGCGCGGTCGCCCCAGCCGATCGAGATATGGCTGTACCCGGCATAACGCGGATCGCGCAGATCCTCGGGCCGGATCAGGTCGCGCCAGTCCTCGCCGCCGCCGACCTGCGGCACGACGATGCCGGTATGGATGCCGTTGCTCTCAATATAGATGCGCACGCCCGATTCAGTCTGCGTCCAGCCGGCATTGGTGGGCAGGGCGCCGCCGATCATCCCGGCCGAGCCATAGGCCAGCAGCACGCCGATCAGCCCCGCAAGCGCCGTTCCGGCCAACCTTGCGCCGTTCCGGACGGGGTGGATTTTCGCCAGCATCGCGAGTGTGATATGGCATTTCCATGGCTGAAGAAACGCATGTTCTCGATCGCCCGCCCGAAGGCGCGGCACCCGACTGGACCGTCCCGCAGGACTGGTCGCACTACACCGCGGAGGAACATGCGGTGTGGGACACCCTGTTCGACCGCCAGGCGAAACTCCTGCCCGGCCGCGCATCGGAGGCCTATCTGCGCGGGCTCGACGTGCTCAAGCTGTCGAAGCCCGGCATCCCCGATTTCGAGGAATTGTCCGAACGGCTGATGGGCCTGACCGGCTGGCAGGTCGTGGCGGTGCCCGGGCTGGTGCCGGACGAGGTGTTCTTCGATCACATGGCCAATCGCCGCTTCGTCGCCGGCAATTTCATCCGCCGGGCCGACCAGCTCGATTACCTGCAGGAACCGGACGTGTTCCACGACGTGTTCGGCCATGTGCCAATGCTCGCCGACCCGGTCTTCGCCGATTATCTCGAGGCCTATGGCCGCGGCGGCCAGCGCGCGCTCGAACTGGGGTCGCTCAAGCATCTTGCGCGGCTCTATTGGTACACGGTCGAATTCGGCCTGATCGCCGAGCCCGAGGGCCTGCGCATCTATGGCGCGGGCATCGTGTCGAGCTTTGCCGAAAGCCGCTTCGCGCTCGACGATCCGAGCCCCAACCGCATCGCCTTCGACATGAAGCGGGTGATGCGCACCGAATATCGGATCGACGATTTCCAGCAGAACTACTTCGTGATCCCGAGCTTCGACGAACTGCTGCGCGTGACGGTCGAGACCGATTTCGCGCCGCTCTATGCGGAGATCATGGCGCAGCCCGACGTGCCGGTGGCGGAGATATTGCCGGACGATGTGGTGCTGACCCACGGCACGCAGGATTATGCCCGGGAAAAGGCGGCGGCTCTCTAGTTCCTCCCCCGGGAACCGGGGGAGGGGGACCATTCGCCTCTTCCGGCGAATGGTGGAGGGGCTTGGAGCGCGGAACGTCTGCCCGGCGCTCCAAGCCCCTCCACCACCCGCTGAAGAAGCGGGCGGTCCCCCTTCCCCGTTCCGGGGAGGAATTAAATCACCAGCTCCCGAATCCAGGCGTCTCCGCCGTCTTCCCGCTGTCCCGCAGCGGCCGCCGCCAGCCCTGCCGCCGTCGCTTGCGCAACCTGAGCGTCGGCCAGTCGCCGATCTGGGTCCGGCCCGCCAGGAACAGTCCCTCGCGCCGATAGGCGCGCGCCACCGCCGCCGCCTGGGTGTCGAGCAGCCCGGCCAGCACCAATGTCCCGCCCGTCTCGAGCGCGGCAGCGATCGCCGGCGCCAGCGCGATCAGCGGCCCCGCCAGGATGTTGGCGACGATCAGGTCGTACGGCGCCCGCCGCTGGATCAGTGGATGGTCGAGCCCCGAGGCGACCGCCAGCGCAAGCTGGGCCTTGCCATGTCCCAGCGCCACGTCGTTCAGATCGGCATTGTCGGCCGTCACCTCGATCGACGCCGGATCGATGTCGGATGCGGTCGCATAGGCGCGCGGCCACAAATGCATTGCGGCAAAGGCGAGCAGCCCGGTGCCGGTGCCCACATCGACGATGTTGCGGAACATCGCCCCGCGCTGCTTCAGCGCATCGAGCGTCACCAGGCAGCCGGAGGTCGTCTGGTGCTGGCCGGTGCCGAACGCCCGGCTCGCCTCGATGCGGAAGGCGCGCGTGCCGGGCGGCACCGTCCCGCGATTGGCCTCGGTGTGGATATAGAAGCGCCCGGCATGGACCGGCTCGATCCCGGCCTGGCTGAGCGTCACCCAGTCCTGTTCGACCACGAGCTCCGGCTTCGCCTTGCTCTTCCCCCCGCTGGGCACCAGGGCGCGCACCACCGCCAGCGTCGCCGCATCGGGCTTGCCGTCGAAAAACGCATCGAGCCGCCAGCTCAGGGGATCGTCCTCGATCTCCTCGCTGGTCAGCAGCACCGGCGCCGGGTCGAGCGACGCCAGCGCTGGTGCTTCGAAATCGATCGCCTCCGCTTCGTCGCGGGTGCAGGGCAAACTGAGCTTCCAGCTCTCGGACATCGGCTTTCTCCGTTCTCGCGCAGCCGCCAAGCAGAAGAACCGGCGTTCGACAAGCGTCTAGGCCCTGAGCGCCTCCGCGATCGAGGCCGCAAGCGGCGACATCTCGGGCAGGCCGGCGCCGACCGGCCCAGCCGGCATAGGCTCAGGCGGTGACCGTCCTCCTCCGCCGTGCCGGTACCCTGGTCCAGCCGAACCACGTCGCGGCCGCCCCGGCCGCAAGGCCGGTCGCCAGGAACAGCGGCATCGGAATCGGTGCGACCGTCAGATAGATCCGCGCCCAGATCGGGCTGCGCGCCAGCGTCTCGAACAGGATCGACTGGACGATCGTCACCACCGCAACCACCAGCCAGGGCCGGCCGAAGCGACGATCGGCACCATAGAGCCACAGGGCGATCGCAATGGCGAACAGCCCCGCCAGATGCAGGCCCCAGGCAAAGAGCGGGAAATCCTGCGGGCTCCTGATCATCAGTCCCGGCACGAATTTATTGATGACGCGGCCGAGAACCGGCCCGATCAGCAACAGGGTGGTCGCGAGCATATAGCGGGCGTGGAGCTGGACGTTGCGCCGTTCCTTCAGCGCCATCGCGACGCACCAGGCAAAGGTGGCGGTCGCGAGGATGTCGTAGCTGGCAAGCCGGGCACCGTACATCTGGTAGAAAAGGTCGCCGGCCGCGGTCGCCCGCGCCATCGACTGGATCACCATGAAGCCGCCCATGACGAACAGCGGCGCGACCGCGAAGGTCGCCAGCCCCAGCGACCGGTGCAGCGCGCGCTGGCCATGATGCACCGTGCGGCTCTGCACGACGAGCAGCAGCATCCACAGCGTCGCGGTCGCGCCATGGACGTGGAAGGCAAGCGGCGCCCCGCCGATCACGGAGAAATAGGTGCGCCAGAAAGCAGGAATGGTCGCCGCGATCAGCGCGAGCACGAACAGCCAGGCGTGACGATACGGCATGATCCCCCCGGAACATGATGAAGGCCCGGGGAGGAGAGTGGGCGCCGCCGGGCCCGCTGTCACGATAATTGTTGCGGCGCTGCGGCTTCCCTAACGGACGTAGCTTGCCCCGTTCACGTCGATCACCCCGCCGGTCATCGACGCGGGCGCGGCCAGCGCCAGGAAGCGCGCCGTCTCGGCGACCTCCTCCGGCATCGCCACCCGGCCGAGCGGAATGTCGGCGAGCAGCTTGTCGCCGCCGCGGCTCGACAGATATTCCTCGGCCATGCCGGTCATGGTGAAGCCCGGGCACACGGCAAAGGCCAGGATACCCTCGGCAGCATAGCCCCGCGCGATCGACTTGGTCATCGCGACCATGCCGGCCTTGGACGCGGCATAATGCCAGTGTTGCGGGCTGTCGCCGCGATAGGCCGCGCGGCTGGCGATGTTGACGATCCGGCCGCCGGTACCGCGCTCCTGCCAGTGGCGCACGGCAAGCCGGCACAGCTCTGCCGAGGCGGTCAGGTTGATCCGCATCGTGCGCTCCCAATCGGCGACCCACTCGTCATGCGGCCGGTCGAGCGGGTTGTTCTCGAACACGCCGGCATTGTTGATCAGCACGTCGAGCGTGCCGCCAAGCTGGTCGAGCGCCGCGTCCCACAGCTTCCGCGGCCCAGCCGGATCGGCGAAGTCGGCGGGAATGCCGCTCGCCGTGCCATGGCCGACCAGGGTGACGTCGGGGAGGGTGAGGGCAGTCGCGATCGCCGCGCCGATGCCGCGGCTGCTGCCGGTGAGGAGGATGTTGGTCATGGCGGGGGCCATAGCCGTGCTCATCCGCCCGCGTCACCCCCGCCGACAGGGGACAGGCGATTCAGCTATGCAGGTTCGCCGCATAGCGGTTGGAGACGGGCAGGCACGCGCCGTTGTTCAGCGCCACCTCGACCGGCCCCTTGCGCCCGCACGTCGCCGTCTCGATCGACCGCCATGGCACCAGACAGGATCGATGCACCCGGACGAAACCGGGCCCAAAGATGCGCTTCCGCATTGTGCATCGTCTGCCGCCAGACAAAGGTCCGGCCGCGCGCATGGAGCCCGATATAATTACCCGCCGCGCGCGCCTCGAAAATCAGTCCGGAAAGAACGGCGTCAGCCGCCCGACGATCCGGTCGAACACCGTGGCCCCGGCCAGGTCGGGCGCGAAGTCCTGCCCGGTGATCGTCTCATAGGCTTCGGCATAGACGGCCGAGGTGCCGAGGATCAGCTCTTCCGGAATGGCCGGGATCGGGTCCTTGTACGGGTCGCAGCGCGCGGCGACCCAGGCACGGATGAAATCCTTGTCGAAGCTTTCGGGCCGCTCGCCCGCCTCGAAGCGCTCGGCATAGCTCGCCTGCTTCCAGTAGCGGCTGCTGTCCGGCGTGTGGATCTCGTCCGCCAGGATGATCCTGCCCTCGGCATCGACGCCGAACTCATATTTGGTGTCGGCCAGGATCAGCCCGCGCTCCGCCGCCATCGCCTGGCCGCGCGCGAACAGGGCGAGGGCGGTCGCGCTCACTTCGTCCCATTGCGCCTGGCTGAGCAGGCCCTGGTCGAGGATGTCGGCGGCGCTCAGCGGCGCGTCGTGCCCGCCGTCGAATTCCTTGCTGGTCGGCGTGATGATCGGCGTCGGCAGCCGCTCATTGTCGCGCATGCCGTCGGGCAGGGTCATGCCGTACATGTCGCGCTGCCCGGCCTTGTAGAGGGTGAGGATCGAGGTGCCCGTCGTTCCGGCCAGATAGCCGCGCACCACGATCTCGACCGGCAGGATGTCGAGCCGCCGGCACAGCAGGACATTGGGGTCGGGATAGCTCAGCACATGGTTGGCGCAGATATCGGCCGTCTTCTCGAACCAGAAGCGCGCCGTC
This sequence comes from Sphingomonas sp. P3_C6, assembly GCF_056402595.1. NCBI lineage: Bacteria > Pseudomonadati > Pseudomonadota > Alphaproteobacteria > Sphingomonadales > Sphingomonadaceae > Sphingomonas > Sphingomonas sp. P3_C6. The sequence goes on from NZ_JBFUHB010000003.1 coordinate 267,246, forward strand.
TGGGTCAGGATCTCGCCCTTGAACGGCACCGAGCAGAGGATCTGGTCGAACGCGCTCAGCCGGTCGGTCGCGATGATGATGCGGCGCCCGTCGTCGAGATCGTAATTCTCGCGCACCTTGCCGCGATAATGCCGCGGCAGCTGCGGGATCGTCGCATCGTCCAGCGTTCGCGTGGCATAAGCGGCAAGATCCTGGGGCGACATGGACGGTCCTTCTATGAAAGCGCGTCCCCTAGCTCAGCCGTGCCCCTCGTGCCAGCAGCGGATCATTTTGGTTATGCCGCGGGCTTGTCGGAACTCCATCCATCGATCGCCACCCGCCATTTGCCGTCGGCGCCCCGGCGATAGACGTTGATGCCCTTGCCGATATCGGTCGTGACCGCGCCGTTCTTCTTGTCCGTGTCGGTCGATCTGTAGGTATAGCGCTCGAACGCCCAGTCGCCGCTGACGGTGAAGCCGATCGAGGTCTTTTCCCACCGGATGCGATAGGCGGCGAGGTAGCCTGCGACCCATTTGCGCACTGCCGCCTTGCCGAGTACCTCGGGGGCGCCCGGTGCCTGATAGACGATATCGTCGGTCAGGCTGCCCATCAGCGTCTCGACATCGTTGCTGTTGATCGCCGCGACATAGCCGCCATGCGCCGCCTGCTCGATCGCCTCGGTCGATGCCGCTGGTGGCACGGGCGCAGGGGTACGGGAACAGCCCGTAGAGATCAGCAGCGCGACGATCGCCACGCTAGTCCGTGCTTGCATCGGAAAAATCCCCAGTCTGTCGAGGAGAGGGTTTCATGATCGGAGGAGGTGCGCAACCCTGTACGCTTTCGCCGGCTACGGTCCCACGCGTCGGTGGTTGGCGATACGGGTTCGGTGATCAGCGTGGAAGATTCCGGTCCGTTCCATTATTATCCTCGGAGGATCGGTCGCGACGCGGCCCGAGGAGCGGGCGTCGATAGCGTTCGGGGCTTGATTGCGAACGGTAACGGCGATTCGGGTTGAACCAGTCTGCGATCCGGCCGCCGGCTCGCTCGATGATCCAATCGAGGCAGCGCATTCCAAAGCGCGTCGAGAGCGCGTCGAGCAACAATACGCCCGCGACGGCGATGATCGGGAGTGCTTGAGAAAGGTCCTCATGCGTCATCATGCCGCTTCCAGCTACCGGTCCCGGTAAATGCAGTATCAGCAGCCGATCGGTTCGGCCCGCAAAAAAGCGAATGTTAGGAATCGTTCGATAAGCAATGCATCGAATAGTGGAGCCACGTCCAGAAATGCCTTATAAATATGGCCTGGCGTCGCTTGCCGCTTCGCTGATTTGCGCGCCTGCTTCGGGGCAAGCCGCCCAACAGCCTTGGTCGGTGTCCGAGGCGAAACGCACGGCAGAAGCGGTCGCCGATTGCAAAGGGGCAATCTATCAGCGTGATCCTGCTCGGTCCGGTGCGGATTTCAGAATTCGTGACGCAAAAGAGATCGCGCAGTCCCTGCCCAGGCCGGGCGAGACGGCGGCAGGTTTGAACGACAGCCGCGCGAATGACATCTATGAAATGGCGGGGGCGTTGTTGAAGCCCGCAATCCCGAATCCGGAACGCGCCTTTGATCCTTCCGTCTTCGTAAAATGCGCTACCAATCCGGAAATAGGCGTTGCGATTCTGACCTTCCTTACCGCCGGGGGGCCGGGCCGTTCGAAGGGGACGGGAAACGCCTTCTACTGGCTTGGCCTGGCATCGAGGCGCGGTATCGGCGTTCCTGCCGATCCGGCGCGGGCTCGCCTGTATTTTCTGCAGGCACGCATGCTCGGAATCTTCACCCTGACCGCCGAGGACTGGGGCGAGAAACCTTCCGACACGCTTCTCGCCATTCTGGCCAGGCGGGCAAATCGTGCAATGCTAGAGGACGCGGCCGCTGCCGGACGACCAGATGCCCAATTATTGTTGGGCGAGCTCCTTGTCCCGACCGACAAGGCGCGGGCGCGGCTGATGCTCGAAGCGGCGGTGGCCAAAGATGCCTTCAGGGCTGCTCGAAAGCTGGCGGCTCTCGAAATGCAGGGGGCGCTGGGAAAGGCGGATCCCGCCAGGGCGGTGGCCCTGCTCGCGCCCAAGGCTTACCCCGAAAGTGACGCTTATCGTGAGATGCTGGCCGCTGCCGAGGCGTACAATGCCGGTGACATTCCCATACTGCAGCGCCCGCTTACCCTGTCCGAACTGGGCGGCCCGTCGCTGATCCCTTCGCCCGACCAGGTCGAGTTTGACGGTGTGCCCGGTCGAGTGCCAGCGAGAGCGCTTATCGGCCCGGATGGCAAGATCGTCTTCACCGAAGTAACCGATCCGCGTACCCGCCAGTTCAGAATGGCCAAGGTGACACTCCGGATTTTCGATCCGAAAAAGTTGAAGCCCGGTTCTCCCCATGTCGAGGCCGGCAGGCCAGTGTTCGCATGGGCTATGTTGCCGCCGATCATCTGGCGGGGAGCCGCGATACAGCCTTGAGCACTGGGCAGGACGCGCGCACCGGTTGGCGCAGGGAGCGAAGGAGAGCCGGTCGATGCGCAACTATCCATGGCACCTTGATTGGGAATGGATCGCGGTCGACCGCGATGGTCATGTCGCGACTTTCGTGACGGCTGGCGAAGGACCGGCTCCCACCACCGTTCTCGATGACGATTACCCGACCAATGACGATCTCGACTCTCTCGTTCAGGCGTTGCCGAAATCGAGCCTCGTGAAGATGATCGTTTCCATTCCGGATCCGACGAGTTTTGCGGATCTCGCATCGCGCGGCATGACCGTCTTCGACTGGAGCGACGTTCATCGCGGGCAGCAGTGTCTCAACGCCTATGAGGTCATGTGCCGGCCGCTGAAGCCGATCCACATCGTCGATCTGGAACCGGGACTGGCGGAGGCGGCACGGAGAACGACCTTTAACGAGGTCAGTTTCCGCGAGATTGCAACGTTCGACCCGCGCCTGTTCGTGGAGACAATCGACGGGCTCTCGCCCAGATAATGCAAAATTCCGTCATGCCGGACCCGTTCCGGCATCCACCGGGCCGCGAGCTTCTCCGCCGAAAAATTTGTGGCCGGTAGCCCCACGAAACAAATCCGGGACGCTGATTCAGAACAGGCGAGTCGGATTCTAAATCACCCGCTCCGCGTCCAGTTCCCACGCCACCGGATCGGGCATGCGCCCGTGGCGCGAGCGCAAATGGGCTTCGGCCATGACCAGGCGGTCGACCGCGCGATCGAGCTCCGCCTCGGGCAGCGTGAAGGGCAGGCGGACAAAGCGTTCGAACGCGCCGTTGACGCCGAAGCGCGGGCCCGGCGTGATGCGCAGCGACAGGCTCTGCGCCATCGCCGCGAGCGCCGACGCCTCGGGCCGCGGCATTTCGGCCCAGAGCATGAAGCCGCCGGCCGGCACCGGTACCCGCCAGTGCGGCAGGGCGTCGGCGAGCCGTGCGATCAGATGGTCGCGGCGGACGCGAAGGTCGATGCCGCCGCCGTCGCCTGTGATACTGCCGTCGAGCAGGGCAGCGACCGCCAGCTGTTCCATGATCGGCGTCGCCATGTCGAGCGTCGCGCGGATCCGGCCCAGCGCGACGATCGTCTGCGGGTCGGCGCGGATCCAGCCGATCCGCAGCCCGCCCCAGAAGCGTTTGCTGACCGATCCGATGCTGACCACCGTATCGCCGCGCGGGTCATGCGCGGCGACGGGCGCGGGCGCCGGCAGGTCGAGCGTCATCGCTGCCATCGTCTCGTCGATCACCAGCGGCGTATGCGTGGCGCGGGCCGCGCGCACCAATGCCGCGCGCGTATCGGCATCCATCATCCGGCCGGTCGGGTTGTGGAAATCGGCGATGACATACGCGAAGCGCGGGCCGGTCTGGCGGAACGCGGCGTGGATCGCGTCGATATCCCAGCCCGCTTCGGACAGCGCGACCGGCACCGCGACGCAGCTATGCTTGAGGATCGAAGCGATCGCATTGTGATAGGTCGGATGGTCGATGACGATCCGGTCGCCCGGCCCGGCGAACAGGTGCAGCAGCAGCGACAGGCCATGCTGTGCGCCGCTGGTGACGAAGATCTGGTCGGGCGTCGTCGGGCACCCCCGCGCGCTATAATCGGCCGCGATCGCCGATCTCAGCCGCGGAATACCGAACACCTCATAGCCGAAGCCGGAAAGGAAGGCCGGCATCTGGCCCAGCGCCTGCTCATAGGCATGCCACACGGTCTGCGGCGCTGGCAGTACCGCCTTGGTCCAGTCGACGACATCGGGGCCTGCCTCTCCGACATCGTCGATCGTGTCGCGGTCTGTCGCGCCGGGCGCGCGCGCCTGTCCTACGCCCGGCAACCGTGTCACGCTGCCCGAACCCTGGCGACTCAGCAGATAGCCCTCGTCGCGCAGCAGGTCGAACGCGGCGCTCACCGTGGTGCGGCTCACCGCCAACGCCTGCGCAAGGTCGCGCTCGCCGCCGATCCGCACGCCCAGGCCGATCCGCCCGTCGAGGATCAAAAGGCGTAGCGCCCGTGCGAGCTGGCGATAAGCAGCCCCGCCGCCCGCGCTGCCGCGCCATGATCCGAGCTGGCGGGCGAGGGAAGCCGGGCTGAGCGCATTCATTTCCATAGGGGCCAATATCTTTGAATTGGCCCTCAAAAACAATGCCGCTTCTGGTTATGGCTCTGTTCATGATCACACGACGTCTTATCCAGCTCCTTTGGGGCCTGGCACTTTACGGCATCTCCATGGCCCTCATGCTGCGGGCCAATCTCGGTCTCGATCCCTGGGATGTGCTCCATCAGGGTCTCGCGCCGCGCATCGGGCTCAGCTTCGGCATGACGGTCAATCTCGTCGGGCTGGTCGTGCTGCTGCTGTGGATTCCGCTGCGCCAGCGCCCCGGCATCGGTACGGTGCTCAACATCCTCATCATCGGCACGGTGGTCGACCTGTCGCTACCGTTGCTGCCTGCGCCGGAGGGATATCCGCTGCGCTTCTTGTTCCTGATCGCCGGGATCGTGCTGAACGGCATCGCGGGTGGTGCCTATATCGGTGCCGGCCTCGGTGCCGGGCCGCGCGACGGGCTGATGACCGGTATCGCCGGCCGTAGCGGCTGGCCGATCAAGATCGTCCGGACGGCAATCGAACTGAGCGTCCTCGCAACCGGCTGGCTGATGGGCGGCACCGTCGGGGTGGGCACCGTGCTCTACGCGCTGACCATTGGCTGGGTGGTGCATTATGCGCTGCCGTTTTTCACCCTTGGGCGCAACCATGCCGGCCCGGAGCCGGCCGTCCCGGTGAAACTCTGACGGGAGTCAGATGTCGACCGGCTCGAGGAATCCGCCCGCAACCGGGCAGGGTCCGCAGCCTTGCCCGCGAGTAGCGCCAGCGCACAGGAAAGTCGAAACTCATGCCGACCGCGTAGCGCCGCGTGATGCAGAGTGCCCGGCGATACGCCGCTGGATTTGTCGGCGATCCTGTGTTTGGCGTAAGGGTGGCAAAACGCACGCTGGGTGGGCATCGGAACTGACTGCATCCGAACGGCCATCATGTGGTTTCGGTATAGGTGTACTCGATGAAAATTTGGCTGGCAGGTGGGATCGTCGCGGCTGCATTCGCCTTTGCGAGCGCGACGCAGGCCGCGCCTGAGCGCAGATCCGGCAGCGCATCGGGATCACTCACGAGCGAACGGTTCTACGAGGGCAAGGAAGGCTCCTGGGTGCTGATGCACAAGCCCTTCAATGACGGCTATAGTTGCTCGGTAAATTTCGTCACCCCTACCAACAGTTTTGCCATCGTCGGTCCAGTCGATGCGGACACCGCGCGCAATAGCCGCGGCATGATCTGGTTCACGGGCAAGTCCATCCCGGGCAACGGCCAATCAAGGTCGGTTAGGATCGCAGTGTCCGGCAACAATCCGTATCCATCGGTTCCTGCCCAGCAAATGAGTCTGCCCGGACAGGGCGGAGCATTGATAGTGGCTGCAGATCTTCGGTTAACGCTGAAAGATAAACGGGACAGTAATATGATCGGCGTTCAGCTTGAGGGGCGCGAAGTGTTCCGATCGAGCGTCATTCGATTGCAGGAGGCATATCGCACGCTCGAGCGCTGTATGAATGAATCGCCAAATATTACAAAAAAAGCTTCCGGCGAAAAACCTCCAACAACTCCGCAGCAACAATTGACAATGTCTGATGACGAAATTGCGATCTATTACGACATAGCCCCTGATGATCCTCAAAGAACTCTTAAAATTGCTGGCGCGCGTCAAATGATCCGCAATTATCTGTATCAAAGTAAAACGCTCAAGGCGCCGCCAGAAAGAGCTTATTCATCCGACACCGGAAGGGTAAATCAAGAACAGCAGCAAAGAATGTGTTCTTATAACAATGGCCAGGTTGGCTATCTTGCCCCTTGTTGATTTTATTACTTAAGATACTGTTTTAAAATGCGCGAAAGGGCGCATTTTCGTGGCCGGTGCCGCGAAATGCTCTTACGGCGCAATGCCGAGGATTCCAACACACGCAAGGGTGCCCCCGGCCTGATTACGCCCGCTTATGATGCCCGATCTGATAGAGTTTGCGCCCGGCGCGAGGTTCCCGCTACCTGTGAGACGCATTCCTCGGTCTCAACGAACCATGCAGGTGGCGCCTTATGCAGAATGATCTCGTATTTAGGACCGGGTTGGCAAAGCGAGCGCTGGGATGGCTGGTGTGCCTTGGTGCTGCGGTCGCACTGGGTGCCGTAATTTACGGTATTTTCACGCACAAGGAAGCGCAGGTACCAGCCGAACTCGGATCTGCAGCCGTTATTGGTCTTTTTCTCTTCGGTCTTATGGCAGCCGGAATTGCTATCCAACGCGTGCGCTGGAGTATCGAAGGCGAAAATATCGTCTACCATCACCTCTTTAAGAAGAAAGTGATCCCGCTCTCCGGGGTGGCAGGTTTTGGAGAAATGATCGTCGTTGTCGTCGTCATTCCCTTTCGGCACGTGGATCTTTACGATGGCGGACTGAAACACATCGCGCGGCTTCCGGTCGGCATCAAGGATTGGCCAAAGGCGGAGGCATGGCTTGCAGCGCGGTTGCGTTATGTCGTCAATGACGGAAGCCCCATATTGCCCAGATATAGGTTCGCCGATACGCCGAAAAGATAGGGAGATTGGTGGATCGGGCGTCTTTTCGAGCCGCGCTCGGACGACCGGTCCTACGCCGCCACGCTCGCCGAAAAGGTATCCGCCGCACCCTTCAGCCCGCTGAGCCGGTCGTCGACCTCGCCGAATTCCCGGCCGAGCGCGTCGATCTCGGTCGCCACGCCCTCGGTGTCCTCGCGGATCGTGGCGATGGTGTTGGACATGGAATCCGCCGCCAGCGCCGTCTCGTCCACCGCGGCGGTGATCGCGGTGACGGTCTGCGCCTGGGCCTCCATGGCGACGCGGATCCGGTTTGCGCTCTCCTGCACGTCGGACACCGTCGTCTTGATCGAGGCATTGGTCGAGACCGTCGAGCGCGTGGCCGACTGGATCGCTGCGATCTTGGCGGCGATGTCGTCGGTCGCCCGCGCGGTCTGGTTGGCCAGGCTCTTCACCTCCTGCGCCACCACCGCGAAACCACGCCCGGCGTCGCCGGCACGCGCCGCTTCGATCGTCGCGTTCAGGGCGAGCAGGTTGGTCTGGCCGGCAATGTCGCGGATCAGGCCCAGGATCGACTCGATCGATTTCGCATGCTCGCTCAGCGCCTCGGACATGCCGACCGCTTCGCCCGCCTGGCCCGATGCGCGCGTGGCGATCTCGGCCGCGGCCTCCACTTCGCCTCGGGCATCCTCGATCGCGCGGATCAGGCCGGCGGCCGTGCGGGCCGCGTCGCGCATCGCGATCGCCGACTGCTCGGCGGCGGCGGCGACTTCGGACGTCTTGCCCAGCATGCCGCGCGCCGATGCGGATGCACGCTGCGCCTGGATCCGGATACGATTGCCGAGCGAGGCGGTGCCCTCGATCGACTGGGCGATGCTTTCGCTGAACTGTGCCGAACGGGTGCGCCGCTCGTCGCGGGCACGTTCCAGATCGCGCATGCCGAGATGCGATGCCATGACATCGGCCTCGACCAGCCCGAGCCGCTGGATCACGTCGGAGATTTCACGGAAGCTGGCGATATCGGCGCCCAGTTTCCGCTCGATCACCTCGAGCGTCCGGCTATGCGCGAAGCTGAGCGACGACAGCAGGGCCTGGAGCGGAATGTTGAGCCGGTGCGATCCTGCGGCGTGGCGGAATGCCATCAGCATCCAGGCATCGTCGAACGGGTTTTCATATTTGGTGCGGGTATAGTCGGCGCTCCGCCCGACGCGCCTGGCAAGCTGGTCCGGGCCGAGCTGCTCGCGCAGATGCGCCACTATCGGCAGCGACAGATAATGGTCCCAAAAGGCGGCTGCGATCGCCCGCTCGCTGCCCTCGATCAGGCGCGCGATCTCGGCCGAGGCGGGGCCGATCGCCCCGTCCCAGTCGTAATTCGCCACATGCTCGGCAATGGAACGCGAATCGCCGCCCCAGCCGCCTATGGTGCCCGCGCCTTCCTGCGCCATTCAGTCATCCTCTCCATGCTCACGAATCTCTAAGCTCGCGAGTCCTTGGCTTATGCAGCAACTTTGGCGACGAACTCGCCCGCGCTGTTCTTGAGCGTACCCAACCTGCCATCAAGTGAATCGAACCCCTGGCCGACACGCTCGATGTCCGAGGCGACGGTTTCGGTGTCCTCGCGGATGGCGGCGATCGTGTTGGACATCGAATCGGCGGCGAGCGCCGTCTCGTCGACCGCGGCGGTGATCGCGGTCACGGTCTGCGCCTGCGCCTCCATGGCGAAGCGGATCCGGTTGGCCGATTCCTGCACTTCGGACACGGTCGCCTTGATCGACGCGTTGGTGTCGACGGTGGAGCGCGTGGCCGACTGGATCGCCGCGATCTTCGCCGCGATGTCGTCGGTGGCGCGGGCCGTCTGGTTGGCGAGCGATTTCACTTCCTGGGCGACCACCGCGAAGCCGCGGCCCGCATCGCCGGCGCGGGCCGCCTCGATCGTTGCGTTCAGGGCGAGCAGGTTGGTCTGGCCGGCAATGTCGCGGATCAGGCCGAGGATCGATTCGATCGACTGGGCATGGTCGCTGAGCGTCTCGGACATGCCGACCGCAAGGCCTGCCTGGGTCGAGGCGCGGGTGGCGATCTCGGCGGCCGCCTCCACTTCGGTGCGGGCATCCTCGATCGCGCGGATCAGGCCGGCGGCGGTCTGCGCCGCTTCGCGCATCGCGACGGCGGATTGTTCGGCCGCGGCGGCGACTTCGGACGTCTTGCCCAGCATGCCGCGCGCCGAGGTGGAGGTGCGCAGGGACTGGCCGCGCAACACGCTCGATTCCTGGGTCGCGCTTTCGACCATCTGCGCGATGCCGTCGCGGAATTCGGCGGCCAGCTTGTCGCGCCCCGCCTGGGCGAGATATTCGCGATAGGCATTGTAGATGGCGACGGTGATTTCGCCCTCGAGTGCCGACAGGCGCATCAGCGTATCGACCAGCACCGGCAGGCGCTGGTCGTCGCGATCGACCTTGCGGGTGATGACGCCCAGCGCCACGCGGTCGCTGGCATTGATCATCGATAGCAGGGCAAGCGGCGAGACGTCGCCGACATAGGCCGCGGCCACCGAGCGCTCGACCGATTCGATCCAGGCCCGGCCGGTCGTGTCGAGAAACCGGTTGCGCAGGAACACGCAGCCGACATCGATCATCTTCTCGGTCTCGTGCGGCGCCCAGATGCGCTCGTCGGCGAAACAGCGCAGCCATTGTTGCCAATAGCCTTCGGAGATCGCGCGGATTTCAGGCTCGATAACGCTCCACGCGTCGCGGCTCGCACCCGCCAGCGACCCGTCGACGTCGAAGACACGAAGCCTGGCCGCGATATCCACCTTGGCGGCAATCGTGCCGGGGGTGGGCAGGTCACTGGGGGTCAAGGGCGAAACTCCGTTAGCTGGCGGCCGTCCGTCTCGGTGCGGTTCGCCCAGGGGTTACGCCAGATAAGGTTAAGGCGTGGTTAGGAAGTGGCGCCGTTTCCCGTGCGAATGGGCTGACTGCCTCTGCCGAACGCACCGATCCGCCCTTCTTCATCCCCCTCCCGCTTGCGAGTTCCAGGGCGGTCAGGCCCCCGGCCTGACCTGAACGATGCGGGGCATCGTTCACCTGGAACTGGGTTAGGGGTGGGCTCGCGCTTTCCACGCACGGTGTCGGCTGAAGCAGCCGCGAGCCCACCCCCGGCCCCTCCCGCAAGCGGGAGGGGAGAAGGAGAAGCTGACGGCGCGTCGGGTGAATCGTGACCTCCCCGCCACCACCGATTCATCTTACTATCGCAATGTGCTCAACTCGCGTCCGTTTATGTCGGCTGGCCGAAGGGACCAAGTAAAGCGTTATGAAATTCTCATACCCCTCGCGAAATTCGGTAAGTCACCCCGCCGTCGAGCTCCTGTTGACGAGTCCGGGCCGACTCTCGCCGGCCAAGTACCATTCCATAAATCATGTCCGACTCATCAGTAACGGGCGCGCAGGCCGCAAGAAGCGCTCGATTTTGCCCCTCTCGCAAGTGCCTCGCAAAATTCGACGAATAGTGTCCATCCGCTCGCAGATCGGCGCTGTCTCCAACACCGTGTCTCGGGCCATACTTGGCCGGGCCGAACCCGTCCGCACCACCGCGCACGTCCAATCCGCCTTGCATCGCAGCACGCGCGGACTAATACGGCGCCACTGATCGTCCGAGAGGATTTCCCGCCTTGGCTAGCCCACGCAACCCCGCCCGACCAATCTCGCCGCATCTGACGGCGTGGAAATGGGGCGTCCATATGACCGTTTCGATCCTTCACCGCGTCACCGGTGACGGGCTGGCGACGGTCGGCACGATGCTGCTCGTATGGTGGCTGGCGGCGCTCGCCGGCGGCAAGGACAGCTACGATGTCTTTGCCGACATCTTCACCTATGCGGACGGCCGCCTGAACATCGTCGGCTATGTCTTCGGCATCGGCCTGACGCTCTCGCTGTTCCAGCACATCGCCAGCGGCATCCGCCATTTCATCATGGATGCGGGCGCCGGCTTCGAGCTGAAGACGAACCGCGCCGGCTCCTGGCTGACCTTCGTTTTCTCGATCACCCTCACGGCCCTGTTCTGGGCCTATCTGCTGGCGGGGAAATAAGATGGGCAACGGTACCGAACTCGGCCGGGTCCGCGGCCTCGGCTCCGCCCGGGAAGGGTCGCATCACTGGTGGAACCAGCGGGTCACCGCCGGCGCCAACCTGGTCCTGATGCTCTGGCTGCTCGCGTCGATCGCGCGCCTGCCCAATTATGATTATGCGACGCTGCGTCTCTGGATCGGCTCGGCCTGGGCCGCGATCCCGATGATCCTGCTGATCGTCTCGGTCTTCTATCATTTCCGCATCGGCCTTCAGGTCGCGATCGAGGATTATCTCCACGACGAGGGCCGCGTCGCCGCCATGCTCGCCCTGAACTTCTTCACCGTCGCGACTGCCGCGATCGCCATCTTCTCGATCCTCAGGATCGCCTTTGCCGCCGGAGCGCCAGTCTGATGCCGGAAGCCTATAAGATCATCGACCACACCTATGATGCGGTGGTCGTGGGTGCCGGTGGTTCGGGCCTGCGCGCAACCATGGGCATCGCCGAGTCGGGCCTCAAGACGGCCTGCATCACCAAGGTGTTCCCGACGCGCAGCCACACAGTGGCGGCGCAGGGCGGCATCGCGGCCAGCCTGGGCAACAACTCGCCGGATCACTGGACCTGGCACATGTTCGATACCGTCAAGGGGTCGGACTGGCTCGGCGACCAGGACGCGATCGAGTATATGGTGCGCGAGGCACCGGCCGCCGTTTACGAGCTGGAACATGCCGGCGTGCCGTTCAGCCGCAACGAGAGCGGGACGATCTATCAGCGCCCGTTCGGCGGCCATATGCAGAATATGGGCGAGGGGCCTCCCGTGCAGCGCACCTGCGCCGCGGCCGACCGTACCGGTCACGCCATGCTTCACGCGCTCTATCAGCAGAGCCTGAAGTACGACGCCGACTTCTACGTCGAATATTTCGCGCTCGACCTGATCATGGAAAACGGCGTGTGCCGCGGCGTGATCGCGCTGTGCATGGAAGACGGCTCGATCCACCGCTTCCGCAGCCATTCGGTCGTGTTGGCGACGGGCGGCGGCGGCCGCGTGTATCAGTCGGCGACCTCGGCCCATACCTGCACCGGTGACGGCAACGGCATGGCGCTGCGCGCCGGCCTCGCGCTGCAGGACATGGAGTTCGTGCAGTTCCACCCGACCGGCATCTACGGCGCGGGCGTGCTCATCACCGAGGGTGCGCGCGGCGAGGGCGGTTACCTCACCAACTCCGAGGGTGAGCGCTTCATGGAGCGCTATGCCCCGTCCGCAAAGGACCTCGCCAGCCGCGACGTCGTCGCGCGCTCGATGGCGATGGAAATGCGCGAGGGCCGCGGCGTCGGCGAGCACAAGGATTATATCTACCTGCACCTCGATCACATCGATCCCAAGGTGCTGCACGAGCGCCTGCCGGGCATCACCGAGACGGGCAAGATCTTCGCCGGTGTCGACCTCACGCGCCAGCCGCTGCCGGTCACGCCGACCGTCCACTATAATATGGGCGGCATCCCGACCAATTATCATGGCGAGGTCGTGCAGAATAAGGACGGCGATCCGGACACGGTCGTCCCCGGCCTGTTCGCGGTGGGCGAGGCGGCCTGCGTCTCGGTGCACGGCGCCAACCGGCTCGGCTCCAACTCGCTGATCGATCTCGTGGTGTTCGGCCGTGCGACCGGCCTGCGCCTGAAGGACCAGCTCAAGCCCAACACGCCGCACAACGCGCTGCCCAAGGGCTCGGAGGAGTTCGCGCTCACCCGCCTCGACTATTTCCGCAACGCCAAGGGCGCTCTGCCCACCGCGAAGATCCGCGCCGAGATGCAGCGCACCATGCAGCGGCATTGCGCCGTGTTCCGCGATACCGCGCTGCTGGCCGAGGGCGTCACCAAGATGGACGCGGTCTATTCCAGCTTCGCCGATGTCGGCATCAGCGATCGCTCGCTGATCTGGAACACCGATCTGGTCGAGACGATGGAGCTCGACAATCTGATCGGCCAGGCCGTGGTGACGATCAAGGGCGCGGCCAACCGCAAGGAAAGCCGCGGCGCGCACATGCACGAGGACTTCCCGGACCGCGACGACGCGAACTGGATGAAGCACACCGTCGCGACCTTCGATGGCTGGGGCGGCAAGGGCGGCACCACCGCAATCGATTACCGTCCCGTGCACGATTACACGCTCACCGACGATATCGACTATATCAAGCCGAAGAAGCGGGTTTACTGAGGTGCGGGCGGCGGCCGTGATCGGCCTGCCGCTCTTCCTCCTGCTCGCGCTCGGCGATCCAACAGGCGCACCGGCCGGGGTTTCCGCCCCGCCCGCGTCGCTGGCGCTCGATCCCTTCTACGCCAAATATGTCGATGCGGACGGCATCCCCATCCTGTCCTCGCCCAAGGTCCCGGATCGCGCGCTGCTGGCCGCGAAGGCGATCGTCGAGGGGCTGCTCGACCATCGCCCCGATCTCGCCCGCGCCCTGGCGGAGAGCGGTTTCCGCGTCGCGATCATGGCCGAGGACGAAAGCACGCTCGACCTGCCCGAGCAGCGCGACTGGAAGAAACCCGACCGCAACGACCCGCGGCTGACCCGCTGCGAGCGCAAACATTATGACGAGCGCATCGGCCGCCTGACCGACCGAGCCTATTGGAACTTCCGTGCCCGCGGCATGGCCGGTCGCCTCACCAGCGGCGCGGTCGAGGACCTGCTGGGCCAGCGCAACTCGCGCTATTACGGCCAGACCATCTTCCTCCACGAATTCTCGCACGACGTGCTCCAGGCGACCCGCGTTGCCGACCCGCGCCTCTACAAGGAGGTCGAACGCGCCTATCGCGCGGCGCTTCGGGCGGGGCGGTGGAAGGGCGAATATGCCTCCACGACCATCGACGAATATTGGGCGGTGGGCAGCCAGTTCTGGTTCAATTCGGGCCGCATGGTAATCTTCGATGGCCGCCGCATCCTCTCCGACGCCGATCTCAAGGCCTATGATCCCGCACTCTACGCCGTGCTGGGCAAAGCGTACGGCACGAGCCACCGGATCGAGGACGACCCCTTCTATATGAGCGAGGCGCGCATCCCACCGGGACCGCTGCCCGCGAACACCGCGGAGGTCTGCTAGAGCATTTGAGCTGGACTGATCCATACCTCCGTTCGCCCTGAGCTTGTCGAAGGGTTGTTCTTCTTCCTTCGAAGGGAAGAGCAGGGCTTCGACAAGCTCAGCCCGAACGGGGAAGGGGTGATCCCAAGCCAAATGAGTTTTGCTACGGCGTGCCGGATTGATTCAACCGGATGCCGTTGATGGCATGATGCTGAGGCAGGACTGTCCTTGCCGTTCTTTCGCATCGCTGGTGACTTTATCGGACCGCTATTCCTGGCTGTTCCACCGCTGATAGCTGGCTGTTCCATGGCTGTTATTCGATAACAGCCAGCTGCGACGCAAGTCGATGACAACACGCGTGAAATCCGCGCCCGCTCTCCAACATGACGGCCAGCAAAAAATATAGAGCGAAAAACAGCCAGCCGGCAGGTCGTGACGTCGGAACATTTCGCGCCGTGCTGGGGTTGGGGGCGCCATGAAGGAAACCCGCTACCCGCTGCTCGCCAAGCCGCACATTCGCCTGTCCGGTCCGGTCGACCAATATATGTACCAGAGCTTTCGTCAGCAGCTCGAGACCTGCCCGGAGGAAGGCGCGCTGGTCATCGCGATGACCACGCTCGGCGGCGATCCGGAGGTCGCGCGGACCATGGCCGACGATATCCGCCTGCTGGAGGATCATGACGGCCGCGAGATCCTGTTCCTCGGCAAGGTCGCGGTCTATTCCGCCGGCGCGACCTTCATGGCGGCGTTCCCGGTCGATCGCCGCTTCCTGACGCGCCACACCAGGCTGATGATCCATGAGCGGATCATCTCGAAGCAGCTCAACATCAACGGCCCGCTGCGCATGTGCATCGCCAGCCTGAAGGCGACCCTGCACGAGATCGAACATTCGATCCTGATCGAGGAGGAGGGCTTCCGCGACATCGTGAGGGGCAGCCGGGTCGATTTCGAGGATCTGCGCGAGCGAGCGCCGGCCAACTGGTATATCGAGGCCGAGGAAGCGCGCGACCTCGGGCTGGTACTTGACGTGATCTGAGGGGGGCGGGTGCCTGCACCCATTCTGCACGGCCATTCCTCCCGATCCACTTTGGCTTCCATCCCGGCGCCCCGCTAGCTGAAGGTCTCCTGAAGGAGGCCCTTATGTCCGCACGTCATGCGACCGAACGTTCGCCCGGGTTCAAGCTGCTGTTGCCGTTCCTCATCGGCACGCTGCTCGCGATCCCGCTCTTCGCCATCTATCTCCTCGTCTACGACCGGCAAAACCAGTCGGAGACTGCCCAGGCCTCGATCGCGCAGGGCTGGGGCGGGCCGCAGGTCATTGCGGGACCGGTGCTCGTCATCCCCTATTCGAAACAGACTACCGAAACCGTCACCGAAAATGGCAAGCAGGTGACCAAGACCAGCACGAGCTGGCACGACATGACCCTGTCGCCCGATGTGACCAAGCTGAAGACCGACCTGAAGCCCGATCTGCGCCACCGTTCGATCTATGACGTGGTCGTGTTCGAAGCACGCAACCATGGCAGCGCACGCTTCTCGCTGCCGGCCGATCTCCAGCGCTTCGGCGTCGCACCCGACGCGCTCGCGCTGGACCGGGCGCAGATTCGCTTCGGCATCAGCGACGCGCGCGGCCTGTTCGGGCCGCCGCCCGCGGTGTCGCTCAACGGCAAGCCGGTCGCGCTCCAGCCCGGCAACGGCATGCGCGAGACGGGCGGGTCGGGTTTCTACGCCTGGTTCGACGCAAGCGACCTGCGCGGCCGGCCGCTCGGCGTGGCGTTCGACTATGCGGTGCGCGGCAATGGATCGCTGTCGCTGATGCCCAATGGCGGCGACACGGCATGGCAGGTCGTCTCGCCCTGGCCTAACCCGAGCTATCAGGGCGGTTTCCTGCCGGTGCAGAAAAGGGCGTTCGGCAAGGGCTTCGACTCGACCTGGCGTGTCGGCAACCTCGCATTGGGCAGCGCGCTCGTCTCGTTCGATCAGGCCTCGGGCGACTCGACCGCGCAGTCGGGCGGAGAGGGGCGCCGCGGTGCGGAAGCCGGCGCGCGTGAGGCGCGTGTCGATCTGCTGACGCCGGTCGATCTCTACAGCCAGGTCAACCGCTCGGTGAAATATGGCTTTCTGTTCGTCGGCTTCACCTTCCTCGCTTTCCTGATGTTCGACGTCATCGGCGGGGTGAAGGTGTCGGCGATCGAATATGGCCTGGTCGGCTCGGGGCTGGTGCTGTTCTTCGTGATGCTGCTCGCCTTTGCCGAAGTGATCGGCTTCACCCCTGCCTATGCGGTCGCGGGCGGCGCGATCGTCTCGCTTCTCACCGCCTATTCCGCGGCGGTGCTCGGCAGCTGGCGGCGCAGCCTCTTCATCGGCGGGTTGATCGCGGCGCTCTATGGCGTGCTCTATGTCCTGCTCAGCCTCGAGGACATGTCGCTGCTGGTCGGATCGGTGATGCTCTTCGTCGCGCTCGCCGCAGTGATGTACCTGACACGGAACATCGACTGGGGCGGGACGCCGGAGCCGCGGGAGGCCTAAATCTCCCTCTCCCCTCTGGGGGAGGGTAGGGGAGAGGGGTAGTGTGTCAGGCAGTCCTCACCGCACTGCCCCTCTCCCGACTTCGCTTCGCTCATCTGCCCTCTCCCGCAAGCGGGGGAGGGCGAAGCGTCAGGTCCGCCAGCGCAGATTGCCCCGGGTCAGCTCCGCCACCGACTTCACCCCCATCAGTTTCATGTCCCGCTCGATCTCCGCCTGAAGCCGCCCGAGCACGCGCTCGACCCCAGGCTGGCCCGCAGCCGCCAGCGCGTAGAGATACATACGCCCGCCCGAGCACGCCTTCGCGCCCACGCTCAGCGCCTTCAGCACATGGCTCCCGCGACGAATGCCGCCGTCGCAGATCACGTCGATCTTGTCCCCGACCGCATCGACGATCTCCGCCAGCTGGTCGAAGGGCGAGCGGCTGCCGTCCAGCTGCCGCCCGCCATGGTTCGACACCATGATCGCCGTCGCCCCGATATCGACCGCGCGCTTCGCGTCCTCGACCGACATGATGCCCTTCAGGCAGAACTGGCCGCCCCATTGGGCGCGCACGCCCTCGGCCGTCTTCCAGTCCATCGACGGGTCGAGCATCTTGTTGAAATAATCCGCCACCGACAGCGCGACATTGGTGCCCTCGGACACATGATCCTTCAGGTTCGACAGCTCGAACTTCTCACGGAACAGATAGTCGAGCGTCCAGCCCGGGTGAGTCGCGAAGCTGATCGCCGATGCCGGCGTCAGCCGCGGCGGCGAGGTGAAGCCGGTGCGCAGGCAGCGCTCGCGATTGCCCGACACGATCGTGTCGACGGTCAGCGCGATACAGTCGAACTTGGCTTCCTTGCACCGCTCGACCAACGCGTGGTTCAGCCCCTTGTCCTTGTGGATGTAGAGCTGGAACATCTTGGGCGTGCTGATCGTCCGGCCGATCTCCTCGATGCTGACCGTGCCGAGGCTCGAAATGCCGAAATAGGTGCCGAACTTCTCGGCCGCGCGCGCGACGCCGCGCTCGCCATGCCAGTGGAACAGGCGCTGCAATGCGGTTGGCGACAGGAAGAGCGGCATGTCGATCTTGCGGCCCATCACCGTGGTGCTCATGTCGATGTTCTCGACGCCGGCAAGCACGCTCGGCACCAGGTCGCACGACTCGAATGCTTCGGTGTTACGCGCCTTGGTCTTCTCGTCGTCGGCCGCGCCGTCGATATAATGGTAGACGGGGCCGGGCAGGCGTTTGCGGGCGAGGGTGCGGAAATCCTCGACATTGTGGCAATCGCTCAATCTCATATCTTGCCCCGTTCGTTCATATGTTGGACTTCGCCCTACGATTCTTGTCCGGCTCCCGCAACGCCGGCGATGATGCCTGCGCCGTTCCGGAATTTGCGATCCTGCAGCGATACGACGCCGCAGACCACGCCAAAGGGTTGCACGCGCGCGCCGAAAGGCATAGCCGCTTCCGCGACGCACCATTTCGTTTCCGCCGGAGACTTTCAGGCATGGCCGAATTCAGACTGCCCCCGAACAGCCGACCCAAAAAAGGCGGCAAGGTCCATAAGGCAGCCGCCGAGGCAAAGCGGGTCAAGAACTTCAAGATCTACCGCTATGACCCCGATGCCGGCGAGAACCCGCATTACGACACGTTCGAGATCGATCTCGACAATTGCGGCCCGATGGTGCTCGACGCGCTGATCAAGATGAAGTCGGAACAGGACAGCTCGCTGACTTTCCGCCGCTCCTGCCGCGAGGGCATTTGCGGCTCCTGCTCGATGAACATCGACGGCAAGAACGGCCTGGCCTGCACCACCGCGATCGAGGATGTGAAGGGCGATATCCGCATCACGCCGCTGCCGCACATGGAAGTGATCAAGGACCTGGTCCCCGATTTCACCCATTTCTATGCGCAATATTCCTCGATCAAGCCCTGGCTGCAGACCGTCACGCCGCCGCCCTCGGGCAAGGAGCGGCTCCAGTCGCCGGCCGACCGGGAGAAGCTGGACGGCCTGTACGAGTGCATCCTGTGCGCCTGCTGCTCGACCGCGTGCCCGAGCTATTGGTGGAATTCCGACAAGTTCCTCGGCCCGGCGATCCTGTTGCAGGCTTATCGCTGGCTGGCCGACAGCCGCGACGAGATGACCGGCGACCGACTCGACGAGTTGGAGGATCCGTTCCGCCTCTATCGCTGCCACACGATCATGAACTGCGCGAATGTCTGCCCCAAGGGCCTCAACCCGGCCAAGGCGATCGCCGAGATCAAGAAGATGGAAGCAGAACGAGTCGTCTGAGGCTCGCCCCGTGACCGATTCGAGTCCACGTGACACCTTCCTCTATGAGGAGGATCCGGACCATCCCGGCTGGATGCGGTGGGGGTTCACCGATCCGACGCGCTACAACAGTTTTCTCGGCCCGATGATGGTGCGGATCGAGGGCGGCATCGCCCGCGTGCGCATGACGCCGGAGCGGCGCCATTCCAACCTGCGCGACAATGTGCATGGCGGCGCGATGCTCGGCTTCATCGACGTCGCGCTGTTCGCCGCCTCGCGCAGCTTCGGCCTGATCACCGCCGGGTCGGCGGTGACGCTCGATCTCTCGGCTCAGTTCATCGGCGGCGGCCGTATCGGCGAGCCGCTGGAGGCGCAGGTCGAGCTGCTGCGCGAGACCGGACGCCTGCTGTTCCTGCGCGGGCTGGTGGTGCAGGGCGAGGGCAAAGTCGCGAGCTTCTCCGCCACGATCCGCAAGGCGACCCCGAAGCAGTGAGCCATTCCCTTTCTCTTTTGTTCCCCGGCGAAGGCCGGGGCCCAGTCGGGATGGCGGGAATAATGATGCGCAACGCCAGCCAATTGCCGTCCCCCAAATGGCCCCCGGCCTTCGCCGGGGAGCAGTAAATGCCCACCGTCTTCGCCCGATACGAAGCCCTGGTCGCCGCAGGCGAACTCAGGCCCGACCCCGAACAGGCAGAGGCCGCGCGCCGGCTCAACGCGCTCGCGACCGAACTGGAAGCAGCACCGAAGCGCGGTTCCGTGCTGTGGCGCGCGCTGGGCAGGCGGCCCGAGGCACCGTCCGGCATCTATCTCTGGGGCGGGGTCGGCCGCGGCAAGTCGATGCTGATGGATCTGTTTTACGGCTGCATCAACATGCGGCGGAAACGGCGGATTCACTTCCTGGAATTCATGCTCGACGTGCATGCACGCCTGCGGGTCGAGCGCGAGAAGGAGGTCGGCGACCCGATCCTCCCCGTCGCCGTCGCGATCGCCGAAGAAGTGAAGGTTCTTTGCTTCGACGAGATAATGGTCACCAACAGCCCCGACGCGATGATCCTGTCGCGGCTGTTCACCGAGCTGTTGCGCCACGGCGTGACGGTGGTGATGACCTCCAATCGTCCGCCGCGCGACCTCTACAAGGACGGGCTCAACCGCGAGCATTTCCTGCCCTTCATCGACCTGATCGAAAGCCGCATGCAGGTGCTCGCGCTCAACGGCCCGGTCGACTATCGCCGCGACCGGCTCGGTCAGGTCGAGACGTGGCTGGTGCCCAATGGGCCCGAGGCGACCGCCCAGCTTTCGGCCGCCTTTTTCCGCCTGACCGATTATCCGCCCGAGGACCGCGAGAATGTGCCGTCCGAGGAATTGCCGGTCGGCGGCGGGCGGACGCTGCACGTGCCCAAGAGCCTGAAGGGTGTCGCCGTCTTCTCGTTCAAGCGGCTGTGCGGCGAGGCGCGCGGTTCCGCCGACTATCTCGCGGTCGCGCGGCGCTTCCACACCATCATCCTGGTCGGTATCCCCAGGCTGGGGCCGGAGAACCGCAACGAGGCGGCGCGCTTCGTCCAACTGATCGACGCGCTGTACGAGCACAAGGTGAAGCTCCTCGCGGCGGCTGACGCACCACCGGGCGAACTGTACGAAAAGGGGGACGGCCGCTTCGAGTTCGAACGCACCATCAGCCGCCTCGAGGAAATGCGCTCCGACGACTATCTAGAGCAGGGTCACGGCGCGAACTGAGCGGCCCTCGCCATCGTCCCGCCACCTGTTATCATGCGGCAACCGGTCATGGAGGGAAGAAGATGCTCGTCACCACCACGGAAAATGTCCCGGGCCATACCGTCCGCGCGACGCTTGGCCAGGCGTTCGGCGTCGTCGTCCGCAGCCGCGGCATCGGTGGCAACATCACCGCCAGCCTGCGGTCGATCGTCGGCGGGGAGATTCCCGAATATACCAGGCTGGTCGAGGATACCCGCCGCCATGCGATCGACCGGCTGGTCGCCAATGCGGCGCTGATGGGCGCGAACGCCGTCGTCATGATGCGGTTCGACTCGGGGGAGATCGCTCAGGCGATGAACGAGGTGGTTGCCTATGGCACCGCCGTCATCCTCGATCCCGCGCCCGAATGATGCTGCGCACCTTCATCCTGGTGATCGCGATGTTGCTGTTCACCGCGGCGGTGATCGGCGCCGTGATCGACCCGGCCGTGTGGCCGACCCTGATCGCGGCCATGGTGGTGCTCGCCGGTATCGTCTTTGAACGTCGTCGTTACGGGGCATCGCAGACGAAGCCCATAGGCGGCGGCTGGCGCGAGACGTCGGAGCGATTCGTCGACGACGCCAGCGGCCGACCCGTAACAGTCTGGTACAATGACGTTACGGGCGAGCGTCGCTATGTCGATCCGGAAGGCGCGCCGCCTCAGTAATGCACTTGCGAAGCACTTGCAATAAGACGTGAAAATATAGGGTTTTTGCGGTTGCCCCTCCGGCAAAACCGGCCTAAGCCGCCGCGCAGTTTCGCCGCGTGCGCGGCTTTGATATTGTCGAAAGGACGACGAATGGCCCGCAAGAAGATCGCGTTGATCGGTGCCGGAAACATCGGCGGCACGCTCGCCCATCTCGCAGCACTGAAGGGCCTGGGTGACATCGTCCTGTTCGACGTGGTCGAGGGTGTGCCGCAGGGCAAGGCGCTCGATCTCAGCCAGTGCAGCCCGGTCGAGGGCTTCGATGCCAAGATCACCGGCACCAATGATTATGCCGATATCGCCGGCGCCGACGTCATCATCGTCACCGCCGGTGTCGCCCGCAAGCCGGGCATGAGCCGCGACGACCTGCTCGGCATCAACCTGAAGGTCATGAAGGCTGTGGGCGAAGGCATCGCCGCCAACGCACCCGACGCCTTCGTCATCTGCATCACCAACCCGCTCGATGCGATGGTCTGGGCACTGCGCGAGTTCTCGGGCCTCCCGCACCAGAAGGTTGTCGGTATGGCCGGCGTGCTCGACAGCTCGCGCTTCAGCCACTTCCTCGCCGAAGAGTTCAAGGTCTCGGTCAAGGACGTCACGTCCTTCGTGCTTGGTGGGCACGGCGACACCATGGTCCCGGTCATCAGCTACTCGACCGTATCGGGCATCCCGGTTCCCGACCTGATCGAGATGGGCTTCTCCACCCAGGAGAAGATCGATGCGATCGTGGCGCGCACCCGTTCGGGCGGCGGCGAGATCGTCGCGCTGCTCAAGACCGGCTCGGCCTATTACGCGCCCGCCACCTCGGCGATCTCGATGGCCGAAGCCTATCTCTACGACCAGAAGCGCCTGCTCCCGGCGGCGGTCCACCTGACCGGCCAGTATGGCGTCGACAATCTCTATGTCGGCGTGCCGGTGATCATCGGCGCCGGCGGCGTCGAGAAGGTCGTCGAGATCAAGCTCGATGCCGAAGCGCAGAATAACCTCGACGTGTCGGTCGAGGCGGTCAAGGAATTGCTTGTCGCCTGCAAGGCGATCGACGGAAGCCTGGCCTGATAAATTAGCTGTTCCCCGGCGAAGGCCGGGGCCCAGTTGGGAGAACCCTGAGAGTGGAGAAGGCCGGCTTCGTCTACATCATGGCGAGCGGCAGAAACGGCACGATCTATCTCGGCGTAACGAGCGACCTTCCCAAGCGCATTTGGGAGCATCGCAACGATGTCGTCGAAGGGTTCACGAAGAAACATCGGTGTCACACGCTGGTCTGGTATCAGGCGTACGACACGATCGAAGAAGCGCGGCAGCGCGAGCTGCAGATGAAGGAGTGGAAGCGGGTTTGGAAACTGCGAGAGATCGAAGGGCTGAATCCCGACTGGGATGATCTGTTCGAGACCGTCGCATGAACCACAACTGCTTTCCTAACTGGGCCCCGGCCTTCGCCGGGGAACAATGAGGAAGAGAATAGAATGGCAATCCTCGTCGACAAGAACACCAAGGTCATCACCCAGGGCATGACCGGTGAGACCGGCACGTTCCACACCCAGCAGGCGCTGGCCTATGGCACGCAGATGGTCGGCGGCGTGACGCCGGGCAAGGGCGGCACCGAGCATATCGGCCTGCCCGTATACGACACCGTCGCGGAGGCTGTGGCAAAGACCGGCGCGACCGCGTCCGTCATCTACGTTCCGCCGCCCTTCGCCGCGGATTCGATCCTTGAGGCGATCGACGCGGAAGTGCCGCTGATCGTGACCATCACGGAGGGCATTCCGGTGCTCGACATGGTCAAGGTGAAGCGCGCGCTGAGCGGTTCGAAGTCGCGCCTGATCGGCCCGAACTGCCCGGGCGTGCTGACCCCAGGCCAGTGCAAGATCGGCATCATGCCCGGCAGCATCTTCAAGCAGGGTTCGGTCGGCGTTGTAAGCCGCTCCGGCACGCTTACCTATGAAGCAGTCTTCCAGACGTCGAATGCGGGCCTCGGCCAGACGACCGCAGTCGGCATCGGCGGCGATCCTGTCAACGGGACGAACTTCATCGACGTGCTCGAACTCTTCCTCGCCGATCCCGAGACTCAGTCGATCATCATGATCGGCGAGATCGGTGGTTCGGCGGAAGAGGAAGCCGCGCAGTTCCTTCGCGACGAGGCGAAGCGCGGCCGTTCGAAGCCGATGGCGGGGTTCATCGCTGGCCGTACGGCGCCTCCGGGTCGCCGCATGGGCCATGCCGGTGCGATCGTCTCGGGCGGCCAGGGCGGTGCCGAGGACAAGATCGCGGCGATGGAAGCGGCAGGGATCAAGGTAGCGGACAGCCCGTCCGAACTGGGCACGACGCTGCTGTCGGTGTTGAAGGGTTAACAAGGGCCCCGCTTCGGGCGGGGGCAAAGCGGCATCACCTCCCCAGGGATGCGCCGAGGAAAAGCCATGGGCTACGAAGGCCAGGATTTCGCTGACATCGCCGGGGGCGTGAGCCCGGCGTTCATCGATGCGCTCTATGCGCGCTACAAAGTATCTCCGGACAGCGTCGAGCCGGGCTGGCGCGGCTTTTTCGAGGGCCTCGACAACGGCGCGACCGGGCCGAGCTGGACGCAGGCCAACTGGCCGCTCAGCTCGACCGACGACCTGACCTCGGCGCTCGACCCGACCCAGATGGAGCCGGCGCCCAAGCCCGCCAAGGGCGGCGCCAAGCCGGCGGCACCGGCGGCGGCCGCTGCGCCGTCGCAGGACGACATCATCCGCGCCGCGGGCGACTCGATCCGCGCGATGATGCTGATCCGCACCTACCGGGTGCGCGGCCACCTCGCCGCCAATCTCGATCCGCTCGGCCTGTCCAAGCGCGAGATGCCGGCCGATCTGCGCACGGAATATCATGGCTTCTCCGACGCCGATCTCGATCGGCC
Source organism: Sphingomonas sp. P3_C6 (assembly GCF_056402595.1). Lineage (NCBI taxonomy): Bacteria > Pseudomonadati > Pseudomonadota > Alphaproteobacteria > Sphingomonadales > Sphingomonadaceae > Sphingomonas > Sphingomonas sp. P3_C6. The sequence continues at coordinate 291,622 of NZ_JBFUHB010000003.1, forward strand.
GGTCTATCTCGGCGGCACCATGGGCCTGCAATGGTCGACCGTGCGTGAGCTCGTCGACACGCTGCGCGCGAATTACTGCGGCAATGTCGGCCTCGAATACATGCACATCGCCGATGTCGAGGAGCGCCGCTTCCTCCAGGAACGGATGGAGGGCAAGGACAAGGCGATCGAGTTCAGCCCGCTCGGCAAGAAGGCGATCCTCAACAAGGTGATCGAAGCCGAGCAGTGGGAGAAATTCTGCGGCCGCAAATATGTCGGCACCAAGCGTTTCGGCCTGGACGGCGGCGAGAGCATGATCCCGGCGCTCGAAAGCGTCATCAAGTACGGCGGTCAGCTCGGCGTGCGCGAGATCGTGTTCGGCATGGCGCATCGCGGCCGCCTGAACGTGCTCACCAACGTGATGGCCAAGCCATTCCGGATCATCTTCCACGAATTCGGTGGCGGCTCGGACAATCCCGATGACGTGGCCGGCTCGGGCGACGTGAAATACCATCTCGGCACCTCGACCGACCGCGAGTTCGACGGGATCAGCGTCCATATGTCGCTGGTCGCCAACCCCTCGCATCTCGAGGCCGAAGATCCGGTCGTGCTGGGCAAGGTCCGCGCGATCCAGACGATCGCGGGCGATCTCGCCGAGCACAAGGCATCGCTGCCGGTGCTCATCCATGGCGACGCGGCGTTCGCCGGCCAGGGTATCGTGTGGGAATGCCTCGGCTTCTCGGGCATCCGCGGCTACAATACCGGCGGTTGCATCCACTTCGTCATCAACAACCAGATCGGCTTCACGACGAGCCCGCAATTCGCGCGCTCCTCGCCCTATCCCTCGGATGTGGCGAAGGGTGTCCAGGCGCCGATCTTCCACGTCAATGGCGACGATCCCGAGGCGGTGACCTTCGCCACCAAGATGGCGATCGAGTTCCGCCAGCGCTTCCACCGCGACATCGTGATCGACATGTGGTGCTATCGCCGCTTCGGCCACAATGAAGGCGACGAGCCCGGCTTCACCCAGCCGCTGATGTACGATCGCATCCGTGCCCATCCGCCGGTCAGCGAAGTGTACGGCGCAAAGCTGATCGAGCAGGGCGTGATCGACCGCGCCTGGGTCGATGACAGCATTGCGCAGTTCACGACTTTGCTCGAAGGCGAGTTCGAGGCTGGTGCGAACTACAAGCCCAACAAGGCGGACTGGTTCGCCGGCCGCTGGTCGGGGCTCCATGCGCCGGCCGATGCCGAATATGCGCGCCGCAATGTCGAGACCGGCATCGAGCCGAAGCTGTTCGACTCGCTCGGCCGCACGCTGACCACCGTTCCCGAAGACCTGACCATCCACAAGACGCTCGGCCGCGTGATCGACGCCAAGCGTGAGATGTTCAAGTCGGGCGCCAATTTCGACTGGGCCACCGGTGAGGCGCTCGCTTTCGGGTCGCTGATGTCGGAAGGGTACGGCGTGCGCCTGTCCGGCCAGGATTCGGGCCGCGGCACCTTCTCGCAGCGCCACGCGGTGTGGATCGACCAGAAGGACGAGCATCGCTACCTGCCGCTCGCCCAGGTCGAGCATGGCCGGTTCGAGGTGCTCGATTCGCCGCTCAGCGAATATGGCGTGCTCGGCTTCGAATATGGCTATGCGCTGGCCGATCCGAAGACGCTGGTTCTGTGGGAGGCACAGTTCGGCGACTTCATGAACGGCGCCCAGATCATGATCGATCAGTTCATCGCGTCGGGCGAGGCCAAGTGGCTGCGCGCCAACGGGCTGGTGATGCTGTTGCCGCACGGGTACGAGGGGCAGGGGCCTGAGCACAGCTCTGCCCGTGTCGAGCGGTTCCTTCAGTTGTGCGCGCAGGACAATATGCAGGTCGCGAACTGCACCACGCCGGCGAACTATTTCCACCTGCTGCGTCGGCAGATGCACCGCTCATTCCGCAAGCCGCTGATCGTCTTCACGCCCAAGTCGCTGCTGCGCCACAAGCTGGCGGTGTCCAAGGCGTCCGACTTCCAGGGCGACAGCCACTTCATGCGGCTGCTGTCCGATCCGTCGGCGCCCGCGGATACCGAGGTGAGGCGCCTCGTGCTGTGCACCGGCAAGGTCGCGTATGACCTGATGGAGGCACGCGACGCGGCAGGCGACAAGAACACCGCGATCGTTCGTGTCGAGCAGCTCTATCCCTTCCCGGGCGAGCCGCTGGTCGAGCGCCTGAAGAAGATGGCCAATCTCGAAGAGGTGGTCTGGGCGCAGGAAGAGCCGAAGAACAACGGCGCCTGGAGCTTCATCGAGCCCTATCTGGAGGAATGCCTGGTCGAGGCCGGGACGACGGTGACCCGGGCGCATTATTCGGGTCGTGCCGCGTCGGCGTCGCCGGCGACCGGCCTGATGAAGCGTCACCAGATGGAACAGGCCGCGCTCGTCGCCGATGCGCTCGGCCACAATGTCCGCGAAGAAATCCGCCGCACGCGCAAATCATAAGACCGCTCCGGCGGCACCGAGGAAGACACGATGGCAACCGAAGTCAATGTTCCCACCCTGGGCGAATCGATCACCGAGGCGACTCTCGGCGAATGGCTGAAGCAGCCCGGCGATGCCGTGGCCGTCGATGAGCCGATCGCCAGCCTGGAGACCGACAAGGTTTCGGTCGAGGTGCCGTCCCCCGTCGCTGGCGTGATGGGCCAGCATGCAGTGAAGGTCGGCGACACCGTCCAGGTCGGCGCGCTGATCGCGACGATCGAAGCAGGCGGCGCCGCCGCTGCGCCCGCAGCCCAGCCCGCCGCTGCAGCTGCTCCGGCCGCCGTTTCGGCGCCGGCCGCACCGCCGGCTGGCGATGGTCCGGCTGCCCTGTCTCCGTCGGTCCGCCGCGCGGTGCTCGAGCACGGTGTCGATCCGGCGACCGTCAGGGGCACCGGCAAGGACGGCCGGATCACCAAGGACGACGTCGTTGCCGCTGCCTCGGCCGCGCCGGCACCCGCCCCGGTTACTGCGGCCCCTGCCGAGCCGCAGGTCGCGCCGTCGGTCGCCGCCTCGACCGGCCGCAAGGAAGAGCGCGTGCGCATGACGCGCCTGCGCCAGACCATCGCAAAGCGCCTCAAGGAAGCGCAGAACACGGCCGCGATGCTCACCACCTTCAACGACGTCGACATGACGGCGGTGATCGAGGCGCGCGCCAAGTACAAGGATCTGTTCGAGAAGAAGCACGGCGTCCGGCTCGGCTTCATGGGCTTCTTCGCCAAGGCCGCGTGCCTGGCGCTAAAGGACGTGCCCAGCGTCAACGCCTCGATCGAGGGCGACGAGATCGTCTATCACGATTATGTCGATATCTCGGTCGCGGTGTCGGGCCCGGGCGGCCTGGTCGTCCCGGTCGTGCGCGATGCCGATCAGCTTTCGGTCGCCGGGATCGAGCGCACCATCGGTGATTTCGGCAAGCGCGCCAAGGACGGCACGCTGAAGATGGAAGAGATGAAGGGCGGTACCTTCACCATCTCCAATGGCGGCGTGTTCGGCTCGCTGATGTCGACCCCGATTATCAACCCGCCCCAGGCGGCGGTGCTGGGCCTTCACCGCATCGAGGATCGCCCGGTCGTCCGCGACGGCCAGGTCGTGGTCCGTCCGATGATGTACCTCGCGCTCAGCTACGATCACCGCCTGATCGACGGCCGCGAGGCAGTGACCTTCCTCGTCGCCTTGAAGAACGCGATCGAAGACCCCACTCGTATCCTGATCGACCTCTGATCTTTCCCTTGTGCTCCCGCGAAGGCGGGAGCCCAGTCTGGACCCCCGCCTTCGCGGGGGTACATAAAGGTGCCACATGGCTGACTATGATTTCGACGTCCTGGTAATCGGCTCCGGTCCGGGCGGCTATGTCGCCGCGATCCGCGCGGCGCAGCTTGGCCTCAGGACGGGTTGCGTCGAGGGTCGCGAGACGCTGGGCGGCACCTGCCTCAATGTCGGCTGCATCCCGTCCAAGGCGATGCTGCACGCGTCCGACCTGTATGACGAGGCGGTTTCCGGCCGGCTCGCCAAGCTCGGCGTGAAGGTCGAGACCAGCCTCGATCTCGACACCATGCACGGCCAGCGCAAGGACGCGGTGAAGCAGCTCACCGGCGGCATCGAGTTCCTGTTCAAGAAGAACAAGGTCGAGTGGCTGAGGGGCTATGCGAGCTTCACCGGCAAGGACAGCGTCAAGGTCGGCGACCGCGAAGTCCGTGCGAAGAACATCGTCATCGCGACCGGCTCGTCTGTCACCCCGCTGCCCGGCGTGACGATCGACCAGAAGGTCGTGGTGGACTCGACCGGTGCGCTCGAACTGCCCGCCGTGCCGAAGAACATGGTCGTGATCGGCGGCGGCGTGATCGGGCTGGAGCTCGGTTCGGTCTGGCGTCGCCTCGGCGCGAAGGTGACGGTCGTCGAGTTTCTCGACCAGATCCTGCCCGGCTTCGATGGCGAGGTCCGCAAGGAATCCAACAAGATCTTCAGGAAGCAGGGCATCGAGTTCAAGCTGTCGACCAAGGTCACCGGCGTGGCCGTCAATGGCGATACCGCGACGCTGACGCTCGAACCCGCTGCCGGCGGTGAAGCGACGACGATCGAGGCGGACGCCGTGCTCGTCTCGATCGGCCGTCGTCCCAACACCGAGGGACTTGGTCTCGACAAGGCGGGCCTCGCCACCAACCAGCGCGGCCAGGTCGAGACCGATCACCGCTTCCAGACCTCGGTTCCCGGTATCTGGGCGATCGGCGACGTGATCCCGGGCCCGATGCTGGCGCACAAGGCCGAGGATGAGGGCATTGCCGTTGCCGAGAACATCGCCGGCCTGACCGGCATCGTGAATCACGATGTCATCCCGAGCGTGGTCTATACCAACCCCGAGATCGCCGGCGTCGGCCTGACCGAGGAAGTGGCGAAGGAGCGCGGTGAGGTGAAGGTCGGCAAGTTCCCGATGCTCGCCAACTCGCGCGCCAAGACCAACCATGAGCCCGACGGCTTCGTGAAGGTCATCGCGGACGCGAAGACCGACCGCGTGCTTGGCGTCTGGGTCATCGCCTCGGTCGGCGGCACGATGATCGCCCAGGCCGCGCAGGCCATGGAGTTCGGCGCGACGTCCGAGGACATCGCCTATACCTGTCACGCCCATCCGACCCATTCGGAAGCGATCAAGGAAGCCGCGATGGCGGTGCTCGGCAAGCCGATCCACATCTAAGCCTTTGCCCCCTTACTGCTCCCCGGCGAAGGCCGGGGCCCAGTCGGGGGACGATCGTAATGGGGCGTTGCGCGTCGTTACTTAAGCCATTCCAACTGGACCCCGGCCTCCGCCGGGGAACGGTGGCCGGCGCTCAAACCGCCCGAACACCCCAGGGCCCGGCCGGCTCGCTGCCGCGCGCCATCAGCGCGACCACCCCTGTCAGCACCGCCGCTGCCCCGGTCGCCAGCCACAGCGCCCCATTGTCGAACGCGCCATAACAGCGCGCCCCCATGACCACGCCGCTCACGAAACCCAGCCACAGCGCCAGATAGCGCGTCCAGGTCCAGCGATCGGCATCGCCCATCAGTGCCCCGGCCAGCCGCTGCGCCATGCGCACCAGCGATCCGGTCATATAGGTCAGCCCGATGCTCACCTCGCCATCGCGCAGGAACAGGCCATTCTCGGCCCCCATCGCGGCGGCGAGCAGCAGCAGCGCCCGATTATTGGGCTGGACCTGCATGATCGTCGCGGCCACCCCGAGCAGCAGCGTCACCGTGATCATCACCGCCGCCTGCGCGTGCTTCGCCCAGCGCCGGGCGATCACCGTCGCGATCATCACCCCGCTGACGAAGCTGAGCAGCAGGGCGCCCGCCATCCGCACTTCCTCGTGACGCTCGGTCGCGAAGGCGACGCCGAGCCGGGTCGTGTTGCCGCTCATGAACGAGGCGAAGAATCCGCCAAGGCTCGAATAGGCGAGGGCATCGACAAAACCGGCAAGCGCGGCGAGGCAGATGGCAAGGGCGATCATCGACGGGCGATAGCGTTGCATGACATCGCTATGTCCCAGCACGCCGCGACTTTCCAGCCGCCTTTGCGCCTTTGCGCCGATCGGTTGCGGGCGATAGAACGCGGCATGCTCCCCCACGCGCCCTGGCAATTCGGATCGATCCTTCCCTGGCTCGACCTGTTCGGCATCGCCGTGTTCGCCACTACCGGTGCGCTGGCGGCGACGCGGCGCGGCCAGACGCTGGTCACCGCCGCCTTCTTCGCACTCATCACCGGCGTCGGCGGCGGTTCGGTGCGCGATCTGCTGATCGGCGCGCCGGTCTTCTGGGTGCATGATCCCCTCGTGGCGGCGATCTGCCTCGCGGTCGCGGGGCTGGTCTGGGTTACCCCGCAGATCTGGTGGCAGGACAAGGCGCTCGACTGGCTCGATGCGGTCGGCCTCGCGTCCTATGCCGTGTTCGGCGCGGCCAAGGCGCTCGCCTTTGGCGTACCGCCGGTGCCGGCCGCGCTGATGGGCGTGATGACCGCCTGTGTCGGCGGCATCATCCGCGACGTGCTGGCGGGTGAGCCATCGATCCTGATGCGCCCCGAACTCTATGTGACGGCCGCGGCACTCGCCGCCGGGCTGCATGTCGCGCTGGTGGTGCTCGGCCTTCCCGCCTTCGCCGCGGCGGTGATCGCGGCCGCGGCAGGTTTCGGCCTGCGCGCCGCCGCGATCTACTGGAGGCTCGCGCTGCCGAGCTATCGCGGGCGCCGCTGACCCTCAGCGCGGGTTCATCGCCTCAGCCCATTCAGCACATTGCCTTCGGTCGACAGATAATTGTCGCGATAGTCGAAACGCGGGCAATCGCTGAAGATCAGCCAGTAATATTTCATCTGCTCGGACCACCAATAGCCCGGGCAGGCATCGTTCCAGGCACCGGCTACGGTCACGTCCTTCAGCCCCGACTAGCCATGGGCGACCTTTCTCGTCCGCGTCATGGCCAGGAAATGCGTGCGCACGACATGCCGCCAATGCTCATCGCGGTCGTGCGGCCACAGGGTGAAGGCTGAATCGGCCAGCTCGGGACGCAGCGCGTTACCCTTGGACTGGATCGACCAGTCGCCCGGGTCGAATCCTTCGGGCAGCACGCCGAACCGGTCCTGCGCCTTTTCCCATCCGCGCATCGCGGCTTTCGCCTCGCCGCGCTTGCCGCGCGGGACGTCACCGATTGCCATGCTCGCGGCCTGGCCCCTGGCCGGGCTGGGGTCGCGGTGGCGTCGCCCGTTGCTGCGCTGCTTGTCTCTGGGCCTGTTGCTGAGCCTGTTGCGTCGCGCGCTGCTGGGCCGCCTGCTGTTGCGCCTGCTCACGCTGCTGCATCTGTTGCCGTTGGGCGGAGCGTTGCTGCTCGGCCTGCTGGCGTTGCGCGTCGCGCTGTTGCCGCATCTGTTGGCCGCGTTGCTCGGCGACACGTTGCTGCGCCTGTTGTTGCTGGGCAGCCCGTTGCTGGATGCGCTGTTGCTCGGCCTGCTGGCGCACCTGCGGGCCGGGCTGGTCGGCGGCGCGCTGCGGTTCTGTCACATGCTCACGCCGCGCCTGATCGCGGCGGGCCGCCTGCTGCTGCAGCCGCTCCTGCACCGTTCGCTGCTCGCTCGCTGCGCGCTGGCGTGCCGCCTCGCGCTGCGCATCGGCCTGCGCGCTTCCGGTGTCGCGCGCCTGCTGAGCGGCTGCCTGTTGCTGCCGGCGTTGCTGTTCCGCCGCCGCGCGCTGCTGCGTCACGTCACGTTGCGCCTGCTGGCGTGCCTGGTCGATCTGCCGATTGTCGTCGCGGCGGTTGCCGCGATCGTTCGGCCCATAGAGCTGCGGCGGGCGGCCGGCCTCACCGCCGCGCTGCCATGTGGCGAAGCGTTGAGCGGCCTGCTCACGCGCGGCACGCTCGGGCATGAACTGGCGGCTCTCCTCGGTGGCATGGCGCTGGCGATAGGCCTGCCAGTCGGGCACGCGCTGGCGCGCGTCGCGCCAGTCGTTTCGCGCCGCGGCGATCACCGGACGGCGTGCCGCCCATTGCGCCGCCGCCACGCCGCGCCCTTCGCGCTCGCGCGCCGCCACCCGCAGCGCCCGCGCCCGGGCGTAATAGCGGGAGGCCGCCTCGGCCTGGCGCTGCGCCTCGGCGGCGGCGAGATAACGTCCCTGCCGGTCATAGACGGTCGCGATCCGCCCGTCGCGATAGCCATAGCTGTAGTGAGGATCGCGCACGAGATACGGATAATCGGCGCCCGGCTCGTAATAATAATAGCGATAGCCGTCATCGATCGGCTCGGCATAGGTCAGGTAATCGTTGCTGGTCTGCCAGACCCACGGCTCGACGCCGTCATAGTCGAAAGCATAGTCGGGCGGCGCGTCGCCGATCGTGTCGCTGATCCGGTTGGCCCGGTCGATCCAGGCATAACGATCGTCCTGCGGCGCCTCGGCGTAACCGAGCGGCCGGGTGCCCGGCAGGCGCGACGCCGGCGGCGCATACCGCACTGGTGTTGCCGGCCCCTCGGCCAATGGCTGGACCTCGGGCAAAGGCGGCAGCTCACCGAGCGCCTGCTCATTCTGTGCTGTCGCGCTATTGTCGATGCTGGCCTGGCGCTGCTGTCCACAGGCGGCAAGCGCGAGGGCGAGCGCGGTGGCGCTGACAAGCCTCAGCGAGATGCGTGTTGTTCCGGCCATGACGAATGCTCCTCTGGCGGTGACGGCTTTGGAAGCTCGCACAACGCGCCTGAACCTGCTCTGGACCCCTGGTTCATCGGGGGTTGCCGCTCCGGGAGCAGTCCAAAGCCCACATCCGACCCGGGGACAGGTGGCGGTGACCACGCCGTCCGCCCCGCACCCTTCTCCGATCCCTTTAAATATGTTTAGGTCGTAAACTCATAAACGACGGCTTCGCGCCATTTGCGGCCATCAAGCGAAACCTACGCGGTTGGCTCCGGCCCATAGGTGTGGCGGATGTAAGCCAAATTAAACTTCATGATTATTGTCGAGAACGCCCAGAAACACGGTGCCAACAGAACGAAATCTGCGAACACCCACATATCGTCAGAATAGCCCCAACCGTATGAGCCTGCCCGGTCGACCACGGCTGTGGCGAACAACACTACGAAGCACGTCGTCCAGAGAGACAGGAAGAGGTTTAGGAAAAGTCGATTGCGCCGATACTGAGCGTGAAGTCGCCTGCTCTGCGTTTCAAGGTAGGCTGGGTCTTGCTTCACGGCGGATACGGTACCCTTTTGAACGGCCGGTTTCAGCGATACGCTTTAGATGGCGGCCCTTCTGCGATCTCTCACTGCGCAGAATTGAAGAAGAAATAGTGTTCGATCAGCTTCCCGTCTTTCTCACGGGCAACGTCGACGCCGGTCACGGTGATTTCATCCGGCGGGCCGCCTTTCCAGCGCGCAGTGGCGACGCCGTGATGGCCCAGGCCCGTTCCATCGATTTCGAAGCGGAACCCGGGCGGCATGTCGGCAAGCACGCCCGCCACGACCTCGGAGATGGCTTGATGCCCGCTGACGGCACGTGCCGGCTCGAAGATTGTTGCGTCTGCGTGATAGATCTCGGCGATTGCAGCGAGCCGGGCGGTGTCGTCGCGCTCGTTCCACACGCGTTGAATGCTCGCGTGCAACAGGTCGACTTCTGGCGCTTCGGACAAGATTTCCTCCTGCGTTAATGTGCCCGGCCGCTCATCACGTGCCCGGTACATACCATTGGACGATCCTGTGCCGCATACTCAAGTCGTTCCGACTGAAAGACAGGTATAAAGCCGCCCGGTCTCGAACTGAACGGCGACAACCGGGGCATGTCCGGACGTACCGGCTACCGAGACCACGTCTCAAGAGCTGCCGCTCATTCGATAGTCTCTTCGCGGACGGCTTTTGTCGAGATAGACAAAGGCAAACGAGAGGATATTCGCCAATGGCTCGATTTGCCGTCACCTTGCTCTGCGCACTGGCTGCAATGTCGGTTCCGGCCGCTGCCGCGCCGCAACGAGCGACGGCGTCTGGTCCGTCCCATCGAAGCTGGGTCGCGGCGTGGGGCTATGTCGTCTCTCCACCCCCGCCCGGCCAACAGCCCGCCGGTCCAAATGGACCGTTCGCCGGGCCTGCCGTTCCCCTCGGTTCTCCATCTGGCCCAACACGACTTCCAAACCCGCCCAGGCTCATCGAAAACCCGGGCAACGTGCCGATCGATACTGGTACGGCCGACCTCATCAACGTCACCGTCCGCCAGGTCGTGCGGGTGTCGGCAGGTGGTAGCGCGGTTCGCTTGCGCCTGTCGAACGAGGGCGGAGTGGACGCCTTGACGATTGGCGCGATGCACGTCGGCCTCGCTGGACCTGACGGATCGGTTGTCCCCGGTACCGACCATATCGTCACCTTTGCGGGCCTTCCCGGCACCAACATTCCCGCAGGCGCGCCGCTGCTGAGCGATCCTGTCGCGCTGCCGGTAAGGGCGCTCGATAGACTGGCGATCTCGCTTTATGCGCCGGGGCGATTGCCGGTCCGCAACGTGCGGTCGCTGTGGCAATATGTCGCGGGGCCAAGCGGTGATAGCGGTGGAGCACCGACTCTGCCTCAAGTCCGCCTGGCGAACGTGCCGGTGATCCTTACCCAGGTCGAGGTAGCGCCTGTGGAGCGGACAGGCGTGATCGTCGCGCTCGGCGATTCGATCACCGAAGGCGTTGCCTCGACCAACAACGCCTTCCGTGGCTGGCCCGATCGTTTGGCCGAACGTCTTGCGGCACGGCCTGGCAAGCAACGCTGGGCGATGGTGAATGCCGGCATCGGCGGCAATCGCCTGCTCGGCTATGGCGCTGGTCCGAACGCACTCGCGCGGTTCGATCGTGACGTGCTGAGCGTGCCTGGCGTGAAAGCGGTTATCGTGCTGGAGGGTATCAACGATATCGGCCGTGGCTTCGGACCGCGTGGACCGGGAGAGCCGGTAACGGCCGACGCCCTGATAGCGGCGAACAAGCAGATCATCGAACGCGCGCATGAGCACGGTGTCCGTGTGATCGGCGCCACGCTCACTCCCTACCAGGGCGCGGGGTATGCCAGCGAGCAGGGCGAGACGGTGCGGCAGGCGGTCAACAGCTGGATCCGAAACTCAGGTGCCTTCGATGGCGTGATCGACTTTTCGCCGGTGGTCGCGGACAAGGCCGATCCGCTGAAAATCAATCCGGCCTACAACGACGGTGACAAGCTTCATCCCAACGACGCCGGCTACAAGGCGATGGCTGACGCCATCGACCTGCGTGTACTCACCGGAATGTAACGGTTGAATAAGACTGTTCATTCGTGCGTTTCGGCGACTTGAACTTTACCTGTCGGCCAGCAGCAAAGTCCGCTGGCGGACGCCGCGGCATTAGAGTCGAATTCGACCGAGTTGAATCATAGGATTCCGTGCGGGGTGATTTTGTGATTCAAGATGCTGACTGGGCTGGAGGTCAGCATGTATGGGCAAACCTTATTCTGACGATTTGCGGGCGCGGGTGGTCGCGTCGATGGCGGGTGGACGCACGTGCCGCGAGGCTGGGACGATATTTGGCGTAGCGCCGAGCACGGCGGGTAACTGGTATCGTCGTTATCAACAGACGAGCGGCTATTCTGCACGA